>CBFHYO010000024.1:0-23571 GCA_965660075.1 Patescibacteria group bacterium
ACTATGTCTCATTTCTTAAGCTCTGTTGATGGTTCAGAAGAATTTAGTAGTGCCAACGCCCAAACAATCCAATCCGAAACACCAGTAACTATAGACGGCAAACACCAAGCTTTACATAGATTAAGTAGTCTCGCAAGCCACCCTCAAAGTTTCCAAAACTTTTCTGAGCTTAATCAATTTTTTAATACCAATCTTAACCCACCGCGAAGATTGTCATCTAACATGTCTCAATTCTTGGGATCAATGAGAGGAATGTGGACCGAAGGATTGAATACAGACAGACAAATTCCAGAGGCACAAATTAATAAATTTTTCCTTGGACTATCAGCACTCAAACCAAAATTAGTATTAAACAACCAAGAGTACTCTAAATACACTCTTGCAGCCATACACTTATTAAAATCAAATCACAGTGCAAATTCTTTAACCTATTTCATGTACCGAACAGGTCTAAGATACCAAGACCTACAAAGAGCAGTCCAGCAGCTAAGTGGTACTATAACTTTAACTCAACAAGAACAAAGTGTTTTAGATAGTCTTAATAGTCCGAGAATTCAGGGGCTAAGGCAACAAGAAACAATGTTTTTATCTCAATTTTTAGAGCAAACAAGAATGGAGAATTTCCAATCACATGCTGGAAACTTACTAAAAGATCCACAAAAATTAGCTTTAATTTATGGTACTTTTGGTGCTGGTATTTCTGCATTAGATGCCTTTTTACAAATGGCAACAGAAATGCTTGCAGGTAAAGAAGGTTTTATGTCTGATCCATCTAAATTCTGGAAATCTTTTATCAGATTTTATCTTTTCAAGAAACTCTTTAGAAAAGCCTTTTCTTTACTTGGTGGGGTGCCTCCAGTTTCCGCCCAAGAGCAATCCTTTATGGAAAAAGCAATGGAAAATTTAACAAAAGTGTCACGTAGAGACGATTTTAATGAGGTTCTACGTGAGGATTCAGACCTTGCAATTGAGTCTATTTTTCATTTTTATCAGTCTCATGAAAATCAAGTTACAGTTAATGAAAATGGTCAATCAAAAGATTTTATTAAAACAAATAACTTTATAAACTTTGCCAAGTCGTTGTTTGTAAACCCAGATTCTGGAACTCAACAAACAGGTGCTGTAGTCTCAAAAGCCTTTATAATTCGTCGTATAACTGAATTCTCACAAACCTTACCACAAGCTCAAAGAGGAGACTTTGTTTCAAAAGCTAAAGAAATTTATACAAATTCAGTAAGAGAAACTGGTAATGACAAATTTGCATGTATCCAATTTACTATTCTTTCTTTGTCACTAAACTCGGCAAGTATAACTTCTAGTAATTTAGACTCGAGAGTTCTTCGTCGAGATTTACCTTTGCATTCACCAACAACTTCTCGGACACAAGGCTCGAGCGCTCCGACTCCACCACAACGACAAAATCCAACCACCCCTTAATATGAAAAAACTATTAAAAATTTTACTGCCCAATACTTTACAAATTGCTTTAATTGCAGTTGTTGTAATGTTTTGGCCTTCTGCAGATTTTGTCGCAATGGCAGTCCCAACAGCTGCAAGTGCTCCTTTGAGTACGACAGATTTTATCACCAATTTAGTGCAGTTTTTATCCACGGGTCTACAAATTATTCAACAGTTGCTTTGGCCAATTCTACTTTTAATTGGACCACTACTCGATAATAATCTAATTTTTGGACCTGGAGTGGAGGATCGTTTGTTCGAAATTTGGTCTCAAATGAGAAATATCACAAGTCTAATTCTTGCCATAATGCTCGTAGCAGTAGCGCTAATAAATATTTTTGGAGCATCCGAAGGTAGTACTTATGAGCTTAAAAGTTTTCTCAAAAAAATGGTTATTACTTTAGTCGCGATTAATTTTACATTTTTTGGAGCCAGAGTCATTTTAGATGCATCAAATGTATTAACCAATTTTGCATTTGGACTTCCAAACTCTATTCAAATTCAATCGATAAACTCTCTTAGTCGAGTCGAAAAAGGTGTGTGTTCTGCTTTGCAACAAGTAGGTTCATCGGCAGATAGTCAAGTGTTCAAGGGTTTTATAAACCTAGGCCTAGCAGGCTCTACCGATACTACAATGTGTAATGGAAATACTTTATCTAATGCTGCTAAAGGGTTTTTTTCTAGAATAACTTCCTCCAACCTTTCATTACTCATGGCAGCAAACTACTCTACAATTGCTGATGGCCTGGAGCCGTCTAGAACTTTCGAGGCAACATTAGATATAGTTAACCTTTCAATCAATACCGCACTAAGTTTGATTATGGTCTTAGTACATGCTTTGGCATACATTAGTTTATTTTTTGTACTAGTGGTTAGGTTGATGTTTTTATGGTTATCAATTGCCTTATCCCCACTAATAGTTTTTGCCACTATAATGGGTATTTCGCAGTTCGATGAATTAAAGAGTCTTTATGACGAGTTTTTCACTCATGTGTTTGCACCAGTAAAAGTTGGTTTTGCAATGTCAATTTCTTACATCATTTTTAATACAATTGAGCAGACTGGTATATCGACTCCAGGTATTCAACTTGGACAAGGATTGTCTTATCCATTTAGTGGGGTCGAGACACTCGAAAAGCTAATAATTAGTCTCGCGTCTGCAGTAATCGTCTACGAAGTAGCGTTAGAGGTGGGTAGCAAAACCAGAGCTTCGTTTATTACAGATAAGATTTCTCAATTTGCTCGAGATAATGCCAGAACAGCCCAAGGTCTTATGGGTAGAATTCCACTTGGTGCAGCAGGAACAGGTAGTACTATTAGTTTAGGTAGCCTGTCTGACAAATGGAAGAATCTACAAACCGCTGCAAGTAAAGCAGCAGGAGCCGACCCAAGTAATTCATCTCAAAAAACTTCTCAGGTTGAAAGCTTGCTAAGAGGTGGTAGCGTAATTGGCGTACCTGAATTTAGTCACTTTAGAACAGTCGCCACCCAGCCTCAATTCCAAAATATTCCTTTGTCACAAATAAACACATCTTTAAATAGTTTAAGACCAAATCAATTCTCTGGTAAAGATAGAACTTTCCTTACAGAGCTTAAGAGATACGCCTCTGTGCACCAAACTGAAACTCTTCGAGAAGCCTTGGCAGATCGAACAGTTAGCAGGTCGATGCGCTAGACAAAAATCCAATCCAGGTGTATAATTAATCAAAATAGCCCCCACCCTAAATGACTATTCAAAATCCCAACCTACAACCAAATTCCATTTTAAATTTACAAATGGAGTGTGAAACTCTTTATAGAAACCTTTCAGATGATCAAAGATTAGCCTTACAGCCAATAGAACATGTTGTTTTAGATAGACTGTCTGGAGCCTTTGTATCACAACCAGAGCTTGATTTAATCAAAAATTTACTCCAATCTGCTGATTTTTCAGAAGATATTCAGAATCAATTTATAGTAGATATTCAGCAAGCCACACCAGATTCTTATGAATCCACTGAATTTAATGAGGTACAAACAATATCATCGATTCAAAAACATGTCCGAGATAGGGCTATAGCACATTTACAAGGTATAAAAGATTCACCGAGCAAAGGCCTTTTACATTCCGAAACTCAACTCGAATCCAAAATCGCAGAGCTCACAACACAAAGTGATGTAATTCACAATTTATTTCTAGATCTCAACAAGCATCCACAACTACAAAGTTTAGATGACTCACATTTAGAGTACCTAGAGCAGTTAACTCCATCTGCAAGCGATTTTCAAGATCGGTTAATTGATTTTCTTCAAACCTACAATTTACCAGATTCACAAGAAGTTTTAGATTTTATGACTGACAAACTATCTCAAGCAGAGATGGAATCTAGAACGTTTTCAAAAATGGTTGACGATTTACAAGTCTTATTCGAAAACGATTTATCAGAAATAAATAAACACAAAGTCAAAACCAACAATATCGACACCGTAGAAAGAACTACAGGTCTAAAAATACGTGAGGGGAATCAATATTTTTATTTAGATCAAGATTTTACACAGCACAACTTTAGTATTGCTGCGATTGAAACCATCGACAGCCAAGCTTCAAGAGATACTTTTATAGCTCAAACTACCGAGTTGATTTCAACCATTACCGCTTTAAATGGTCATACAGTGGATAGTCTTTTATCAATGGAGCAGTTTCAAAATCACCTAGATCAGTTGATCCAACAAGATCCATCCTCAACAGATGCTATCAGATCTATTGAACAAAATTTACTAGAAATCCAAAGACTAAACCTTTCAATAGAAAGCAATTTAGATATGGACTATATTTATGATAACTTCCAAACAATTATCCATTTAGAGGGCGATTTGCCATATGGAAGTAGCGACACCATGACAATTCAAGAGTTTCAAGACTTTTTGGAATCCAAAGATATACGTGAATTAATTGTTTCCCAACAAGACTTAGAACAAAATATTGAATATCATTTATATGGGCAAACTATAACAATTGGAACCCAGTTCGAAGTGTGCCGAGGATTCCAGGATGCCAATAACCCAAATGACAAATCTATTAGAGAAACATACAAAGTCACAAAAATAGAAAACAACATCCTAACAATTGCAGACAAAGATGGGGCCGAAACCCAAATGAGCTTTCCAGAATTTGCTAGATGGTACAGACTCAATCGTGTAGAAGAAAAAGTATCGTTACAAAGAGCCAGAGAAATTCTTGAAAACCAACCAGCGGCTTTGAGAGCAAAATATGCACATCTCTCAACCGAAGAATATTTTTCCGATAATCCAATTCAAATCGTCCCAGGCGAGGTGTTACACGCCCGAGATGGATCTTATTTTACAATCCAAGAAGTAGAAGACAATGGAGACGATTCATTTGTGGTATTAGATACTGGAAGAAAAATGAGTATTCCAGAATTTGTCGAATTCTGTAAAGATTACGAGCTGCAAAACTTCAATCTACAAGATCCAGAAGAGTTACCAAGTGGACAGCCTGCAGAATCAGCCAAGAAAAAATCAAAAAAACAAGGTATGAATCCACTTCATTATCTTTCTTCTGTGAAAAATATATTCTTTGATCCACTAGAGCTATTGGAGTTGCAACTACTGAACTTTAATGATTACGCTCAACTTGCTTCTATGGCAAAAAACATCTATGGAAAACATATCGAAAGAAAAGACAAAGAAAGACTCAACAAAGTAGGTAAAAACCTACCAGGCGAACTTGGTAGAAGATTTTCAGATGAAGAATCGAGTATCATTGGAGAAAAAATCAAAGATGAATCAGAACGTATTTCATCCGATACTGTGTTCGATGTTATTGAGAAGTTAAACAAAGCCAAAGATAGATACAAAGCCCGTGCCTATATAGATTTTCTTGCCGACAAAGGTATGCTCAATCTAGAAGATCCACGTTTCCAAAAGACACTAAATAACTTACTCCAAAAGCACAAAGATGTGGTGCTTGGCAATACAAATGCTCCACATACAGAATTCATGATAAAACATGGTATTTCTAAATCTGGGAAAACTGCCAAGACAGCTTCAAAAGCAGCTCTAGACGCTTTATACGGTAAAGGTACAGGTGATGAAATTGCCAACAAACAAGATAGAAGTTATTCATCAGAAGTAGATAACTACAAAAAAGTTATCTCCGAAGAATTCTTTAAAATTGGTGGTCTTGGTCCAGAAATCCACAAGATCCTAGACGATTTTGTGAATGGTAAAGATGTCCATCCAGCACAATTCGAAGGTTATCTAACAGCAGGTATCGAAAACGCCTTTCTAGATGCAAACGATGCTATGTTCTTTATTATTGCAGGGATGGCGGCAAAATCTCCAGCTGGCACAACACTTTTAACAGACTCATATATTAATAGAATGAAACGTGGAGATGTTCCTCAAATTGATTACTTAGCACGCCTTAAAGACGAAGAATCGGGTAGTAAATTACAAGGTCTATGTCCAGAAATTCTTGAATTCTTAGAACACAGACCAGGAAAAACACCTCCTTATAATAAAAACAAACTCGCACAGTATATTCGCTTAGAAGCAAGTTCTGCTCCAAAAACAAAAGCTCGTGTAGACTCTACACAAAAATTTGATAAAGAATACACACAACACGCATTTCCTGCAGCGAGCCCAGAATCTATGTACACTAAACTTGGAGTTAACAGGCAGCTTTCCGAAATTAATTTTGGACAAGAACAAATCGACAATTCTTTCGAAGGATTCGTTGAAACTCTTAATATGATATCTCAATTCGAAGCTGGCAAAAGCGACATAGGAGCAATCTCAAGTGTAAAATATACCAAAATGAAAGACGCAGACCGGGCAAGAAACATGGCAGAAGTTCTGGGGTCTTGGTACGTTCTATTCTCAAATATTGATTCTAATGTAGCTACAGCATATGACCACCCAAGTCCAATCAAAGACTATGCCTATAACAAAAGAAAGCATTTAGATTTAATCAAGCCATTTATTGCATATATAATTAAAAGCTATCCAGATCAAATTGATCAATCATATACTAAATATTTACTTGGACAATCTCCAATTCCACAAGGTGATTTAGAAACCAAAAGATATGTAGGGCAATTCTTTAAGAAATTTAGAGACCTTGCAGCCACCAATCCACAAAAATTCTTAGGTTTAATCAAAGGTGCTAGATTTACCAAAGATGGATATGTTCCAGCTTATTAATAAGCGCTACTGATTTACCAATTCAAACTTAAAAAGCCCCGGCTAAAACCGGGGCTTTTATTATATAAATCTAAACCTTCGTCTCCGACACAATTTGTGCTACAAAGTCTTCAAGACTCATTTCTACTTGCTCATCTTGGCCATACCTTCTAACAGTTACACCTTCGTTTTGCATTTCTTTTTCACCCAAGATTACTTTGACTGGAACTTTCTTAGTTTCACTCAATCTCACATTTTTTGATAGTGAGTTCTCTGGGTCCAAAATTTGCACTCTCAACCCTGCACTCTCCAAAGTCGAAACAACCTTTTGACCATACTCGCTAAACGCGTGAGACACGCAAATAACATCTACCTGTACAGGTGCCAGCCACACAGGGAATGCCCCAGCATAATGTTCTATCAAAAACCCAATAAGTCTTTCGTGAGTACTCAATGGAGCACGATGAATACACAAAGGAGTTTTCTCCGATCCATCTGCATCTGTATAGGTTAGATTAAACCTAGCCGGCACAGCAAAATCGATTTGATTAGTTGCTAGTGTAAACTCACGACCAATTGCAGACCAAATTTGTACATCGATTTTTGGGCCATAAAAAGCAGCTTCATCTTCTTCTTCTACAAATGGCACTCCAGATTTAACAAGGGCACTTCTCACCATCTCTTCACATTTCACCCATTGATCTTTGTCATCTACATATTTTTTACCTAAACCTTCATCCGAATGTTTCGATAATCGCATTTGATATTTTTCAATCCCAAAAAGTTCAAAATAGTACATGTACATATCGATTACCTTCGAGAATTCTTCTTCGAATTGTTCATTAGTACAATAAATATGTGCATCATTCATGCATAAAGACCTAACACGCATTAATCCAAAGAGACTTCCAGAACCCTCGTTTCTGTAGCAAGTTCCATATTCAGAAAGTCGCACAGGCAAATCTTTATAACTTTTCGGAGTTGCCCCAAATATCTTGTGGTGATGCGGACAGTTCATAGCCTTTAAATAATACTTTTCATTGTCCATATCCATACTCGGATACATAGATTCTTCGTAGTATGGTAAGTGTCCTGATCTTAAATAAAGCTGTTCTTTTGCAATATGAGGGGTTCGCACCACACTATATCCCATTTCTTTTTCTTTTCTTTTGCCTAGTTGTTCAATTTCTTCAACTAAGACGGCTCCTTTTGGAAGCCATAAAGGTAAACCTGCGCCAACTTCGTCATCGAAAGCAAAAAGCTCTAAGTCTTTACCAAGTTTTCGGTGGTCGCGTTTGCGGGCTTCGGCCATCATTTTTTCGTATTCTTTTAGTTCATCTTGAGTTTCAAAACACAATGCATAAATCCGAGTAAGCATAGTGTTGTTTTCGTCTCCACGAAAGTAAGCACCAGCAATAGAGTCTAGTTTGTATGCACCAATATCTCCAGTATGTTCTGTGTGTCCACCCCCACAAAGATCTACAAATTTTGCTTCGCCGGTTTGTGGTAACACGTTTTCGTAGAAGGTTACTTCGGTTTCACCTTGAGATGCTAATTTATCGATTTGGTCTACTTTGTAGACTTGTCCCATTTGATCATAAAAGTTTCGAGCTTCTGCAATTGGCACTACTCGTCCAACGAACTTTTGTCTTTGGGCAGCAATTTTTTTCATTTTCTTTTGAATCAATTTAAGATCCTCCGGAATAAGAGGTCTTGGTAATTCAAAGTCATAATAAAATCCATTGTCTACGGGTGGACCAAAGGCTAATTTTGCTTCTGGAAACATATCCAACACTGCCTGAGCCAATACATGGGCTCCAGAATGCCGAATCTGATACAAGCGATCATTCTTGTCTAGCTTTGCACACATTTTTACTGGAATTAGATTTTAACTTTCTCTAATATAAACCAAGAATAACCTTCTTGTAAACGAAATGTACCTAAAAAACCTAACTCTCGAGTCCTACAGAAACTTTGATTCTAAAACCTTAGAATTTGTACCGAACACAGGGCTGAATATTTTTGTTGGAGATAACGGCCTTGGCAAAACCAATGTACTTGAATCGATTTACCTTTTATCGTACCCAAGATCTTTTCGAACACGACACACAGAATCACTTATTAAAATGGGAAATAACCACTATTTAATAGAAGCCGAGTTTGATAACTTTAACTCTCAAACAGCCGTGCTCGAGGTATTCGAAAATCAACCCCAAACCCAATTTCTAAAACTTGGTGCTCAAATAAATCCTAGTCGTAAAATTTACCAAAGAAACAAAGTCGATATAGATTTAAAACAATTTTTATCTAATCTACAAACAGTCTTATTTTCACCAGAAGATTTAGATTTGGTCACGCAATCTCCAAAACTACGCCGTAGATTTTTGGATTTGGTACTTTTCGAGGTAGATCGAGAGTATTTTCAGATCAACATTCAATACACAAGGCTTCTAAACCAAAGAAATGCAATCTTAAAAAACTCACCCAATTTGCAAACAGCCATAGAATCACTAGCAATTTGGGACCAATCTTTTGTCGATACAGCCTTACAAGTTTTTGAATACCGAAACAGACTAGTCCAGTCACTAAAAACATATTTACCAGAATGTTTAGAACGATTTTTACCAGAGTTCCCAGAACAAATAACTCTACAATATTTACCTGGTAATCAGAGTCTGGAAGCAGATGAGTGCACTCGTGAATACATTCAAAATCAACTTGTTAAAAATCACACGAGAGATTTTAAATCTAAGTATACCAATTTCGGCCCGCATCGAGATGACTTTAAATTACTTATTCACGATCAAAGTGTAGTCGAATTTTGTTCGCGTGGACAACTTAGATCACTTGTTTTAAGCCTAAAACTCGCACAAATTAACTACATAGAAACACACACACTAAAAAAGCCATTGTTGTTACTCGACGATGTTTTTTCGGAATTAGATAAAACCCGCCGAAAAGCCTTGTTGGAACTAGCACAGGATTACCAAACCTTCATTTCTACAGTCGAAATGGGTTATTTCGAAGATCTAGGTGTTGATTTTACTTTATTTAAACTTTAATTCTTGCTATAATATTGTGATAACCAAATTAAATGTCACAATTTTTAATAGTCATTGCCTGCGCACTTTTAAGTATTTTACCAGTACTAATCTGGGGAAGTTTATTTTTATACAAGCACGATGAAAAAAGAGAATTGGTTATTAAAACTTTTGTATTTTCGGCCTTTGCCGTGATTCCATTAGTTTTTTATAGATTATTTTTGAATATTTTACCCGGAAATGAATTAAACGAATACCTGCAAGCTGTAATAAGTTTCGAGCTATTTCATTCACAATTACCACTCAATTTACTAATCCTATTTTTAACAATCGGCTTTGTAGAAGAGTACCTTAAACACTTTGTCGCAGCCAAAGTTGACCGCAAAGAAATCGATAATATCGATGACGCCATCGAATTTAGTATTATTGCAGCTCTTGGGTTTTCTTTTGCCGAAAACACGTTTTACTTTATAGACATCTACCAAAATCTAGAGCTACAAATGTTTTGGAAGGTAGTCCTATTTAGATCATTTTTCTCAACGCTCGCACATATTATTTTCTCTAGTATCTATGGTTATCATTATGGCTTGGCGCTTTTTGGTAAAAATCTTGCAAACTCCAAAGAATTTGGTTTTCAAAGATCTATAAATAGATTGCTTTCAAAGATTATTCCAGTCTCAAGCACTAAAATCTTTATTCACGAGCAACGCATTATGGGACTTTTGCTTGCTGGGTTATTTCATGCGGCATTTAATGTGTTTTTAGAACTCAATCAGGTGTTAGCGCTAATTCCAATCTTGTTTTTAGGGCTTTACTACGTACTTTATCTGATTCACAAAAAACAAAACCATATTAATTTTAACAAAATCACGCAGGCTCAAGATACAAGCGGGTACAAAAAAAGACCCGACAAAGCGGGTCTTGTTTGGTTTAATTTTTAGAGAACTATTTAAGTTCAACAGTAGCACCAGCAGCTTCCAAAGTAGCTTTAAGTTCTTCTGCTTCTTCTTTAGATGCACCTTCTTTAACAGCTTTAGGAGCGCCGTCAACGATATCTTTAGCTTCTTTAAGACCAAGACCAAGTGCTTCTTTAACCGCTTTAATAACAGCGATTTTTTGACCACCAGCTGATTCAAGTACTACATCGAAAGTAGATTTTTCAGCAGCACCAGCATCACCACCAGCAGCAGGAGCCATAGCCATTGCTACAGGAGCAGCAGCAGATACACCGAATTCTTCTTCCATGTGTTTAACTAGGTTAGCTAGTTCTAAAACTGGAAGTTCTTTTACTAAATCCATGATTTGTTGAGCATTTTTACTCAATTCCGGAAGGTTTTTTTCTTCAGACATGATAAATTTGGTTAATATAAATTATTTTATTGATTTTTATCTGCAATTGCTTGCATAGTGCCAACGAATTGACGCATTGTTCCATGTAATACTCCGTGGAACCCAGAGATTGGAGCTTGCATTGAGCCCAATAGTTTCGCATAAAGCTCTTCCTTAGATGGGATAGAAGCGTAAGCCTTAGCTTCGGTAGGACCGAAAGCTTGGCCGTCTAAAATACCACCAGTAAGTTCTAATTGTTCGAAGTCTTTTGACATCTTATCAATCAATTTCGCACCAGAAAGCTCGTCATCGTATGAGAAAATAACTGCAATTGGTCCCTCAAGACTACCTGCAGGTAATTCTTCTACGCCGAGTTCTTTAGCGGCAAGTTTGATAAGAGTTTTTTTAGCAACTCGGCATTCTACGTTTTGTTCACGTAGTGCAGTTCTAACCTTAGAAAAGCCAGAAACGCTAATCCCAGAGTATTTACTAAACATAACAGACTTGGCCTCCTTAAAACTTTGTTGGAGCTCTTGCAATATATCGTTTTTTTTCGATTTGCTAATCGCCATATTATAAAATTAAACCCTTAGGACCGATCGTAGACCAAAGAGCGCCTTTGTGGGCTATTCACCCGGCATGCCTATTTATAAGTCTCGGCAGGATTTACTCAAAGATACCTTTGATACCAGCGGTCTACGACAAGTCACAGCAACTTTAAGCTAATTTATACATTAAGTCAACCTTTTTATAGGGTCTTTTAACAAAAAACTCTCCTAACTAGTTGTTTTTTGGCTTTAAAACTGTTAAAATATATAGATTAACTAAGAAAAATGGTAAATATTATAGAGGATCCAAAACAATTGCCAGAAAACAATAGTGAAAACTTGCAGCCAGAAGCCAAAAACCAACAAGGGCTTAATCCAGGAACCAGAAGTTTATATTCTACCGATGACGAATCAAACGACATGGTTGATTTAGCCAGTCTTGGTTTTGACACAACAATCAAACAAAAGAAATCCGAAATCCTAGACCCATCACAACTGAATGACACGGTTGTTTCATCTGTAATGGCTGCCGAAGACCGCCCAGTTAATTCAGAGCCAGTACTAGAAAAACTAGATAGTTTCGAGGACGATCTAAACCTAAGTCTAGTAATCGAACGTGAAAATCAGCGTAAGCAATCAATTATTAAATATTCATTTTTTGGACTTTTAGCACTAACAATAGTTCTGGGTGCAGTCTTTTTTACAGATGCTACATCGCTTCTTGGTTACACATCAATTCAAGAGTCTTCAGAGTCCACTACCAAACAAGCTCTATCAGAATCAAAAGTAGACAAGGCATTTAGCCATCTCTATACCGCAGCGATAAGCAGTCAGAATCTGAGTTTTCTTGCTGTCGAGTTCCATAACGAGTTTATTGTATTTAGCAACAAACTAAGCTCAGAGTCAGAGGTTCAAGCAAGTAAAACAGAGCTAGAGTCAATTAAAAAGTCAATTGTTAACGAGTTAGAATTGATAAATACAGAATTGATTGAGTCACGCAAAGTTCTAGATTCAAACGAATTAAAAGTAGAATTGATAGGTAAGTTAAACTCAAAAGAGTACTTGCCAGTGGTAAACCCTCTTGTTGGAGATAAGCTCAAAAAGTCTCAATTTATAGAAGAGCAACAGTTGTTAAATGAAATTTCTAACCTTGTTTCTAATCAAGATATTGCATTCATGTTCAATCAAAGCGAATATGAAAATTTAGATAACAAGCAATTTATAGAGTACCTAATAAGTTTATTTTCCAAATATAGGGACTCGCATTTAAAACAATTGGCAATACTAAGTTTAGAGCGATCTAGTTTTATTTCTGTGCTTGGAGAGTTAGACTTTATTTCAAAATCTTTCGATCCAGATTTTACTCTTTTCGACACTCGAGAAGATTACATTCTTAGACACACCTCATATGGATTCGATGTTAATAATTCAAGTATTTCTGTTCAAACAGAAATTCAAACCGATTCGCCAGATACCTTTACCTTAGTAGCAGATCTAGAAGACGCACTCAAGCAAAGCCCGGTTTTCGACGGTCTCAATGTTGTTAATTTCCAAAAACAACCTTCAAATTTAGATGGAACATTTAGAACCAATCTAAGTCTAAGTTTTCAATTTAGTAAGTTATAATTATACAAATGAAAATCAATTCAACATATATCTACATTTTCGGAATAATAGTTTTGATACTCGCAGTATTGTATGGTTCTTATTATAAAATATCTGACGGTTTAAAGTTTCAAGCCTCTTTAGCTGAAATTGCCAATACGGTACAAAAAAACAAGACCGAAGCCGCTGCCAAAATAAAATCGGCAAGCCAAGCCCACAAAGCCTTTTTAGATTCGGTGGATGGCGATTTTGATGTTTTCTATATGCAAGAGTTCAATAAAAATCAATTTGTCAGAACCTTCGATAAAATCATTGATTCAATCCAAACCGAAGAAAACCCTTTGATTGTTACAAACTTAAGTTTCTCAAGTCCAATTCCAAACACTTCACTCGGATTTGAATCTATTCCAGTGGCTTTGGAGTTAACCGCTACCAAAGATTCATTACTAACTTTGTTAGAGGAATTCGAAAAAGTAGGGCTCAATCGTTCAGAACCTTTTTATTTGATAGAACTCAGAAATCTAAATTTCCGTGTTCCTCAAACTAATCAAGAGGACCAAAATCCAGAGTTTCAAACTACCTTGAATTTAAATATTTTAAAAACTATCCAAAACTAATGAACCCACAAGACTCATTCAACATACCGGGTTTAGAAGCAAAGCAAATAAAAATTGCAGACGCTCAAAAACAGCAAGAAATTGCTGATAATAAAGCTGTCGCAGATGCTGTGCAACAAACTTTGCAGTCTCAACCAGTTTTGGATTCAGAGCAAGAAGAATTAGTAAATATGTCCAAAGGATCTGCCGCCACAGCGGGTGTATCTAGCAATGTGGGATCTAACGGTGGTGGTTCATCTTCTCAAACAAGCCAAACACAAACCAGTGTCCAATCCCAAGTTCAGGCCGCAACCACAGGTTCTGGTAGCCAAGCCGGAACAACCACTCAATCAGACCCACAAACAACCACTCAATCAGACCCGGCTGCGCAAGTAAAGGCCGAAGAATTCACCTACACAAAAGAAGCTCAAGACAAAATAGCCGAATTAGAAAAGGCAATCAAAGCCAGTAATGTGCCACAAACAGTTTTATTAGTCATGAGTTTAGCATTAGATCTAAAAACTTCGGATATTCATATGGAACCCGAAGAAGATCGAGTGCGAATTAGATACCGTATAGACGGTATGCTTAGACAAATCACAGAGTACAAAAACAACATGCATCCGGCAGTTGTATCGAGGGTGAAAATTATGAGTGATTTAAAAATCGACGAAACACGTATCCCACAAGATGGTCGAACTTCTGTACAAACCCAGGATGGACGCGAAATGGATCTTCGTGTCTCGACTCTACCAACAGTAAATGGAGAGAAAATCGTAATGCGTTTGCAAGACAAGTCTAAAGCAATTCCAACACTCGAAGCGCTTGGTATTTTAGGTAATGCTCAAAAGGCAATTACACGATCTCTCACAAAACCAAACGGTGTTATTTTAACTTCCGGTCCAACTGGTTCTGGTAAAACAACTACTCTTTATGCATCTTTAAATATTTTGAATAAAGAAGGTGTAAACATTTTAACTATCGAAGATCCAGTCGAAATTCAACTAGACGGACTCAATCAAGCACAGGTCAAAGCCGATATCGGATTCGATTTTGCCAAAGGTCTACGTGCAGCCTTGCGGCAAGATCCGGATATTATTATG
Organism: Patescibacteria group bacterium; assembly: GCA_965660075.1. GTDB lineage: Bacteria > Patescibacteriota > Gracilibacteria > UBA1369 > CAYYFV01. The sequence continues at coordinate 14,865 of CBFHYO010000024.1, forward strand.
GTGGGTGAGATCCGTGATCACGAAACAATCGATGTCGCAATCGAGGCAGCCCTAACAGGTCACCTTGTATTCTCAACAATTCACACCAACAGTGCAGTCGAAACAATTACTCGTATAGCCAACATGGGAGTTCCTCAGTATCTTATTGCATCTGCGGTCGATACTATTATCGCCCAAAGACTTGTCCGAAGGGTAAATCCAGACAAGTGCCAAAAGTATCAGTTGCAAGGCAAAACATTAGAAACAGTAAAAGCGGCAATCGCTCAAATTCCAGATTCAGAAAAAGCCAATTATCCAGAATTAGATTTTGATAATCCAACCTTCCTAAAACCTCTCCCGCAGTTTGCCCAAACAGCTTACAAGGGCCGTGTTGGTGTTTACGAAGTACTCACAATGACCGGTCAACTAAAGGATGCAATCTTAAAGGGTGCTAATGTTTTGGAGCTTCAAAATGTAGCTCAATCAGAAGGAATGGTTACACTCGAACAATACGGGTTAATTCTTGCAATGAAAGGTTTAACAACCTTAGACGAAGTTTACAGAGTATCTAACGCTGAATAAATATGAAAAAAGCCAAAGGATTTTCATTATCGGAATTAGATCAAAAAGATAAATCTTTTGATTTAGATGCACAAAAAGAGCAGTCTCAATTGCAATCAAGCGAGGATATTATTCTAGATATCGGAGCTACAGACAGAATAATGCCTGTTAAAAAACCAGAGTCTGAATTTTCTCGATTACTTAAGAATTTAAAAAGTTTATACAAAACAACTGCCGGGCGTACAATTAATATAAAAGTTTCATTAGACGAAAAATCATTTTTTTACGAACTAATGTCAACAATGCTTGCTGCTGGTATTTCGATTGTACAAGCACTTAATATTTCGGCTAAACAAGCATCTACAAAATCTCTGCGAAACCTCTTAGAGTCACTTGCGGTTCAAGTTGAACAGGGTAAGAAATTCTCAGAAGCTCTAGAAATGTACCCAAAGGTATTTTCTCAATCAGAAATTGGTATGCTTAAATCGGGAGAATTAACAGGTCAGCTTTCAAGCGTTATGCAGCGATTAGCTCTCGAAATAAAAAAAGGGATGGCTGTACGAGCCAAAGTAAAATCGGCCATGATTTACCCAATAGTTGTAGTTGTGTTTGTTATTCTTACAGTCTACGCCATGCTCACATTTGTAATCCCACAAGTGAAAACCCTTTTCGAAGGGATGAACGCCGAGTTGCCAGGCCTAACAATTATGCTTCTAGATGCGAGTGATTTTGTACAGCTTTACGGAGGTTATATTTTCTTGGCCATCCTTGGAATAATTTTTGGACTTATTACGTTTTACAAAACTCCTCGTGGCAAATTACTGTTCCATTATTTGTTTTTAAAAACACCAGTTCTAAAAGATTTTATCATGTATCTTTCCCAGGCAAACTTTGCCAGATCACTCTCAAATCTACTTTCGGCAGGTGTTTCGATTGTCGAAGCTCTTGGTATTTGTAGTTCCTCTATGGGTAATCTTGTTTATGCAAATTTAATTAGTATTCTGCAAAAAGATGTCAAAAAGGGTATTAAATTAGAAGAGGCCATGTACAACTCTCCCTATTTTTCCTCGCTTTTAGTAAACATGTTCTCAGTCGGTGAGAAAACTGCCAAGCTCGACGAATTAGCACTGCAAGTAGCAAATTACTACGACGACAAATCCGAAAAAATGGCAGATAATTTGTCTAAATTAATTCAGCCGCTAATTATCGGTATCGTTGGTGGTATTGTTGGTGTAGTTGTTCTGGCAATTATGTTACCAATGACACAATTGCTTTCGCAGGTCGGAAATATCTAGTTTTGGCTAGGCGCAAGGATAGCTGAATAAAAAAACTTTTACTTGTATCTCGCAAGGCGTTTTTCTTTTACCTTGCTATTAACACCTTTATCATTGTCTTATAACTAATTTAAGGAAAATGATAAAACGAGCCTTTACAATGATAGAGCTTCTAATAGTCATTGCAATTATTGGACTGTTGTCTGTAAGTTTAATTCCAAACTTAAGCGGAGCGCCAGCAAAAGCTCGTGACTTATCTAAAAAGAAAGCTGTAATGGCAGCAAATGCCGCCATAGAGTCTTATAAATTAGAAAAGGGTAGCCTGCCTGAATTTAATGCAGCAACAGATGCAGCCGCAGGAACTTGTCTCAACGATGCGGCAATACCAGTTGCCACAATCGATCTTATCTTCGATGGAGATATACCAAAAGCAAATACAGTCGCAAACGAGGGTGATTGTATCGATGGTAGCGATATTTATCCAAAATTCCTTAAAGATGGTAACTCCTTCACATTATCAATAGATGTAGAATCAAAAGCTTCTGCAACTAATGATGCCTTAACTAAATTTGAAATATCTAATTAATATTAAAATGAACAAACTAAAGTCGGGTTTTACCCTAATCGAAATTCTGATTGTTATTGCCATTATCGGTGTACTTTCAGTTAGTCTCGTGCCAAATATTGCCGGAGCGCCAGCAAAAGCACGTGATCTATCTAAAAAACAAGCAGTAATGCAAGCCGATGCAGCAATGCAAGCCTACATAGTTACATCAGGTAAGCCCGTCAACCTAGCTGAGGAGGATGGTTCCGGAAATACCGGCGGTGTGTGTTTAGACTCAGCTCATGCCGATTGGCAGACTAAAATATTCGATGATTCAATCCCAAGTGCTACCACAGTAGACGATGACGCACTAGGTGACTGTATTGCAGGTGGTGTAGTACATCCAAAGTTTGTAAAGGATGGTAATGAGTACAGGTTCGAAATAAAAGTAGAGTCAGCAGCAAGCGCCTCTGAAGGACAAACCGATATATTCTGGACAGGAACTTTAGCTCCACCAGCTCCAGAGGCTTAATAAACTCATAATTTTTACAGTTAATAACATGGTCACGTGAACAGAAATTTACATTTCTATCATATAGCTACAAAAAAAATTACTGCGGGATTTCTCGCAGTTTTCTTGCTTTTTAACACAGTGTTTCTAAACCCAGAAGTAGCCAGTGCCCAATTTTTAAATTCCACGCTTCAGCAAGCCGATTCCGAGGATTTAATTTTAATTCTGGCAGAATCAAGTTTGCTCGAAGATGGTACAAATTACCAAGGATTATCCAGGCAGTACGGTCAGCTTTCTGCACTCGAATTAGAGGATAGGATTAAGCGCTATGCAACAAATCTATCCAAAACAAACAAGTCTGCAAATGTGGATATTGTCTCGATTTCCAAAAACCAATCACCTGCGGATATTGCCGACTTTTTAAAGCAGGTCTATCTGCAAAACAATCCGGCTTTTCAAAACCAAAACCTAAAGGGGATTGTTTTAGTTGGAAAGGTGGCTATTCCAAGTCTGCAAACAGAGTCTGGCAGTCAGTTTTCTATGTATCCATACACAGATTTTCTAAATCCAATATACAAACTCGACCCGCTTTCCAAGCGATTTGTCTTAAAAGCTGATTCGCTACAAGACCCAGAACCAGAGATTTTTCATGGAGTAATCGACTTTGATACTCCGCAAGAGCTAGCTGAATATCTGGATAAAAACCACTTGTATTACGAGGGTTATGAAGACTTTGCTAATATCGAACAAAAGATGTTTGTATCGGAGCCAAAATACGAAATCGAAAACCTTAATACCGCACTTGTTGAACGTTATTCAAATTATCTTCTACTTGGAAGGTACCTAGTAGACAACAAAGTTTCTGCAGAAATGTACCAGCAACTAACTGGTGAAAGTCAGGTTCCACCGGATAAATTTGCTGGTGATTTACTCGAAAAACAATATGTTGAGTTTATCGACTTATTCCAAAATGCAATTGGAAACACGCAAAGAGAAGTCGAGCAAACTGGGCGCTACACTTCAAACCAGTACAGTAGTCCACTTATTCAAATGGCGGCAATGGACCGAATGCTGCTTGAGTATTTACACGGCCTAAACCAGGTGCTTCAAAGTCAATTTATAGAAATAACTTCCGGTATTCAAAGAAATATAGATATATACGCAGGTGGAGCATTGGGTATTCAAACCAAGTTGCGAAATGGCAATACCGAACTTTCATCAAATATCAAGTTTGCCAACGGTGGGCGTAACCCAGGTTTTGTGCAAATATTTCTAGATCTTCCATTGGTATCAGAAGTAATGGAGGCTGCAGAGATATTTGGAGCAGACCCGCGTGATCTAATCACAGAGGCTTTCGATTTAGTTAGTGATAACGATGCTGTTATCGATTCGCATTTGCCACAAATTGCAGGTGTCGATGCAGACGAGCTGACTTCGGCTGGTCAATGTCGACTGTACAAAGGTGGTGGTACAAATCAGTTTGGTGAAAGTACTGTTACTCTAAATAGGGCACTAATAGACAATCAAAATCCAAGTGAACTAGAAGTGGCTTGTTATCCTCAAGCAGATGATTTAGACGGTGGCAAGATAGACGAAGACGACTGGGAGCAAGAATCCAGTAAGGCAGAATTAAAAGAGTGTACTCAGTTTGGTGGTCAGGATTTGATAGACAAATACAGAACTAGTCATGCCGATTTAGAATATAATTCCTTAGTAACTGCAGAAAGTTGTTTCGCAATGCGAACAGTAAACCGTTATCGGCAGTTAATTCTCGATGAATACGACATGAGTCAATCAGAGTTAATTCGCGAATTTAACCGACCACAAACCTCAGAAATAGTTTTAGACACAGTAGCAGGCAAACGCATTCTACTCTCAGACCTAATCACGCAACTGCCAGGTTATACAGGTCGCGATGCAACAGATTGGCACGCATGGAGTGCATATTTGTTTGGAAATCCAGTACAAAACTCCTTTGTTATAACTGATCCGTACGGTCCAGATAGTCAAATCGAACAAATTACAATTAATGTTTCTAAACGTAATTTTATTAAATCGATTCCATCTCACATACTCCACGATGGACCAACATTGGGAGATTTTCGAAATTCATCGCCGGCTACTCGTCTTAATTTTCCAGTGGATACTCATCCATTTGTTTCGTTTTACGACAGAGAGGGAACTATCCAAAAGCTTACAATTCCAAATGTTTTTGATTATAAATCCTTTGATGAATTCGAGTCGGCAATTAGTCAATTATCAACTCAACTAGTTGAACTAGGTGCTCAAACTTCTTTTTATAATCAAGTTCAAAGTGTTTTTACCAATCAAAACTCAGATGTTACCTCGCAAGATGCGATCACTCAATATTCAAAACCTAAATTAGAATTTCTAATTGATTATCAAGGTCTAGATATCAATCAAAGATACACTCAAATACTCAATGCACAATTAAATGACAGTTTTCAGATAGACTTATTTGACTTACCAAAATCCTACGAAATTGCTCACTTAACTAGCGATTCATCTGATGATTCTATTGTGTTTTCGATTTCAAACGATCCAAACTTATTTAATCCACAACAGATTCAAGTCGAAGATCAGACATCTGAAGAAATTTTAGAAGAGCCAGAGGAACAAACCCAAGAGCAGTTTGAAGATCTTCTAACATATTTCACAGAATACCTTCCAAGTTGGTATGAACAAACTATAGAAAACATGAGTAGTGTAGTTAGTTTTGTTTCGGAGCCTTTGGCATCTTTCGATGAAGAAATTTATAATACTAATCAAACAATAAAGACACTCTTTTTAGAAGCAAAAGCATCAGATATTTCTTTGCAGGAACCTAAATCAAACTTGATTTTCCAAGCACTAGACGAAAACAACCTCCCAATAAATCCGCAGAACCTTGTTCTTTCAATCAATACAACTGGAGATGTACAAATATCTACTCCAGATATAGATCCTAATTTAAACGGGCATCAAATTTTATTTAATACACAAACCCAAAACATTCCATTCGAAGTAACATCCACAGGCCCAATAAATTTTGAGGTATCTTTGATTGGATTCAATCCTGAAAATATTTTCTCTATAGAAGAATTTCAATCAACCGTTTCCACGTCATTAACTGCACATAGTCAAATAAATCCACAATTCGAAATCAATTCATCGGAATTTTTTGTTAATTCAGATAACAATTTCGAAATTACTTACTCTCAAACTTTGCAAGATGGTACAGTTATTCAATCACCAAGACCACAGCTGTCTTTAGAAAACACAGGTCAACTAGAGATCTTACAAGCAGAACAAACTCCACAAGTGTCTTTTGAACATACTTTTACTCTAAAACCCCTCACTAAAGCAGGAGATTTAGAACTTAAACTAGTATCCAATGCACTAGAAGACTTAATAATACCAATTAAAGTCTTACCAAGACCAGCTAAAGAGATTCAAATAACAGAAGATTCTAAATTAGAATTTAATGTGAATACAGAAAATCAATTTATCATAAAAGCCAATTTCTTAGACGAATTTGGAAACATAGACACCACATACAACTCCCAAGCTACTCTCAATCTAACAAGCCCAGATAGTTTGATTGTAGAATCTCTTACCACTAATGCAACTGACGGAGTCGCTCAATTTGCTATCCAGACTCGTCCAGACAAGTTTGGAATGGTGAGTTTCAATGTCACAACCGATGAGTTGCAATCTAAAACCGGACGAATCAAATTGTTAACAGGGCTTTCGAATGCTCAATTAGACAACTTTGAATCAAAAGCACTGATATACAATTTAGTCACAACAAGTTCTGATTATTTAACTAATAGAGCTAATCTAATTCTAAATTCGGGTATTACACAAAGTATAATCACTAGTTTAAACAATTATAAAAACCCAGATGTAATTGCTGCTGTTAGTCCGAAGGGAGGCATTTTGATTAATGATACAACTACTGTAAAACCATCTATCTCTGCTGACACTAATAAAATCCAAGCCGAGCTTTTAGATTCATCAAACAATCAACTACTAACAGTAGACTATCAGCCAGGTGATTTACCTGTATTTACTAATCAAGGAATCGATTACACAAAAACTGGTTTGTTTATAAATGTTCTTTCTGAAGAAGTTACAAAACAACAAAATGAATTTCTTTTATTAGACCAAGCACTTTTTAGTCTTAATCAAAATAATATTCCACAAATAAGCGACCCACGATACAAACTCGAGGTTCTAAATTCAGACAAAGGACTCGAATTGGGGCTTTTTGCCGGATCTGAACCTATAATTTATTTCGCCTATAATTTTTCTAGTGATTCTCAAGTTAGTTTAGTCAAAAAGCAATTACCAGAGGAATTATCATTTTACAATTTAAAAATCGGTGAGAGCACTAATGTTCCAGAATCGACTATTATTGGATCTAGTTCCTTGCAAAAATCTCCAGCATTAATTAATTCTCGTCAATCAGCTCGATTCGAAAAAAAAATGCAAGGGTTTTCAAATGGAGATAAAACTAATTTATTTCTTGCATCATCCATGTCTGTTGGAGAGTCGGTTAGACCATATCAAGATATTTCAAGTATCGTAGTTGGAGATCCAAACATTCGTCTTTCAAAAACCAGACCAAATTTCAACTCAAATATGTTATTCGATCAGCAAATCGGACATTATTTAGGAAGAATGACCGAAGATATCAACAAGGTTGTAAATACTAAAGATCAAATTATTTTTGCCGAACAAGCTGGATCAATTTCTGTCTTAGACAAGCAAACTTCTAGATTGTACAAAAATGTTGCACAAATTCCATCTGGCATAAAGAATATCCAAGTTCTAAAAGATAATGGTCAATTGGAATTATTAATACTCACAAACGAACAATGTTTAGCCGATGATAACTGCTTGTATTTTGCAAAACCAAACCAAAATCAATTCAACCTCCAAAAAGCTAATTTGATTACCAATAGTCGTATTCTTCAAACCTATGTCTTAGAAGTTGATGACAATCAAACTCCGGATTTATTAACATTCGATTCCAGTGGAAATCTAGATTTATACCTCAATCCAAATCTAAACAATCCATCTAAACCACTCACACTTACAAAAGTAACAACGGGTATTAGTAGTTTTGATATAGATATTTTTGATTTTCTCATTCAAAGTCCAGAAGGTACAGATATTGCAATTATAAACCCTGATCAAACTCAAACTGATTTTAAAGCGTTGTCTTTAAAAAACACACCAAAATTTTCCGACTCTAATATACAAGTCCGATCAAACCAAGGCACAACAGTGGGAGCAGGGGATATTCTGGATATTACTTTGAATATAAACTCCCAAGGCTCATCTAGTTCAGATACTATTGTCTTTGATTTTCCTTCTCAACTTGAATTAATTCCACCAAGCTTGTCACCAGACAATGCATTTTTTGCTGATACTAATGATTCTATTTTCAACAAAGCAATAAGCAACCTAACTCTGCGATCTGGCTTAAATCAAATTACGTTCCAGGCTCAAGTAAAACCTCAGTCACAACAATCCAATCCAGTTGTTCCTCAAATTACAATTTCGCAAACTGCTTCGCAATCCAGATTAAAGAATTTAGATATCTTCCAAGGCTTGGATGATTTTTACACAGAGTTGCAGTTAAATTTAGTAGACAATATTCTACGTGTTCGAAAAGTTCAAAAAGCTATCCCAACTCAAGAGTTCTCTCTAGAAGCTGTAATTCCAGATGGTCTAATTAATCCAGAAGACCTAGAAAATACTTCTAGCGAAGATTTGAGTTCACAAATTAATTCACTTGTAAATTCATTAAACAACTCAGATGCCGATGCT
>CBFHYO010000025.1:0-35732 GCA_965660075.1 Patescibacteria group bacterium
TTCTTTACCAAAGAATTCTTTAACTTTTTCACGTACAAGTGGCATACGAGTCATACCACCAACTAGAATTACTTCGTCGATATCTGATTCGAATACTTTTGCGTCTTTAAGTGCTTTTCGGCAAGGTTCGATAGATTTTTCTACAATATCGAAACAAATTTCTTCGAGTTTAGATCTTTTAATGTTTAGATTTAAGTGTTTAGCCCCACTTGCATCTGCTGTAATAAAAGGTAGGTTAACTTCTGTTTCTTGTGCAGAAGATAGTTCGATTTTAGCTTTTTCTGCAGCTTCTTTAAGTCTTTGCATTGCAGCTCTATCAGAAGAGAGGTCGATACCTTCTTGCTTTTTGAATTCGGCAATTAGGTATTCTAGAATTGCGTTATCAAAGTCGTCACCACCAAGTGTAGTGTTACCGTTTGTTGCAAGTACTTCGATTTGTTTTTCACCATCTACATCGGCAATTTCTAAAATAGAAATATCAAAAGTACCACCACCAAGATCGTAAACAGCCACTTTTTTATCGGCACCTTTTTTGTCGATTCCATAAGCAAGCGATGCTGCTGTTGGTTCGTTAATAATACGTAAAACTTCTAGACCAGCAATCTTACCAGCGTCTTTAGTTGCTTGTCTTTGTGAGTCGTTAAAGTAGGCAGGTACTGTAATAACTGCTTGGGTAACATCGTGACCAAGAAAGCTTTCTGCGTCTGCTTTTAGTTTTTGTAAAATCATTGCAGAAATTTCTGCAGGGCGATATTGTTTGCCATTAAGCATAATTTCGGCTTCACCTTTAGCGCCTTTAACCACTTCGTATGGAAGGTTACCAATGATTTTGTCTATTTCTGTAAAAGAATGTCCAATTAAACGTTTGGCAGAAAAGATTGTGTTTTCTGGGTTTGTAACAGCTTGTCTTTTGGCTGGAATACCTACAAGTCTTTCATCGTTTTTATAAGCTACAATCGATGGTGTAGTACGTGTTCCTTCGCTTGATGGAATAACAACAGCTTCAGAACCTTGCATTACTGCAACACATGAGTTTGTGGTACCAAGATCGATTCCAATTATTTTACTCATATTTGTAAGAATAGTTATTTATAATAAAATTAGCACTCGTAATTATAGAGTGCTAAAGTTCTTTTTGCAAGTATTTTTTTGCTGTGATAATATTAGGTCTTAAATCTGTAACAAAAAAAACATGTCTTTAGAAAGGTTAGATTTTTCAAAATTAACTCCTCAAATTGAACAGGAAACTTCATTCAATGTTTTTGGAATTCAAGAGTTGGTAAAGATGCAAGCTTTACAAGTTCGTTTCGAAACACATTTGTTAAATATGATTACAAAATACCCTCAATTGGAATCTCTTTTAATACGGCAATTAGATGTGCCACAAATTGGTGAGTATCATAACGAAGGGGATACAATGTATTCACACTTGCTATTGATTTTCAAAACGTTGGAAGATTTGCTAATGGGTAAATTTCATTCTTCTGTTTCAAACCCTGCTTTGCGTCAAATTTTATCTAAATTGGTAGATGATAATGTGTCAGTAAACTCTGATCTGATTGAATATATGTTTTTACACGACTTAAGTAAAATGGATAGTCTTATTCTTACAATTGAAGGTGAAGAACAAAAGCACGAGATAAGTGCTGAACAATGGTTGCAAATATCTTCTCAAAAGCCATTTATTTTTAATGATAAATCAGTTGAATCAATTGGGTACTTTCATAGATCTCAAGGTCGTGAGGGGATGCATGGCTATCGTGCTGTTAAATTGTTAGAATCGTTGAATTTAGGAATTTCACAAGAAATTTTATCTGCAATAGATAAACATGAAGTGGCATATCAGTTTGGAAAAATTTCTGCTCGAAGTTATATCAATCATATAGTGGACGCTGGTTTTGATTCTAGACAGCAAGATTTTATTTTAGTAGCATCTTATATTGATACAATGGGGTCTTTGAGATCCGATTTAGAACCAGATTTAACAAACTTTTTGAATTTATACTACTCACGTTTAAATTTCGAAACTATATCTAGATTTCAAAAGTTGCATCCAGAAGTTGCCGAAAATAAAATTAATCGTTTTTATAATTCTGATAAAGTAGTGCATTTTGAGGATTTATCTGTTTTGCTACCAAAAGTTTATTCTCCATCTCAATTAACTCAGTTACAGATTTTACTGGAGGATTGCTCTAAGTTTTCAGATGCAGAAATAAATCAGATTATTGAGCAGGTAAGAGTTGATGAGTCTGGATTAGGAAGATTGCTTGGTAAAAAAATGAAATTTGTGAGACCAATTTTGAATAAATTATAAAAAAAACGCCTAAGGGCGTTTTTTATTCTCCAGAGCCAACAACTACTTTGGACGGTCTAATTACTTTGTCACCTAATATGTAACCTTGTTCTAGAGTTTGGATTATTACGTCTTTTTCTCCTGGTATTACAGAGATTACTTCATGTAAATTAGAATCTAGTTTGTCATTAGGTATTGCAGTTAAACCAAGATCCTGGGTGATTTTATTTAGCATTCTGTGAATACTTTCTATTCCTTTGTACCAAGATTCAGACGAAATATTTTCTGGTGTTTGGCTTACTGCTAAATTGAAATTATCGATTATTGGAAAAAACATTTCTAAGACTTTTACTTGTGCCATTTGTCCCATAGCTTGTCTTTCTTTGGCTATTTGTTGTTTGTAGTTTGTTAAATCTGCTAGTGCCCTTTGAGCTGTAAGCGTCATTTGTTCTAAGTCTTTTGCTAAATCTTTGGATGCAGATTCTGGAGATTGTTCGGTTTGAATGTTTGTGTTTTCTTCGCTCATTATAATTCTAGGTTAAGTTGTTTGGTTATTTCTTCAAGGACAATTGAGTTTACTGCGTAATTCATACGAGTTGGTCCAAGAATGCCGATATGACCAAGGAAATTTTCAGATCTATATCGAGTCACAATAATACTACATGATTGAATTTGTTCAAGTAGGTTTTCGTGTCCAATGCTTATTTGTATTTCTCCTTCTGGAGTATCTGAACTTTCTAGGAATTGTAAAAATTGATTGTTTTTTTCGAACACTTCGATTACTTGGCATGCAGTTAGTGGATCGTTTAAAAACTCTGGTTTTTTGAGCATATTCGATATTCCAAGATAAAATGTCTGTGATCCTGGTAGAGTCGCAAAGCTGATGCTATTTGTGTAATTAGATAAAAGTGTTACAGCATTTTGTACTTCTTTTTTAACTTTTCGTGAGTGGAAGTCTTGATTGATTTTGGCAATTAATTCTGCAGCTTGGCTTTTGGCTTGGCTGTAATCTACTAATTCATTTATAAAAAATCTGTATCCTAAATCAGTTGGAATACGTCCGCTTGAGGTGTGTGGTTGCATTAGATAACCGGCTTTTTCTAGTTGGGCCATTTCGTTTCTAATAGTCGCAGGTGATACTCCTAAGTCATAACTTACAAGTAGAGTTTTGGAGCCAATTGGTTCGGCACTCATTAAGTGTTGTTCAATAATGGCGTTTAGAATTTTTTTTTGTCTGTCTTCCATATGTATTTAATTTGATCTTAATTATTATATGAATTCGATAAATTTTTACAAGTTTTCAAAAATTCTTGATTTTTTTAATAATTTGTTTAAAATCTAATCAAATTTACTTTAAATTTATACGATGAGTAATAGATCTACTTCTAAACAACACTGTCTTGTTGGTAAAAAATTTCCTAAAGCTAAAGCTTGGAAACAAAGAAACAAGGCTAAAGCTCGTGCAAGACGCGAAGCTGCTACTCAAGCATAATTAAAACCCTGGTAATCCAGGGTTTTTTTATATTTATTATGTTTTACATTCGTGAAGCTATTTCAATTAATCTATTGGAATACCCCCATTCATTATCGTACCAGGCTAAAATTCTTAACATATTTCCGTTGACTACTTCTGTAAATTCCATATCTATAATGCTTGAGTGTGGATTGCCAACATAATCTGTAGATACTAACTGTTCTTTCGTTATGTCTAAAATACCTTTAAGTTGATTTTGACTGGCTTTTTCAAATATTTGGTGCACTTCTTGCGTTGTGGTGTCTTTATTAAGTAATACATTTAACTCAATAATCGACCCTGTTGCTGTTGGTACTCTATATGCTTGGCCAGTTAATTTGCCTTTTAGATTTGGTAGAACTTCTACAACTGCTTTTGTTGCACCTGTTGTAGTAGGAATTATGTTCAATGCAGCAGCTCGCCCACGGCGAATGTCTTTATGTGATGCATCTACAATGTTTTGAGAGTTTGTATATGAGTGAATAGTAGACAGGAAACCTGATACAATTCCAAATTCTTCATCTAAAATTTTAACAATTGGTGCAGTACAGTTAGTTGTACAAGAAGCGTTTGAAACAATAATATCAGAATCTTGTAATTCTGAATCGTTTACACCACAAACTATTGTTCGTTCAACTCCTTTGCCAGGTGCTGAGAGAAGAACTTTTTTTGCTCCAGCTTGTAAATGCAAACCAGCTTTTTCTGGGGTTTTAAAAATTCCTGTGCACTCAAGTACAATGTCTACATTTAATTTACCCCATGGTAACTTACTTGGGTCACGTTCTTGTGTGTGTAGAATTCTGTGTCCATCTATAACTATATATTCTCCATCTACCTCTACTTTGTTTGGAAGTGTTCCATACATTGTATCGTACTTAATTAGGTGTGCGGTTTGATGAACATCTGATAAATCATTAATCGCTACAATTTCAAATAAATCTCTTTTTAGATTCGCTCGTAAACTTGCTCTGCCAATTCTTCCAGATCCATTAATTGCAATTCTTTTTTTCATTTGTTTGTATTTAGAGGTTATTATCATTATATTATAGCAAATTTAAATCAAAAAATCTATGTTGTTTACAGAAAAGGATTCTGACTCAAAGATTCTAGATGGCTTGGTAGAATCTATAAAAAAATCGCAAGTTGTGTGTTTACCTTCCGACTCTTGTTATGGTTTTTCGGGGTTAGCATTTAATCAGGATGCTCAAGGTTTGCTACAGAAGATAAAATCTCAATCATCACAAAAACCGTTAAGCATTTGTTTGGCAGATAAATCAGATGTGTATGAGTTTTTAGAACCTTCACAAATCTTAGATGTTTTTATTGAAGAATTTCTTCCTGGGAAATTAACTATAATTGCCGAAAGTAAAAAAGGGGATTTGTTAGGTGTTCGTGTTCCTGATCATTCGTTGATGAGGACGCTTGTTTCTCGAGTTGGTGCTCCAATTTTTACAACTTCTGCAAATAAACATTCAAAGCCTGCATGTTATTCAATTGAGGAGTTGCGTATGCAATTAGAGGTAGATTTTGATTTAATAGATACTGTGTTAGATTTGGGTGTTTTGGAATATCAAATGCCATCAACTATAGTGAAAATTTCTGATAAAAGTTTAGAAATAATACGAGAGGGGGACTTAGCTCCTTTGATTCGCGAAAGATTCAAAATCCAATAATTTGGACGTATTGTCAATCTTTTTTGATTAAAATATTTATACACAAAAGCGGCTTATCTTAGCCTCTAAACCAAAAGCCTTGTTTGCGTGCATCTAGTACTCGATTGACAATTAGGTTTAACAGGTATATAAAAATATGGATAGAGACGCCCTCCCAGTAGTCGTAGATTTAAAAAAACATACTTTATGAATTCATTTTTAGTTCACAAACCAGTACTCCTCGATGAGGTAGTTTCTAATTTAGATATACAAGAAAATGATTTTGTTTTGGATGGGACGCTTGGGTTAGGTGGTCATGCCAAAGCAATTTTATCAAAACTTGGTGGTAACGGTCGTTACTATGGTTTTGATTTGGATTCTCGTAATATGCAAGAAGCTCGTCGAAGATTAAAAAATTTCGAAGGTAAGGTTTACTATGTGAACGACAACTTTTGTACTATTGATCACTATCAAAAAGTACTAAAAATCGATGGGGTAGATAAGGTTGTATTAGACCTTGGTTTGTCATCTCCACATGTTGATGTTGCTGAATATGGATTTAGTTTTAAAAAACGTGGGCCTCTAGACATGAGATTCTCAAGAAAGCAAAAGCTTACTGCTTCTATGGTAGTTAACGGTATGAGTGAAGCTAAAATTACTGAAATTCTTTATAAATTTGGTGAACTTAAATTCGCTCCCAAAATTGCAAGATTTATTGTTGAACAAAGACAAGTTAAACCATTTGTATATACAGATGAGTTAGCAACTAGACTCGAACCTGTGTTACATCCTAAAAATGCAGCTAAAGAGCTTGCGTGTATTTTTCAAGCGTTAAGAATTGTTGTTAATGATGAATTAAATGTTTTATACAACGGTCTAAATCATATTTTTGAATTGTTAAAACCTGGCGGTCGTGTTGCGGTTATTTCTTATCATTCTTTGGAAGATAGGATTGTGAAGAGTTTTATTAAAAAACTTGAAAAACCACTAGAAACAGATCCTGAAAAAGCTCAAATGTCTATTCATGCTCCGTCTAAAATTGAGCTTGTAAATAAAAAGATTATTGTTCCAAGCGATCAAGAAATCGAAGAAAACCCACGTGCGCGCAGTGCCAAATTACGTGTGTTTAAAAAACTCTAATAAAATTTTGTGAAATTTTTATCCTCCCTACTACATTCTTGGGCTTTTACACTTGGTATAGAACCTAAGTTTCATCGTTACTTTCATTTTTTGACTTTGTTTGTAATGGTGTTGTTGTCTTTACATTTGTATAACTTTCAAAGGTCTTTGACTTATGGTTATCAAATATCTGAACTATCAGCCGTCAGAACGCGAATTAATAGTGTTAAACAAAAAAACAATATCGAGCTTTCTAAACTTCAATCTTTAGATTATATAAAAACAACAAACTCTCTTGATTCTATGGTTGTTCCTCGTAACACTCATTTTGTTAATACTTTTTCCAAAACTGCTTTAAATTATCCTAATGCAACTACAAGATAAATTATCTAAATTACTCAATCTTTCTACTGAATCTTTAGATATTATAAATGCCGCAGCCAATGCTGCTATTGAGTTTTATGGTGATTATTGTACCCATTTACATGAAAATAGCTCAGAGAATGTTCATGGTGAAACTCAAAAAAGATTAGATCTGCAAGCAGATAACATTTTCACTAAACATTTTTTACAAACAGATTGTGTTGGTTTGATTTGTTCAGAAGAGCAAGAAATGCCAATAAAATCAAAAGGCACTTATTCAGTTTGTTTTGACCCATTAGATGGTTCTTCTGTTATCGAGTCTAACTTTGCTACTGGTAGTGTTTTTGGAGTATATCCGACTACAGAATTATTAGGTAAAAGTCCAAGATTACAGACTTGTAGTTTTTATTTTGTTTATGGTCCAAATTTAGTTTTAAATATAACTGATGGATCTACAGCTTTTACTGGGAAGTTTGATGGTTTTAGTTTTGAGTTTCGAAAGTTAGATAATTTAACCAAAAATGTTGTTTTGGCGCCGGGTAACTTTAAATTAATTGCAGATTCTGATTTTGTACATAAATTACAAGCTGTCAGTAATACAGGATTAGCGCTTAGATATTCTGGTGCCTTGGTCTCTGATATACATATGCTATTTATTCGTGGTGGAGGTTTGTTTGTGCGTCCTGCACTTAATAATCAAAAGCCTAAATTACGATTGTTATATGAGTGTGGGCCCTTAGCATTCTTTGCTAATGCTTTAAAAGGTAAAGCTGTTTGTTTGGAATCTGACTTGTTAGATATTGAGATAATAGATTTTCATCAGACTACAGATATTTTTTTAGGTAATACTAATTTGGTTGATTTGTGGTTAGATACTTAGTTTAGGACTTTACAAAAAGCTATTAATGTTTTAATATCTTGGTGATAATCAATTACTAGTATGGATAAACAGCAGTTAAAAATTTCGGTTTTAAAGTGGCATCAAGGAGATGTAGCTAGTTTTTCTGTGTTATATGACTTTTATGTAGATAAAATTTATCGTTTTATATTTTTTAAAGTTCCTTTTGGAGAAGCAGAGGATTTAACAGAGGATGTGTTTTTAAAGGTAATGCAAAAAAAGCATACTTTTGACCCTGATAAATCAGCATTTTCTACTTGGATTTATACTATTGCAAGAAATACGGTTATTGATTTTTTACGTACTAGTAAATCAGTAAGTGAATTAAATGAATTTATAGAAGATACTGATTCTAATAAAGATATTGTTAATAATCTCGATAAAAACTTTGAATTATTAAATCTTAAAAAAGCTATATCTGTGTTGCCTAAAGACAAACAAGACTTAGTGGTTTTAAGGTTTATTGACGAGTTGAGTTACGAAGAAATGGCACAGATTTTGCAAAAATCAGAGGGGAGCATTCGTATCTCTATGATGAGAACATTAAAAGAATTACGTGTTATTTTAGAAAAACTTGAAACATAACACTTTATTGTTCGTATAAAATTTTGAATAAGGAATATATTATGGATTTCGAAAAGAAACTTCATCAAATTGTTAACCAACCAAGCTTTCAAAAAAAATCAGATCTGAAAGAAGCTTTAATGTATTCTCAAAAAGTTCAAAATCGATTTAATTTTGTACGTCCTGGATTTATATTTAAGTTGTCACTTAAGTATAAGTTGATTTTTAAGTTTGCTTTACGTGAATATGCCTTTTTATTTGTCAAAAAATCTGCAGCTATTTCGTTAGCATCTTTGTTACTTTTTAGTTTTGTATTTACCCCTTACTTATCTACTAAAAAATTTGTAGATACTTCTGAATATTTGCTTTCATCTTTGTCTGGAAATGTTTTTGTAGTTCGTGGTGCCGAAAAAATTACAGTTGATTCTAGTTTGAATTTGCTTGAATCAGATAAGATTATTGTTGCTCGTAACTCTATTGCTGAGTTGAGAGTAATGGACTCTACTGTTTTGCGATTTGGTCAGAATTCAAATGTGGTGCTTGGTGATTATTCCAAAACCCCGTTTTTGAATGCAGCTTCTATTTCACTGCAGAATGGTACTGTGTGGGTTAATTCTGAGTTTAAATCTTTGGTTCCAACAAAACTTTCGGTTGAAACTTCTCAAATGAAATTTGATGTATTTAAAAACTCAAATGTTGTTATAAAATCTAATTCAAATAGTTTACTTGCTCATAATTTTCAAAAACCAGTAACTTATACCTATAAAGGTTCTAAATTTGTTGTGCCAAAGTTATCTCAAATTTCCTTAAATTCTAGTAAAAGATCTTCTATTTTTGAATCAAATTTTCATGCTTTTGTTGATGTTAATAAAAAACTAGACAATGTGTTAAAATCTCAAATTGTTTCTCCATCAATACAAAACAAACAAGTTGCTGGATTGTTGCCAGGTGATTTAATGTATCCTTTAGATTCTTTTAATAAATGGTTATCTAGAATTGTCACCGCTGACGATGTTAATTTCCAGATTGATAATTTACCAGAGACTATTGCCGAAGTTAATCTGATTGCAAAAACAGACAAGTCTACTCTTAAAAATCTAGAAAAGGATTTGCAAAATGTTTCTAAGTTTGTAAAATCTGCACCAAAAGATTCCGATAGTTTAGCTGGAAAAGTTATTAAGCAACTTTCAAATGTCGAAGATTCTTTGGATTCCGAAACATCGCCGGAAGTCTATTTTGAAATTAAATCTATGATTTCTAAAGCTAAGATTGATATGGTTGCAAACCCACAAGATAAATCAAACATGGCTTTGGAATCTACTAATGAAATTTTAAGTGAGTTATCCTCTGTAGATTTTGAAACTAAAAAAACGATTTTACCAAAGGTTTTAGACGAATTAAATGTTGTACTCCAAAATGTAGACAAGTCTTCTCTAAAGACTGCTTCTGGCTTTGAGAGCACTAATAAAACTTTAGAGACTGTATTAGAAGAAACTATGGTTATGACTGAATTTATTGGTGATGACTTAGTTGTTGAAAAACAAATAGTTGATAAGGTTTCCGAGTTAAAAGAAAATTTAGAAGGTTTTGCGGAAAATATAGAACTAGATGATTATGAAGTTAATTCTGCAAGTGCTTCTATAGAGTTTGATTCTGATTCTGAATTAGAGGTGTCTCAAATAGAACAAAATGAGAATAGTGATTTAGAGGGCGAATCTGATTTGGATTTAGAAGTAAGTTTGGAAAACATTGAAGTTTCTGAATCTGTCGAGGAGTTTGAAACCTTTGAAGTTCTTGAGACTGAATTTTCTGTAGAATAAAAAAAACAACCAGTTAAGGTTGTTTTTTTATTAAATAACTTTAGATAAATGCAATACCAAACCGAGCATTGCTACAAAGTTACCAATTAACCAGAATCTCATTGTGACTGTGAATTCTTTCCAACCATTATATTCAAAGTGATGGTGAATTGGTGCTATATCGAAAACTTTCTTTCCTCTAAATTTCTTTGAAAGTAATTGAATTATTACAGATAGAGTTTCAATTACAAATATGAAACAGATGAATGGTAGTACCATTACTGTATCTGTTAGCATGGCAATCACACCAATTGTTGCTCCAAGAGATAGTGATCCTGTATCTCCCATAAAAAACTTAGCCGGTGGAATGTTATTCCATAAAAATGCTGCTGTTGCACCTGCCAATACTGCACAAAATGTTGTAAGAATAAATAAACCTTGAGTAAATGCTATTACAGCTAGACTAAGTAATGCTGTAATTGATAATCCAGAAGCTAGTCCATCTAGTCCGTCGGTAATGTTTACAGCGTTTGAACTTCCAATTATTACAAATAAAAATAGGGGAATGTAATACAATCCTAATTCTATGTTTTGTCCTAAAATATAAATACTCGAGTATCCTAGTTTTGCATAAAACCAATACGCTCCGATTAAACTTATAATAGTCATCCAAATTGTTTTTGCATTTGCTGAGAGCCCTTTGAATTTACCTATTTTTTTTACATTCATGTAGTCATCTACCATTCCGAGCAAACCAAAGGATAGAAGTGTAAATAGAGGAATGTATGTTTCAGATCTAGATATAAGAGAATTAGTAGTAATTCCTAATTTAACTGATAGAATTGAGGCTAAACAAATTACTAAAGTTGTTACCCAAATAATAATGCCTCCCATTGTTGGAGTTCCGCCTTTGTTTTTGTGTAGAGAATTAAAGAGCGGAGTTTTTGTGCCATCCATACTTTCTTCTTTGATGCTTTGAGTGAACTGAATTTTTTTAATTAGTTTTATAAAACCTGGTGTTACAATTAAGGCTAATAGAAAACTACTAAAACTACTTGTGAGAATTAGTCCAAGGTTGCTATAGAGAGCTGATGATATCATTGTAAATAAAATTAGAATTATATTCGATAAGAGTGTTTGTATCTAGAAATCTGTCTTTGCTGTTTAATACTATTGTAATTAGATTTTTTGGTCCTTTTGTTAAACCAATAAAGCACTGACCTGCAACTGGAGTAGTTCCTGTTTTTAGCCCGTTTAAACCCAGAGCATTTTGTAGATGGAGGTTAGTATTTGTTAGTCTTGTTATTTGATTTCTATTGTTTGTAATTTCTAAATTACTTTTGTTCGCAAGATCTATTATAGTATCAAATTTTTTAATTGCTAGAGTTAATTTTGTTAGGTCGTAAGCTGTAGAGTAATTCGATTCTGAATCAAAACCAATTGGATTTTGGAAGCTTGTATTTTCAAGCCCTAATTGTTTTGCGTAGGTATTCATTTTTTTTACAAATTCTGCTTCGCTTTGTGCATTGTGCTCGGCTAACGCTAATGCTGCTTGATTTGAAGAGTTAAGAAGGCTTGCAGCAATTAACTCTTTGACACTGTAGGTGGTTCCAGCTTTTAAATTTGCACTAGATCCAGGTACTTCTAAATGTTTATTAGTTATTACAACTTCTTGATCTAACTGGTTTTCACTCATAATAATGTAGAGTGTCATTAACTTAGTTAAACTTGCTATTGGTAATTTTTGATTTATGTTTTTTTGAAAGCTAATTGTTTCGCTATTCATGTCGTAAGTAATAGCACTAACTGCGCTAATGTTGGGGCTAGCATTTAAATTGAGTGCAATTGGATTTGCAACATTTTGAAAACTAAAAAGGGTAGAAACTAATAGTAAAATAAAATTACTAATCATTATTCAGATGTTATTTGTAGGGGGTTTAGATTAACTGTTCTATCTATATCTGCTTCGTTACTTGTGGCTTCTAATGGAGATTGATACCATTCTTTTTGCCCTTGTAAAATCAGGCTTTCAATTTTCTCAATCGGTGTAAAGAAATCATAGTAAGGCTTTAAGTCCATACCAATCACGATTTCTGTAAGAATTGGCACGTCGGGATTTTCCACAGGTAACTCTTGTGTTTTATTTATTAGAGTTGTTTGTTTGATTGCATCTAAAACTTTTTGTTGAGTCAGATTATAGTAATCAATTCTAGATTCTTGTATGTTGTTTGATTCGGCATTTTGAATGTCTGCAATTTCGAACCCTAATCGTGTAAGGTGACTTGCGACTTTTCTAGCATAGCCAGGTATATCTGTTCCGTTTTTAACAATTATTTTACCATGATAACTCATAGTGTTTGTGAATTGTTTATGGATGTCGATATAACTTTGAATATATGAGTATTTTGGGTCTATTGGTAATAATACAAAAGCTTGATTGTACTCAGATTTCGGTGGCACAAATAAGAAGCCACCTTTGTTTGTTGGGTCGTCATGAATAACGAGGTTTTGTAACTTGCCAATGTCGAAGTTTTTAAGTGTTGAGGCTAAAAATATAATATCGTCAACTTGAATATTGGTTTTAATGTTTTTCATTAGTGCATTATATAAACCTCTAAGTTTAATTGGATTTGTAAGTATATCTTTAGATTGAGCTTTGTCTTTTAAGGCGGCAATAAGTTGTTGTTGTCGTCTAGATCTGTCGTAATCAGAAGTGGTTTTTCTACTACGAATAAATTTAAGTGCTGTAGATCCATTCAAAACTACTGGTCCTTGTTTCAGAGTGAATGTTTCGAAAGTATAGTTTGGACCCGGATAGAAAGGATCATAAATTAGATTTTCGTTGTAAATCTCTACTCCTCCTAGGGCGTCTACAACATCTGTTACTGCGTTAAAATTAACTCCAACATGGTAGTGAATTGGGACGTTTGTTATATTAGAAATTGCTTTTTCGAGCAAGTTAAAGGCTCCTTGCTCTCCTAGTTTATATTCATAGTTAGCAAAAATACTATTTACTCTTTGAGGTACTATATCTGGGTGATTTATATATAGATCACGTGGAATAGATAATAAGTAACCACGAGATTGTTTTGCATTAATCCCTGCAAGAATAATTGTATCTGTAAGATCTTGACCGTCATGCCCAATTCCACCCATCCCAACTACAAGAATGTTAGTATATCCAGATTCATCTGTTGGTAAATTATTGGAAATAGATTTGAAAATAAAACTTTCAAAGTTGTATTTGTAAAATGCATTTAAACCACCAATTACTACAAAACAAACTATTAATGAGGCCACAAGTGTTTTGTGTGTTTTTTTCTTTTTGAATTTGTTTTTAAGATACTTACGAAGATTGTAACTTAATCCACGTTTTTTAATTTTTATTATTTTAAAACTCATAATTGTGATATTTTATAAACAATTAAGAACTAATATGCGTTACCGAAATTTACTTTTATTAATTCTGACAGTCGTTTCTGGATTATTGTTTTTTACATATTCTAATAATACCTATCTTACTTTAAAAAATCAAAAAACATTATTAAATTTTTTAGATAATAATAATTATAATTTAGAATTTAAATTAGACCTTTCAGATGATGTTTTTAGTTCATTTTTTAATTCTGATTACATTGTGCATGGCTCTGCACAAATTTATAAATTAAATCATAATGTTGCTGGAATAATTAATTTGGGGTTTGATTATTTAAAGTTTGAACAACTTAATTTTAGTTTTTTACTAGAGGGTTCTGATTTTTATTTTAGGATTACAAACAATACTTTTTCTAATAACTTTGATTTTTTATCTAAAAGTAACTGGCAGTATTTGGATACAAAGCAGATAAACTCTCAGATAGATTTGCCAAACATTTTGAGTTATATCGCATTGTCAGATTTTTCTTCAGATACTTTGCTGTTGTATCCATCTTCTAAAGCTTTAGAAGAAAATTTTATTTTTGGTACAATTTTGAATGATCTCCAGGTTTTTGTCTCTGAAAATAAAGGCTTTGCTGAGCTTGATTTCTTTAAGTTTTCTATCGATGCACATGATTTTAATGGTAGTTTGCCAATTGTTCGTCCACAAATTTTTGAAAATTTTAATACAAATTTAATAGCAATTTAACTTATTTGGATATTCTCATTTTATGAGATATCAATTTTTATTTAGCTTTATATTACTTGTTGTTTCTGCAAAATATTTATCGTTATTATATTTTGCTTCTTTTTGTTTGATTTTTGTTGGTTTATTTTTTTATCTTAGAAAGGCTATTTATTGTTTATTAATTATCCTGTTGTTTGTGCGTGTTTTTGCCTTGGAAAACACACTTTATCCAGTTGTTCAAAATGATTCTTACTTTGGTTATGTGTGTGGTTTCGAATCGCATTTTTCAGATTATAAATTTGTTGATTTTTGTATTGATAATTTTGTTCGGGTTAATCTTAAATATCCGAGTTTTTTTGAGCTTAAATATGGGGATTATATTAATGTTTTTTTGGATTGTCGTGTTATTGAAGGGGAGTTTAGTAATTATTATAAAATTCGTTCAATTACTAATAGCTGTCAAACTTTTGAGGTAACACGATTGAGCGGAGAAAATTATTTTTATAAAATTTTTTCTCATATTTACTCAATCAGATATTTTGCCGAAACCAAATTGTTTACTAATCTACACTACCCTGCAGCAGATTTGTCTGCAGGTATTTTGTATGGATTTCGTGCTAACTTTGATGAGTATTTTAAATTTAATTTTACTAATTTAGGATTAACTCATTTAATTGCTATTTCTGGTTATAATGTGAGTTTGTTCATATTGCTGATAGATCACTTGTTGGGATATATCAATCGTAAACAGAGGATGTATTTATACCCTTTGTTCTTGTTGTTATTTATATTTTTAACTGGAATGCAGGCTTCTGTTGTTCGAGCTTGTTTAATGGCACAAATTCAACTCTTAGCTCTCAAATACAAACGATCTTATAATGCTTGTGATGCTTTGATAGTCGTTATTTTTATTATTAGCATTCTAAATCCATTACAAATTTATTATGATATTGGATTGTGGTTGTCTCTTATTTCAACTTTTGCAATTGTTATTTTGAGTTCACCCGCTACCAAGCTGTATAAAAATTTTATTCAATCGGCTTTTGTAGCAGAGTCTTTAGCGTTAACTTCTGTTAGTTTTTTAGCAACTTTCATAGTTTCTGATTTGTTTTTTGATAATGCTAATTTTTTTTCTTTAATCACTAATGTTTTGGTTGCACCGGTTGTAGGTGTGCTTATGTTTTTGGTTTTTCAATATGTGTTTGTTGCGCATATGCTTTTGGCACCAGTATATGAATTTTTGATAGAGGTATTTGTCGATACATTTGTGTTGATTCTAAACTTTTGTGTTTTTTTAAATTATTTAATTTTGGAATTTATCTATTAACAATTACAATATAAAAAAATCTTTTTACTATGAATTTAAATATCAATTTCGATCAACGTTTTCAAAAGCTAAATGACGAGCAAAAACATGCTGTAAGCACTATTTATGGTCCTGTGATGGTTGTTGCTGGTCCGGGAAGTGGAAAAACTGAACTCTTAAGTATGAGGGTTGCAAATATTCTTAAAACTACAGATGTAGCTGCCTCAAATATTCTATGTTTAACTTTTACAGATGCAGCAACTAAGAATATGCAGGAACGTTTGGCTAAAATCATTGGTGTTAAAGCTTTTTCTGTTGGTATTTTTACTTTTCATTCATTTTGTCAGTATGTTTTAAATCAATATCAAGATTATTTTCAGGAATATGTTGATCTAGATTTAGCTTGTGATGTACGTAAATTTGAAGTTCTAACAAATAATTTAAATGCTTTAAGTTTAGATAAAAACTTGCGTGTACGAGACATGCAGGGCAACTATGTATTTTTAAATGATATTCAAAGAATTATAACTTCTTTGAAAAAAGCTAATTTAGATCCGCTTGCTTTTGAACAAATTCTCGAAGGCTTAGATTCTCAGTTTAATTTGTTGAATACTATATTAAGTGATTTTTTTGAAAACATAGGTGTGATTCGATCTATAAAATCTTTGCCTGCTGTCTATTCCTTATTAGAATCTTTGCAATCCGAAAATGGAGAGATATTTGATTTTATTGCATTTGAGCTTAAAAATGCTTTGGATTTGTGTGAGGTTGATGAATCCACAAAACCATTTACTCAATTTAAAAATAAATATTTAGCTAAAAATAAAGATAATAAGGTAGTTTTTAAAGACTCGTTAAAGTTACAAAATATTACATCTCTTTCTGAAATTTATTCAAAATATGTCGATTTCTTTGCAAATAATGGATTTAGGGATTTTGATGATTTGATACTAGATTTAAATAAAAAATTAAAACAGCACAAACTCTTACGGCTTAATTTGCAAGAAACTTTTCAGTTTATTTTGGTTGATGAATTTCAGGACACCTCCGATGCACAAATGGAATTAATAAACCTTTTAGCTAAGCCTGTAGATTTAGATTTAGATCCTAATCTACTTGTAGTAGGGGATGATGATCAATCTATTTATAAATTTCAGGGTGCAAATATTAAAAACATTTTAAGTTTTTTAGCTGAATATGAAAATGTAGAAACAATAATTTTGAATAAGAATTATCGTTCAAATCAGAAAATAGTTGATTTGTTTTCACGAGTTGTTTTGAATAGTGAATCTCGTTTGTCACAGTTTTATCCATCTATTCAAAAAGATTTAGTAGCTGCTAATTCATCGGTAAAAATGGGTGATATTTCTTTGGTAAAATGCATGGATGAAGAATCTGAAATGCATTTTATTGCAGAAAAAATCAAAGAGTTAAGTCTTAAGATGCCACTTTCTGAGATTGCTGTTTTGGCTCGAGGGCATAAGGATTTACGTAATTTAGCTGGTTTTTTAACATCTCAAGGTATAGAGGTTGCATATGATAGTAATTTAAATGTTTTTGATTTAGATATTATAATATTACTGTCGAAAATGATTGTTTTGTTAAGTCATTTTACAAAACCTACAATCAAACGAGTTTACGACTTATTGCCAGAAGTTCTTTCTCATCCGTGTTTTAATATACCTACTCAAGAAATTTGGACTTTTTCTCGTGAAGCATTTTCTCATAGAAAAAAATGGGAAGATCTAGAAATCGATCCAAGTAAATTTCCAAATATTCATCCTGTAATGTTGTTTTTTAAACAATTAGCTACTACGAGCCTTTCTGTTTCTTTTAGAGTTGTTTTAGATTATTTAATTGGTTCTAAGGTATTTGAAATTCAAGAGAATTTATTTGATACCCTTGTTCTAAAATCTCCAATTAATGATTATTTTCTTTCAAATGACGATCTAGACACTTATCAAAACTTAGAGGGCTTGAAAGCTTTTGTATCTGCAATTGAACAATATTATAACACTGCTAATTTTGAAATAAACCAGGTAGTTAATTATATTGAGTTTTATCAAAACGCTCATCTAAAATTAAATTTTAAACTTTCATTGAATGGAAAGGATAGTGTTAAGCTTATGACTGCTCATGGGTCTAAAGGTCTCGAATTTAATACAGTGATAGTATTTAATACGACTCAGAAGAATTGGGGTCAAGTGAAATCTAGAGCAAAACTTAAACTACCGAGTTTTCTGCGTTTAGAACCAGAATCAGATAATAATGATGATTTGGTAAGGTTGTTTTTTGTTGCTTTATCACGTGCTCAAGAATCTTTATTCATGACATATGCTAAATTAGATCCAAAAAATAAAGAGAATTTATTGCTCGGATTTTTATCCGATGAAGATGTTAATCAAATTGATTATCAAATTTCACTAGAGCAGAGGACTCAGGTTTTAAAAGGAGAGTTAATAGCTTCTCCAGATATAGACTTTGATAAAAATTTATTCTTGCGTCCAATTGTTGATAATTTTGTTGTTTCTATATCTGCTATTTTATCTTTTATCGATATTGTTAACTCTACGCCTCAAGAATTTTTGAATAGTTATTTGTTAAGATATCCTCGTGCTACTAGTAAGCAGGCAAGTTATGGTAATTCTATTCATGCTGCTTTGAATTTTATTACACAACATTTAAAGGCTAACAATAAATTACCTGAATTAAATTTAATTTATGATCGATATAAAAAAGAATTAGATAAACAGCCTTTGACAATTTTGGAGCATACTCAATACTTAGAAAAAGGAAGGCAGAAACTCGAAAATTATTTTAATTGGCATTCGGATGGATTTTCTAAATATGATCTGGCTGAATACAACATGAATGGTGCTAATTTATACCTCGAAGAATTTAAGATAGCTGGTAGTTTGGATAGGGTGTTTTTTGATTTCGATAAAAAAGAAGTTAGTGTGATTGACTATAAAACTGGTAAACCATTTGATCAGTTTGGTAAGGGGAGTGAGAGCACAAAATTAAAAAGTTTTAAGTATAAATTACAGCTAACTTTTTATAAGTATCTTTTGCAGAATCATCCAAATTACCGTGGTAAATATTCTTTTGGTAAAGCTTTTATACATTTTTTAGATGCTGAGTCACTAGAAGAATCTACACTTTCTTATGAGCCTACTGAAAACGACATGAAACTCTTATTAGATATAAGTCGTGCTGTACTGAAGAAAATTAAAAATTTAGACTTTCCAAATGTTGATCACTACGAAAAAACTTATAATGGAATGCGAATGTTTATAGATGATTTAATTGCGGAAAGAATTTAAAATCTAAAATTCGATTTCTAAGTAAACTGGACAGTGATCAGATCCATGTATTTCTTGGAATATTTGGGCGTCTTTTAGATTGTTTTTTAGGCTTTGAGAAACTAAAAAATAATCAATTCTCCAGCCTACATTTCTTTGGCGACTTGCAGTTCGATAGCTCCACCATGAGTACTGGTTTGGTTGATTATTAAATTCTCGAAAAGTATCTATAAATCCATGGTCTATCAGTCTTTGGAAGCCTTCTCTTTCTTGATCGGTAAACCCGGCTGAAAAGTGATTAGTAGCTGGATTTGCTAGATCTATTTCTTTGTGAGCTACATTTAGATCTCCGCAAACGATAACTGGTAGTTCTTGTTCGAGTTTACAAATATAATCAAAAAATGCTTGGTCCCATTCCTGTCTGTTTTCAAGTCTTGCTAAGTCTGATTTTGAATTTGGAGTATAGACATTTACTAAGTAAAAATGTTCATATTTAACAGTTATTACACGGCCCTCGCCTTCGTGAGCTGGGTTGTTTATACCTATTGAGTATTCTAAGATGTTTGGACGTGATAAAATTGCTGTTCCAGAGTATCCTTTTCTATCTGCAGAGTGATATATTTTTTCATATCCAGAGAGTTCATCAATTTCTGTTGGTACTTGAGAACTAAGTGCTTTGATTTCTTGCAATCCGATAACATCTGGATTAATCATTTGCATGCTTTTAATAAACCCTTTGTTGTGGCAAGCACGAATACCATTAACGTTCCATGATAGTAATTTGTATTTCATGAATTTATACTAGTTGATTATACTTTTCTCGTCCATCTTGATCATAAAAAATAGCTTGTGATTTTGGATCAATGTTATGTATTTGTAAAAATCCTTCAATAAATTCTTGAAACTGTCTAGAATTTGCAATTATATGATTTTGAGTATCTGGGTTAGCTTGGTTGTAGCTTATTGCTAAAGCTAATGAAATACATTTCATATGTTTTCGAAATGGAGTGAAATCATCAAATGTATCTATATGAGCGATTGTAATTGGTTTGTTGTTGATTTGAGTTTGGAATGTTAAATCTCTTTGCAATTTGCTTATTGCTTGTTTGTAAAAGTTGTTTCTATTATCTGTGTTGCTTTTTATAGTTGTTGTTGGTTGCATCATTGAATAGTTCCAAATATAGTGCATATTTGAATTAAGATCTTCTCCTGCAAATACATTTCCTGCGTTAGTTAATAGGTGTGCGCCTGATTTTTTTAATTCAATTAATTGGTTGTAGTTTGAGTGAATAAAAGTAAGTGTTTTTTCTGGAGCTTTTTGGGCAATATGATTTACTAAAGAATTTGCTAATACTACTGTAGAATAAAAACAGTTTTCAGTGGATATAGGTAAAACAAGCTCGTTTGTATTAATAATCTTAACAACGTCTTGTATTACTTCACTGATTTGATTTGTTATAGCTTGAGAGTGATAACTTGATTGTATGCCTGTGCGTTTAGAAATTTGATCTAGTTCTTGGATTATGTTTTGTTCTTGAGTGCTGTTTGGATTTGAGCCAACTAGCAAAACTTTGTGACCATAACCTGGCCCATAAACTTTTTGTTCTATGTTTGTAAAGCAAGGGTTGTCTAAAAACTCTTGTCTATCTTTATATTCGTGGTATCCCATGTGAATTTATTATTTACTTTCAGATATTATCAAAGTTTAGAATTTTTCAAAGTCAGTTAAACTTACAAATTTGAATAAATATGTTTAACTAATTTTTATAAACAAAAAAACCACCAATAGGTGATAGATGGCAGTCCCAAGGGGAATCGAACCCCTGTTTCCAGGATGAAAACCTGGCGTCCTAACCACTAGACGATGGGACCAGTAATTTATGTATCCAGATATTAATATATGCGTAATTTATTTGCAAGACTTTTTTTATTTTTGGAGTCTTTTTTTTCGAGAATCTATAAATTGAATGTTTGCAACTTGGTTGAATTCTGGATTTTCAAAAATGGTTTGTTGTATAAATTCATGACTACTTATATTTAATAGTTGGCTTTGTAACATTTCGTGATTTGTCTGGAGGTTTTTACGAGTTAATGTAATCTGAACTTGTTTGTAGTTTATGTTGTTGGATCTTGCTAGTGTATAAAAATAGAATGCTGTTGATATAAAAATAGTTATTGCAAAAAAAACATTTAAAGCCAAAAATGCCTCTTTGATTACAAGAGACATTGGTCTTTTATGAGTTTGTAAGAATTGAAGCATAGGCTTATGGTAAGCTTATTACTTCCATGTTAACATTTACTACACCGTTGTTCAAATCAGCTATGCTAAGAAATGCTGTTTTTGACAAGTCAATTATTCGTCCTTCTGTAAAAGGTCCTCTATCGTTTATTGTCACAGTTATATCTTTGTTGTTTTCTCTGTTTGTGACTCTAACCACTGTACCAAATGGCAGTGTTTTATGAGCTGCTGTTAGTTTGTTTTGATTAAATACTTCTCCAGATGCGGTTATTCGTCCTTCAAAAATATCTGCATAAAAACTTGCGTCACCAAATTCAGATGCATTTTGATCGTTATTACTTTCTAATGATGTTGGATCAAAGGGATTTGCAACTGGTGTTGAAGTCGTTTGGGTTGTAGTAGTTACTTGAGGTTTAAGTTCTGTAGTTGCGACTGTGTTTGGTGTTGTTTTTTCTGTATACCAATCTATATAATCAGATATGAATTGAGCTACGTGGCCTCTGTTTAATTCACGCAAAGGATTAATGTTTCCATCATTATCTGTGTTGTTGATTTTTTGTGTTAATGCAAATTGTAAACCATCATAATACCAATCGTTTTCATTAATATCTTTTGCTAAAGGTACTGGGCTAAGTTGCTGTAGATCTTTTGGAACTAATCTGTATAGAAGTGTATATAACTCAGCTTTGCTAACAGTTTTGTTTGGTTTGATTGTATTATCTGTGTAGCCGGTTATTAGTTTTCTTATTACTGCTTCTTTTAGGGTATCAATATACCAAGCATTTTCTTCTATGTCGCTAAAACTTAGTTTGCCGTACTTAGATGCATCAAATGGGATTTTAAAAGTAATCTGATCTTCTTTTGCTAGAGTTATTGTTTCTCCATTAACAACCACTTCGGCACCTTTTGGTAAAGTGAATGTTTCTTCTGAATATATTTTAGGAATATCTAAACATGTTAAAAGAAGTTTTACTGTTGCAGCTCTTGTAATTTTTTTATCTGGCTGAACTGTTTTATCTTCGTATCCGCTTAGACAACCTTGAGTGTTTAATTTGGTTATAGAATCGTGATAAGGATGTGACTCTGGTAAATCTACAAAACCGGCGAGTGCAATTTGGCTAAAAATTAATGATAATGTCGAAACAGCCAAGAGGGATTTAAATTTCATGGTTATTTTTTGTTAATTGTTATATAGCGGTATTTTCCAAATCCTTTTGATTCAGTTTGAATATTTGGATGGTTGTTTGCAATATAAGTGTGAATAGTTGCTCGTAGCATAGGTGACATTGGTGGTAACGATTGTTCTTTCGAAGTTTGACTAAGTTTATCAATGTACTTTTCTGCAATGGCAATTGATTTTTCTTTTTGTCTAAAAATGTAATTGTCTATATCTAGTTTGATGTGAGGAACTTTAGGAAATTTCTTTTTGAACATTAGTTTTAAAAGATGGTTTAGGTGTCCAATATTTTCACCATTTTTTCCAATAACTTTACCTGCATCTTTGCAATCTATATTTACGTGGTAAATATCTGTGTCTTGTTCTGGTATGTTTTCTACCGATATGTGTGAATATTCAATATCGGTTGCTGTGAGCAGATTGCCCAGAATTTCTTGTATATATTCTTCCATAAGTTTTACTTAGATTTGTTGATTATTAGTTGTTGGCCAATTCCAAACAAAGTCGATACGGCCCAGTAGATACCAACACCAGCAGGTAGGCTTGCTGCAAATACTGCAATTAGTGCTGGCATGACTGTAGACATGGTTTTTTGCATTTGTGCTTGAGTTTTGTCATCTGGTTTAGAACCTGCATTTTGTGTGAGATGAATTTGAATAAATTGAAGTAATGCTACAGCAAGTGGTAATGCAAATAAATTTCTTTCAGTTAGATTTAGACCGAATAGTAAAGGGTTTACTTCGGAAATATTTACTTGTTTTATAAAGTCATAAATAAACACTTGCATATCTGGATTTATACCGGCTTGGACCACGTAGAAAATTGCAATAAGTACTGGTAGTTGAGTTAGAATAGGTAATATTCCAGACATTGGATTTACTTTTTCTTCTTGCCAGATTTTAAGAGTTTCTTCGGCAATTTTAGCTTGGTTGTTTTTATGTTTTTCTCGGATTTTATTCAATTTTGGTTGAATTTTTGCCATTTTTTTCTGTGCTTTGAGTGCTTTTTGGTTTGTATTAAATAGTGCGAGTCTAATTAATAATGTAAGAAATATAATCCCTAACCCCAAGTTTTTACCCGGACTTAGGTTTACCAAGTACATAAATAAATTGTAAACTGGTTTGTAGAACACATTTAGCCAGATTTTCCCAAAGAAGCCTCGGTCTTCAAAGCTAAATTGATTTGATTTTAATTCGTAGTTTTTGTCTTTAATTTTAAGAGTAGTCGATACAAAGTAATCACCATTTTCATTAAAGAGATTGTTTGACCAGAATTTGTATTGCAGAATGTGTTGAGATTGTGGTGGGATTGAAAAATTTAAAATTGATTTTACCTCACTAGAATTACAATCAAGTTCTGGTTTAAATGATACTTGTTCAGTGTTACCAAAAGCAGTTTTGTTTATTGTAAATGGTTGTTTGTTGCAATCAAGTTTGAATGTGAGTTGCTCACTGGTGTTGTTGTATATTTTTAGACCAAACGGTTTATGTTTATCATAATTTTGTTTAGTAGTATTTAAATAAATTGGTTGATAGTCTGTAGTTTTTGGTTTTTGGTTGCTCGATCCAAGTTGAAAAACAAGGCTGATACCTAAGAAAATTATTAAGTAATTAAGGAATTTAGATTTCATTATAAGGATTATTAACTTCTGATAGAATTTCAAGAATATCTTCTGTCATTTGATTGTAGATATTTTCTAATTCTGATGGGGTTTTTAATAAGATAATAATAAACTGAAGATTGGTTGTCTTACAACTGTTTTTAGTTAAAATATCTCTAATTTGTCTTTTAAATCTATTTTTTTGTGGTTTGTTTAATTTTAGCTTTTTGGAAAAGCTAATGCAGATTCTAGTTGGGTGTTCTGTTTTTTTATATTTAATTGCAAAAAGGCCATGGCTTAGGCTATGACCTTTTTGAAATAATTGTTGTATTTGTTTTTTGTTTAAGGTTTGAAGTTTCAAACTTATACAGTTAACTTATGTCGTCCTTTTTGTCTTCTTCTTTTTAAGACGCGTCTACCAACTGCTGATAAAGATCTTCTTAGAAACCCATGGACTCTTTTTCTTTTTTTAGTCTTGCTTTTACCGAGCATGATTATTTAAGTTATTTTTAAGTACGCTTACTTTATACATTTTTTGTGCTCTAGTCAAAATTTTTTTTTAAAAAATCATAAAAGTAGTTTTTAATCGGTTGTTTTTAGTATAAAATATTTGTGCATGTTATAATTTTTTATGTCTAAACGTCTTTTAAATTCTTATTTTCGATCGATTGGACCAGCAGATAATACATTTATTGAAAGTTTTGTAGCTAGTTCAGAATTTAATAATTCTTTACTTAGTTTTACTATTTTAATTCAAATTAATAATAGAATCGATGAAGTTCCCGAAATTGCAGAGGAATTTGTCGATGTTTTTAAAAAATCTTTTATAGATTCAACCAAGCAGTGGTTTGATAGATTCGAAGATGCTATTTTTAATTGTAATGAATTTTTACTCGAAATTTGTGATAAAACTCTACTGTCTAAACGTGATTTTAATATTGTTGTTACAGGTTGTATTAACAATAAAATTTTATTCTCAAAAGTTAATTTTGGAGAAATCTTCTTACTTCGCGAGGGGAGTATAAATCATCTTTCAGATTCTATGAAAGTTGAATCTGACTCTGATTTTTTATTTACTAGTGTTGCCAGTGGTAATTTAGAACCTGGGGATAAATTTTTACTTACTTTGGATCGTCTGCAAAGATATTTGTCTTTGCGACAAATCGAGTCATTAATTTCTACTTCTAATGACGATGAAATGATGGATAATATAGAATCTTCCATCGCTAAAGATTTAGAATCTAGAATAGGTTGTTTATTGTTGTCTGTAGATAATATTACTGAAAACGAGGTTGCTTCGGAATCTTCTTTATTGAGAAGTTTTGCTAATATTCTCAAAGGTCGTGGTTTTATGGTTGACTCGATGACCAAGAAAAATCTGTATGTTATTTTGTTTTTCTTGAGTGTTTTACTTGTTTTTGGATCTTATGTTTCTTTTACTCGAGTGCTTGAATTAAAACAAATAGAAACATATAACGCTATGCTAGATGAGGCTCGATTGATTGTGAGTACTGCTAAAAGCCAAACGGATAAATCTCGGGCTGCTTTTACTTTAAAATCTGCAGAAAATAAATTAGACAAATTGAAAGATGTAAAAAGTCTTTCTAAGCAAATCAATAATTTAAAATCAGAGATTTCAGAAACATATGCTTCTATTGATAATGTTCGACTGTTTAAGGAGCCGGAAATTCTAGTTGATTTAGACCAAAATTATCCAGGTGCAGTTATTAAATCTTTAGCTGTAACTGATAATAATTTAAATGTATTTACAGATAGTTTTAAATTAGAAGTTTTAAGTTCTTTTATTAAGGATCCAATTTCTTATTCTCAAAAATTAAACATCGTTCATTCTTCTTATATGGGTGATTTGGCTGCAAATATTTTTGTAGATGATAATATGAATGTTTCTAGTTTCGAGAATAACTCTTTGGTTAATTTAGATTTTAATTCCTCTAGTCTTGAATCGATAGATTTTTTACAATCGTATGGACGTAGACTTTATATTTTAGATACAAAATCAAAACAAGTTTACAAGACTCAAAGAGTAAGAAATATTTTATCTACACCTTCGGCTTATTTTGCATCTCCAATAGAGGATTTAAAAAACGCTAAAGCTATTTCCATTGATGGTTCTATTTATGCTGCATTTAATGATGCATCTATAAAGCAGTATTATCAAGGATCTGAGAATACTTTTTTTAAGTTAGAATCAGAACCACTTACTAAAATTACATCTATTGATTCTATGTTTACCGATTTTGATCATGACTATTTATATGTGCTTGAATCTAAGGCAAATAGAATTATTAGATTCTATAAGCAAAATGATGGTGATTTGGATTACGTAGATCAGATTTCTTTTCCAGATGTGAGAGATGCTAATCAGATGTTTGTGGATTATAATGCATCGAAAATATACATTGCTAATGATAAGAAAGTATATTTAATCAATGTTGATCTCAAATAAAAAAAAGCCTCAATGAGGCTTTTTTATTTTATTGTGAAAATTTCTGAGAGTAATTTGTGTTTGAGTAATGTTTCTAGATTTTCTTTGTTGTTGTAGTGCAGTACCATTAATGTATCACCTTTGGTAACTTTGTCTCCGAGTCTGCATTGCATATATACCCCCGCTGATTTATCTTTTGGTGCTCCAAGCATAAGTGCAGTTTTTGATATTTTTTTAATGTGCATTTCTTTGATTGTTCCAGATTTTCCAGCTTTTAAAACATGTGTATGTTTGGCTTGTTTCACAGTGAATGGAGCTGGTCCTTGTGCTTCGATAATTTTTTCGAATTGTTTGTATGCTTTGCCACTATCTAGAGTTTCTTTAGCTAGATTGTAACCTTGTTTTTTTTCGGCTTTTCCAGCCATTTCGAGTAGTAAACCTGCCATTTGAAGAGCTTTTTCTCGAAGGTCTTTTGGTGCATCTGCTTGGCACTTTAATGTTTTAATTACATCTTGTGCTTCTAAATAAGCTCCAATACCTTGTCCGATTGGCTGGTTACCTTTGGTAAGAATTACTTTTAGTTTTAAATCTATTAGTTTAGCTATTTTTTCGAAGTTTTTCTTCCAGGTTTTTGCCTCGCTATATGTTGCTTTTGCGTGTTTTCCATAGGGAATATCTATTAATACATGAGTCGATCCTGCAGCTTTCTTTTTTGCAAGAACAGATGCAAGTACCATTCCAGATGGGTCTAGGTTCATTGAGTGTCTGACTTCGATTAGATTATCATCTGCGTCTGCTAAATTAGATGTACCACCCCAAATAATAAATCCTTTGGCTTTTTTTAGGATTTCTGGAATGTCTTCAAAATCTACTGTTACATTTGCAAGTACCTCCATTGTATCAGCTGTGCCTGCTGGTGATGTTATGGATCTTGTGGAAGTTTTTGGCATGTTGCATCCAAGGGCTGTCATAATTGGAACCATAACCATTGTTGTTCTGTTGCCTGGTACCCCACCAATACAATGCTTGTCTACTACAATTTGATTTGGTCTGAATTTGATTTGATTTCCATTTTCTGCAATTGCCTTAGTTAAATCTGCTGTTTCTTGAAATGTAAACCCGTGCACATAGCCTCCTGCTACAAAATAGGCAAGTTCGCTTGCTTGCAGATTACCTTCGACAACATCTTTAATAATTTCGTTGATTTCTGATTTAGAGAGCTTTTTTCCATCGAGTTTTTTCTTTATATAGAATGTTGAAAGCGGTTTGCCCATATTTTCAATTTCTACCTTATGGGTTTTTTTAAGTCCTAATCTTTTGATTGTGTTTGCAAAAATTCCAATACTGGTTTTTTTTCTATGATTACTAAGATCAACTATAACATTTTTTAATGTTTCTTTTGTTTCTGTGTTAACTAACTCAACACGATCACCAGCTGCTAATTTTAGCAATCCAGCTTGGTTTTTGTTTAAAACAATGTGATCTTTGTTTCCAGAGTCAATATTTATTTCGAAAAAAGAATATTTCATGAGAGGTGATTATTAATTATTTTTACCATTTGAATAGATTCTTGAGTTTCACACACTAAATGTGCTGCAGGTACAAAACCTTTGATTCTATTTATTATATCGTGTGTAACTTGTGGGGCGTTGTAACTAATTCCACCTCCAAAGACTACAGCATTTATATTATTGCATAAGCCGGCATAGGCGGAAATATATTTTGAAACTCTATAGCAAAAAGTCTTGTAGGCTATTAAAATTTCTGGGTTTGTATCTTTTTTTTCGATTATATCTTTCATACTTGAATATTTATCGCTTAATGCAAGTAAGCCAGATTGTTTATTTAAGACTTTATCTATGTCGAGTTTGGGTTCGTTTTTTAGTAAATAGTTATAAATTCCCGGATCTAAATCTCCAACCCGTGTACCCATAATAAGTCCTGCTAGGGGAGTAAAGTCCATGGAAGTGTCTATTGCTACTCCATTTTGAATTAGTGCAACAGAACAACCGTTGCCTAGCTGCACACTTATGACATTATTTTTTTTGGGATTAAGATTGCATTTTGATACTGCTTGATCGAATAGATTTGCATGAGCAATCCCATGGAATCCATATTTTCGTATTTGGTGTTTTTCTCGGAGATCTTTTGGTATGGCAATAGTATATGCATAATCTGGAACGTCTTTAAAAAATCCAGTGTCGTACACAACGTACTGAGGTTGATTGAACATTTTTTGACATGTGTGAATTCCAGAAAGTTCTGCCGGTTGGTGTAGGGGAGCTAGAGGGCAGGCTTTTTGTATGTTTTGGATGCTTTGTTCTGTTACTTTTTCACATAGTTTTATTTCTCTGCCTGAATGTACTACTCTATGTATTATTACATCGAATTTATCTACTTTTTTGAGCATTGTATTTAGACATTGCTCTATATTGTTATTGTGGTATTCAAAAAAACTGCTTGTGATTTGCAGATTTCGATTCACAATTTCAAGTTTAATACTAGATGATCCTATGTTTACAATTAAATATTTCATCATTAATTGTTAACTTCTACACTTGTAATTGCTGAAATGTTAATAACATCTTGTGTTGAGCAACCTCTAGATAGATCGTTGATTGGTTTTTTAAGTCCTTGGAATACTGGACCCAAGGCAAATGCATTTGCCAGCCTTTCTGTGAGTTTGTACGCGATGTTACCACTTTCTAAATTTGGAAAAATTAAGATGTTGGCATCTCCTTGAATTGGTGATTCTTTTTTGAGTTTTTTTTGTGCGACACTCGGTACTAAAGCTGCATCTACCTGCAGATCTCCATCTATTGGTAGGTCTGGACGTTTTTGTTTGGCAATTTCGGTAGCTCGAATAACTTTTTCTACACATGGATGTTTGGCCGACCCATGAGTTGAGAAACTCAAAAATGCTATTTTGGGTTTCATACCAAATTTAATGGCTGTTTCGGCTGTGTCTATAGCAATTTCTGCTAGTTGTTCGGCTGTTGGATCTATGTTTACAGCGCAATCTGAAAATATTAAAGCTTTTTCTTCGAGTAATATAAAAAAGAATCCGCTAACTCTATGGTACTTTTCTTTAGTTCCAATAATTTTTAATATTGGTCGTAGAGTTTCGGCTGTTGTGCTTGTTGCTCCTGTTATTATTGCATCTGCTCTATCGTGTTTTAGCAAAAAGGCGCAAAAGTGATGAAAGCTATCCAAATCTTTATTTGCTTGTTCTAAGCTTTTGCCTTTATCTTTTGTAAGCAAGTACCATTGTTTTGTGTAATGACTTTTAAGTGTGTGTTGGACTTCTGGATCAAAAATTTCGACTAGTTCTAGTATATTTGGTCCATATTGCTGTATTTTTTTTGTTAGTGATGCAACATCACCAAAAAGAATCGGTTTTGCAATTGCTAGCTCTGCAGCTCTTATTGCTCCTTCTAATACGCGCATGTCTAAATCTGCTTCTGGGTAGAGGATTCTCGCTGGTTTTTTTTGAGCTTGTTCGAATATTTGTTCTATGAATTTTTGTTTTTGATTCATTTAGTAGCTTTATTCAGTTTGTATAATAACTTAAATAAGCAAATGCTTGAAAATTTTTGACTTTCATTAACAAAATTTTGTTTTCTAAGATTGTCAAAAATATGTTGTGGATGCATTTTTGTCTTAGTTGTCAGCTTGGTAAATCCGTAATCAAATCCCTCTAAATAATGAATGTCTGCGGTAGCTATTATTGGTTTTTTATATACTTTGGCTACGATTTTACTTATTAAATTAGGGTTGATTAATGTGGAGCAAAAATAGCTGTGTTCTATTGCATCGAATAATTGTATATGTTTAATAAGTTTAAACATTAAGCTTGTCGATGATGGGTGGAATGGATGTGCAGCAATTATAAAACTCTCCGGATGAGACTTTTTATATTCAGCTAATTGCAAAAAAGTCTCGATTGATTCGGTACTTTTTTTGGCATTTATTATTAATACGTGTTTGTTCTCGATTGTTTTTTCTATACCGGGTATCAATAAAATTCCTTTTGATTTGGCATATTCAGCCAATTTATCTGTGAAAATTAGTTTGTCATGGCATGTAAAACTAAGCACTTTGTAATTTAATTTAGCTGCTTTGTCTATTGCTTGGTGAGCTGTGTATTTTATGTTGTCTATTGGATCTCCTTGGATGTGTAAATGAAATTGAATTTTCATTAGTTTGTGATCTTGTTTATTGCATCTGCAGCTTGTTGAATTTCTTCTTGGGCTTTTAATACATCGTTATAGGTTTCTTCGATTTTTTCTGATGCTTTTTTCACATCTTGAGTTGTTTGTTCGATTCTGTCTTTAACTTCTTTTGTTGTGTTTTCGAATTCTTGCTTTGTCTTAGTGTAGTTTTCTTGTACTTGATTTGTGGTTTGTTCAACAAAATCACGTGTTTGTTCATAGGTTTTCATAGCGTCGTTTTGTGCTTGTTTTACAATTGAACAACCAGATAGTGTGAGCAAAAGGAGAGTAGGGAGTAGAAATTTCATTTTATTTGAATAAGTCTTTAAAACTTCCGTTAAAATCTTTTAGAAAGTTTTTAACGTCTAAAATATCGTTTGTAGAAACAGATTTGTGTGTAAGAGCTTTATGTTCT
The DNA here is from genome assembly GCA_965660075.1 of Patescibacteria group bacterium. GTDB lineage: Bacteria > Patescibacteriota > Gracilibacteria > UBA1369 > CAYYFV01. Next base: position 31,003 of record CBFHYO010000025.1, read on the forward strand.
CGGGTTGAATTATCTAAGAGTTGCACCTCGAAAACAGAATTTGTTTTACACTTTTTGCAATTACAAGCGATGGTTACAGTGCCTTTTTCTAAGGCTTCTAATGACAATTCACTATCAGACATACGTTTTTTACATTTAACGCATTTGTATTTTTGTTTGATGTGAACCATTAAAGCCTTGAATACTTTGATATTCATAATTGTGTATTTTAAATACAATACTATAATAATCTATGTTTTTTTTATTGTAAACCCAAAGCGTCAATAGCGTTTTTGATTCTTTGTAGACTTTCTTCGTACCCTAGAGCATATGCAAGTTCAAATGCACCTGGAGAAAATTCTTTATTCGACAGCGCTACTCTTGTCGGCCACAGAACTTGTCCGTTTTTTAGTTCGAGATTTGAAATAACTGTAATAAATTTTTCTCTTAATTTGTCTATAGATCCAAAGTCTTCTTGTTTTAGGTGTAATACGAGTGCGTTTAGAGCATTTAGTGCTATATCGGTTGTTACCTGCATTTTTTCGTGTTCAAACAAATTTGGATTGAAATCTTTAGTTTGTGGTGTGTGGAAAAATAAATCAATTTCTTCGAGAATTGTTTCTGGACTCTTTAGTACTTTTTCTTCGAGTGAAACTAAAGCTTGGTAAAGTTTGTTTTTTTCCGTAATGTTTTCTTCCAATGTTCTTACTGTATCTGCTGTTAAATATGTTTCCAGTAAGTTGCCTTTTTTGTAGTAGAATTCTAAAAGTTTTTCGTCGGAATTAAATGAGACATTCACGGCACCTTTTTTGTTTTCGTTAATAACACAATCTGCTTGAATTGCTTTGGCAAAGTTTTTAATCTGATTTGTGTATAATTTTCTTTTCCATTGCCAGTCGATCCATTTGAATTTATCCAAATCAAAAATTGCTCCTGCTTTTTGGACTCTTTTTATATCAAATTTATCTATCAATTCGTTCATCGATAAAATTTCTTGTCCATCACCAGTGTTAAAGCCAAGTAAGGCTATATAATTAATAATTGATTCTTTTAGAAATCCTTTTTCTATATAGCTTTCTACGCTTACATCGTTTGTTCTTTTTGAAAGTTTCTTTTTGTTGTCACCAAGAATAAGTGGCAGATGTCCATATTTTGGTGGTTTGGCACCGAGTGCTATAAAAAGTAAGATGTGTTTTGGAGCTGAAGGAAGCCATTCTTCCCCACGGAAAATGTGAGTAATTTGCATGTCTATATCATCGCAAATTGCTGCCAAATGGTAGGTAGGAAAACCATCTGTTTTGAGTAACACGTGATCATCAAGTGTGTTTGTATCAAAAATAATTTTTCCTCGTACAAGGTCTTTAACCTCGACTGTTTTATTTTCTGGGATTGCTTGTCTTATTACAAATGGGGTTTTTGCGTCTAGATTTGCTTGGATTTCTTCAGAACTAAGATTACGACATTTTTTGTCGTACATTGGTGCTTGGCCAGATGCTTTTTGTGATTCGCGTAGTTGATCTAATCTTTCTTTAGTACAAAAACATTTATATGCGTGTTTGTTTTCGAGTAATTGAGCTACGTATTTATGGTGCTTATCTTGTCTTTCTGATTGAATGTATGGTCCAAAGTCTCCACCTTGTTTTGGGCCTTCGTCTGGAGTGATACCAGCCCATTCTAACATTTCTATTAATTTATCTGCTGCATCGTGCACTAATCTTTCTCTATCTGTATCTTCGACTCTTAATACAAAAGTTCCTTTTTGATTTTTGGCGAATAAAAACGGATAAAGTGCTGCTCTAAGCGAGCCAATGTGTAAATATCCTGTAGGGGATGGGGCAAATCTAGTTCGAATTGACATTAAAAATAGTTTTAAATTTTATGATGGTGCTTGTCCACCTCCAGATTGGGGTGCTTGTGTTGTGTCTTGAACTTCTATAATTGGATCTAGTTCTTCGACAAATAACACCGTTTTAAATACAAAACTGACAATACTATAACTAAAGAAAATTATCAATAATCCTCCAATAAGTATAAGTAAACTTTTTTTTGCTTCTGAAAGTTTACTATCGTCTCCATTTGCAGTGATGAATTTAAATGAGTTTAAAATTATAAAAATAACAGCGATTCCAACTAAAAATTGTAATGCAATACCTATTACTTGTCCGATTAAGGTTTTTGTTTTTTCTTCTCCGGATTGATTTGTTAGTGGGTTGTTATTTTCGTCTCTGAGGAAAGGCAGGTTTGCTCTATTTCTAAATTCTGCATCTAATTCTACTACAGCTACCTGAAAACTCTGTGGCGTTTCTAAGGCTGCTGCATTGGTGCTTTGTGTAAATAAAATTGCCGCACAGACGGCTAAGCTATAAAAAAGTTTTTTGATCATATTTAAGAATTTATGTTAGTAAGAAATCCAACTACTCCAGTAACCAATGCAAATGATATCATGATTATTACTGCTCCAACTACTGAATAAACTAGCATGTTTTTGGCATTGCCCATTTCTTCTTCGTCTCCTTGTGAGAAAACCAAACGAATACCAGCGTACACAAAAATTATCATTATAAGTAGTGAGGAGAGACTAAAAATTATTCTTATAAGTCTTGGTAAGACTTCTGTTTCTAGATCACCCTCAACAAATTGTACATTTTTATCTTTTATGGCTTTGGACTCTGTGATTTTTTTAAGATCATCTCCATTGGATCGCAGTTTGTCTAGGGCTTGTTGGGCCTTGTCTTGTGCATATATTGTTTGAATTGTTATTGGACAGAGACTTGATCCAAAGATGGTTATTGCAATTAATAATTTTATTATTTTATCTTTCATATTAATCAATTAGAGGGAAACTAAATACAAGTTGAACAATACTATAAGCCATAAACGCTACAATCAAACCTACTATAGAATAAACTGCAACCGATTTTGCTTTTTGGTAGTTGTCTGTTTGGTCGAGTGCTGTGAGATATAAAAAACCTGAATACAATAATCCTAAAAATGCAGCAATTGTGATAAAGCTAGTTAATCTAATAGCTACTCTTGGTAAAACTTTTTGACTAATGTATTGGTTTACTTGTTCTTGGGTGGCACTTTGTCCTGCTTGGCCATTAGTACCTGGTATGTTTACTTTTGGTCCAGGTAGTGAGTTTGGTTTGTATATATTTTGGAAAGGTTTTGGTGCTGTTGCTTCTGGTGTTGGGTCTTCTGCACTTGCAATTAAGTTGAATGTGCAGAGTGCGCAGATTATTATTGCTTTGAATATTTGTTTCATTGGAAATTTTTAGATAGAAGTAAAGAAATTTGGATTGATTATATATAGTATAAATCCAGATAAGAACAATACAGTAAGAGCTAGTAAACTGTTTGTAATTTGTTTTTTGGCTTCGTCTACTGCGCCCTCGTCTGATCCACTAACACTTATTTTGATACCATTGAACATAATCATAAGTATTGCAAATATTCCAGCTGCCATAGTTCCAAAGTTATAAATCAGCTTTAGATATTTTTGAATTAAGCCTGTTCCACTTGCTGCAATTAGAACTTGTTTGGTAGAACATGTGAAATAGGCCATTTGATCTATTGCACGACCGTTAGGTATTGTTTTTTGTAGTTCTGGGGATATAAATTTATCTGTTGTGTCTGCTTGTGGGCAGGAATTTACATAGTATTCGCTGCAGGCATTTATGACTATTGCATCGCCAGTGACTTGTTTGTAGCTGCACATTCTGAGAACCGTGATTAATTCTTCGGGGTTGCTTGTGAGTGGTTCGTCTAAAAGGGTTATTACTGCCCCTTGCGAAAAAATAGCTTTGTATAATTTTGCTACGGCCCCTCCAGCAGTAGATCCTTTACTCCCATCGCAGAGTGGATCTCCTACATAGCTTGGGACACAATTGGCACCCTGTAGAAAATCTATGTAGGTTTTGTTTGCGAGGGAAATTTGGGGTATTAAGAATGCAGCAAAAAGGATTGAAATTATAGTTTTTTTGAATTTATTTTTGAACATAGAAATTAGCTATAAAGTAGGGTACGAATTATTATTACTATTGTATAGGAAAGTAGTGTGAATGTGATAGCAAAAATAAAGTTTTTAATTGCAGCTTTGCCTTTGTCTGTGGCTTCTGAATTTCCACTAGCTACAATGGTGTAAAAACCTCCCATAATTAGAAAGAATACTGCTATTAAAAAACTTAAATTACTGAGAGTGTTAATTATATAAAGTAAAAAATTAATTGCTGGATTGTTTTCGCCAGCTCCTTGATCGTCTATTCCCTGGAATCCTATTTGTCCTTCGGTTTTTAGTACCTTATTTACATCTAGTGATTCTGCAGTATAACCAGGTTCGATATCTAGGTACTCAGGCAGGTTTGTTCTTAGACATCCAAAGTAAGGAAGGTTTGAGCAACTTGTAGTAATTCCTAATTCTGTGGCTGGACTACCTGTGACTGCAGTTAAATTATCATCAATGTCTGCTTGTGGATTTGCTTTGCATTTCTCTTGAGCTGCTGCAAAATTCATGTTGCATGTTTCGCGACCTCTATCGATTTGGCAATTTTTGTTTTGATCTAGTGTTATTAAAGATCGGAGAGTTTTAATATTGCTTGCACTTGGATCGAATGTGTTTAGGTTTCTTGTAAGATACAAGCAATAATTTATTTGCATTGGTGCTGGGGCTGGAGCCTGGGCTGCTGGTGCTGGTGCTGGTTGGGCGGCAGGTGCTGGTTGGGCTGGTTGGGCTGCTTGTGTTTGTGCTGGTG
>CBFHYO010000026.1:0-54310 GCA_965660075.1 Patescibacteria group bacterium
CAAAGTTGATCGATTGCAGATAGAGTATTTTCTAAGTCTTTTTTATATCCAGTTGTATCTTTAAATAAAACTTGAGATTCGGTTTTTAAAGCCACACATTTTTTACTTAAAGCAGTATTGATAAATAAAATATTTTTCATAATTTAGTAGATAGTTTTAATTACAGTTCCAGGAAGGTAATACTTAATAATTTTATCATATGAAAATCCCTCAAGTGCCATTTGGCTTGCACCACAACCAGAGATTCCCACTCCATGACCTAGAAAGCTTGTTTGTTTACAATAAGGGTCCGAAACACCTTTTAGATATGGAACATTTTTCCAACCCCATACATCTAAAGCACTTTTTGTATAACCGGCACTTTGGTTAAAGTAAGGTACTTTGATCACATCGTTATTGTAACCTACCACCTTTCCATAAGTTTCATTTACAGCTTTGGATACAAGAGGGGAGCGTTTTTCCATGCCATATCCAATATATTTTTGAGTTGCATTTGGATCATCGTTAAGATCGTATGGTTTGCCCGGGAATTTTCTATCAACCAAAGCGTAGTAATATGCATAAGATCGAGCGGCTACCATAATTGTTTTTGCTTTTTCTATATGGCTTGAATTAGAAACTTCTCCAAGACCTTTAAGATAGTCTTCCATTCTAATTTCGTTTATCAAAATAGCCTGATTATTATCAAACCTAATCTCCAAGTTTCCTCGAAAAGAGTTGTCATTCAGATTCTTGTTCCAAGCCGGTCTCCGCTCTAAATTTAAAACTGTACACACACCGTCTTTTATAGGTTCGAATCGTGCGATTTGCTGATTTGCACTTTTGATATTAACATTAATAACTTCCGATGCCTTGTATTGTCGTAAACCACCAAGATTGGAGATAAATGGTGTGTCGCAAGTAATTTCATATCTATCTAGATTGGCTTGTGTGATATGCACTCGCAATAGTGGGTTTTGTTCATTTCGAGAATTCCCACTCACCACCGGAGCCGGTGCCACAACTGGAACCGGAGTTGCTACAGAAGGTCTCGAGGTTACCTGAGACACAGATTTCACAGCAGAGTCCAGGGCTGCGTTGCGAACAGGTTCTTGAGTTAAATTTGGCTTTTGATTATAATTAATCTCAACCCTTGTAAATTTACTATAAACAAATTTTTCGTTAAAAAATCGCATCAATATTACATGTGGGCTTTCATTATTTACACGTGCGGTGTAGGTGATAGTAGCACTTTGCCCAGGAGCAACTGATCGTTCCTGCATTTTTGGTATAGTGATAAAGGTATTGTAATCAGTCAAGCTTGTAATTTTAAAGTTTTCACGTGTCCAGGTTCTATCTGTATTGTTAGGCACAGAAACAGTAAGTTTTTGCCATTTATCAATCGGCATAGAATATGAATATAGATACTTCATAGTTTGGGCTTTGCGTACAGTGGTAGCTGTTGAATTTTGAACTATTAGATCCAGCACCTTGCCATCTATAACACCAATTTCTGGACTAATTAATCCAAGTTTAAAAGTATACGTTCCAGATTTTTTAGCGCCATCCACAGAGACATTAAATTTCCTAGATTTACCTGCGGCTAAATTTATTTGATTCGATTTAATAGACACTAAATCCTCAGCAGAATCTGTGTTTAAAATCGCTAAATACACTGGATTTTTAGAATCAAAATTAATTTTGGAATCGTTAGTAAGTTCAAATTCTATATTAGATGATTTGCCTTTTTTTGTAGAAATTTTTAATGCTCGAGCATCAAAAGAGTATTCAATATCAAAAGGTTTAATCACAATATTTACAAAAACTTCTTGATCAAATGTAACTCCGTTATTCTGCAATTTGAATCTTAGAGTTTTAAATCCGGATAAATTTTTAGGAGTAAAATCAAGTTTGAATCTTCCTGTTTTACCACTAGAAATGTTGTTTGAAACAAGTTTAAATTCTGAGTTGCCAGTTATAAGTCTAGTTTCTGAATTTGCTGGAATAAGTTTAGTATTACTTGATTGCCAATTTTGAGTAGTTAGATTTTTGAGTTTAATTTCTAAAGAATTTGCAGTTAAAGATTCAAGGTTGAATAGATTTTCTGATTCTAGCGAAAACGGTTTAGGGTTCATGCTCATATTAGAGCTAACCCAAGAGCGCAGTTCTGGAATTCTTTCGTATAAATACTCCCCAGGACACAGTGTCTTACCGGTGTCTCTATGACCTCCAATAACTGGCATTGTCTGATTTTTGTATCTGACACTTGCATTTGGATCCAGGTCATATTGTTCAGAAAGTTTTTCTAAAAGAGCCGCCAACGAATGCATAACTGGAGTTGGAACCTGACTTGTTTGATAATTACCCATAACAGAGATTCCAACAGAAACTTTGTTAACATCGAAGCTGTGACCACCAATTACACCAGAGCCACCAGCTCTACCCTCAAAAATCTGTCCATCTGGAGCTACAATGTAATGGTATCCAATATCTCCCCAGTTTTTACCATTTGTATGAAATTCATGAATATTCTTTATAGCTTGAGCAGGATTGTCAATTTCGTTAGTAGAAGCTGTATGATGCAAAACTAACATTTTAATTTCTTTAGCGTATTGTCTAGGCCATAACAGTGTTTTATTGTTCACAAAACCGAGTACTTGAGAAATTTCTGGATCTTCCTTTGAATAAAAACTTGAAAAGTCTGGTAGGAAGCTTCTTGAAGCTACTAATTTTAATTTTGTATTTTCTTTTTCATAACCACCCCATGTGCTTCTTGGAATAATATTCAAACCAGAGAAATCATTACCAGCCATGAGTTTTTTTGGTATTGAATCTGTTAGGCCAACAAATTCAAAATCTATTTCCGCGTGATCATCTGATGTTTTAAATCTTAGAGCGGAAGCAGTTTTTGTGTTTACTAAAACTTCACCATGGCCACTATGCTCGGTGTCTAAATCGTCATGTAACAAAATCCAGTTACTCAAATTTCCATCGGCAAATTTAAATTGTACATATGATTGTTCATGAAAATCTCCATTAATCAAAGCCCCGGTAAAATATTTTGAATTCTGAACTTGCTCAAACTCAGAAATACAAGTTTCCAAAGAGCAATCAAAATCCATGGCGAAAACCGATCCGGAATTGCCAAGCAATAAAACAAATAAAAATATAAAAAATCTTTTATACATAAGCCTAATTAGTTGCAGATATTATAGCATCTACAACTTTAAAATCCAGAAATCAACTAGAAATTTTATTTTTTTTTGATAATATTATAAAAAATTTAATCAAAATGTTATGCAAGCTACATCTGCACAAGATTTTTTATCATTAAGAGCTGATTCAGCATTACCAATTATGGTCGACTTTTTTGCGGATTGGTGTGGGCCTTGCCAAATGCTTACTCCAATAATCGAAGAATTAGCAGCTGAATATGAAGGTAAAGTTCATATTATCAAAGTCGATATCGACGAAGCTCAAGAAATTGCTCAAGAATATGCAATTACATCGATTCCAACTCTACTTTTCATCCGCCAAGGAGAAGTGGTAGATAAGTTAGCTGGATTTCAGTCCAAAGATGCACTCAAAGAAAAACTAGACGCATTGTAAAAAATTTAAAAAGCCTCGTATGAGGCTTTTTTTGTTTCCAAGTTATTGAAAGTTTCCAGCTTGAGCGCGTGCCAAATCGTCACAACGTTCGTTTTCTGGGTGTCCTGCATGCGCTTTTACCCAGTTCCAAGTAACTTTATTTCCCATTAAAACCAATTTACGCAAAGCTACATCGATCAATTCCCATTTATCTTGGTTGGTTTTGCGTTTCCAACCTTTTGTAAAAGTAGAAAATACTAAATTAGAATCAGTATAAATATCTATGTGAGAATTACGAATTTCTCTAAAAATTAAAAACTCCATTCCAGATGCAACAGCTTGGATTTCCATTCTGTTATTTGTTGTATCTTTTTCTCCTCCAGAAAGCTCTGCTTCGATTATAAATTTTTTTGAATTGTGATCAAATTTTTGCAAGACCACGCCCCAGCCACCAGGTCCTGGATTGCCCAAGCAACTACCATCGGTAAACATTTTTACATAAAACTCCATGTTGTGTGTTAATTATTTTGCTAAATACTAGCACATCTGTTAAAAATTAAAGTAATAAAATTTAAAAATTTTTCAATGAGTCTTCAAATAGGAATCGTCGGATTGCCAAATGTTGGTAAATCGACACTCTTTAATGCATTAACAAAATCACACTCTGCAGAGGCTGCCAATTATCCATTTTGTACAATAGATCCTAATGTGGGAATTGTAGAGGTTCCTGATTCAAGATTAGATGGCCTCTCGAATATTGTATCTCCAGAAAAAGTTGTTCCAGCTATTATTGAATTTGTAGATATTGCAGGTCTAGTTAAAGGTGCTTCTAGTGGTGAAGGTTTGGGTAATCAATTTTTAAGTCACATTAGACAAGTTGATGCTATAGCACACGTTATTAGAGTTTTTGAAGATGACGATATTCATCATGTGCATGGCAATATCGACCCAGAATCAGACAAAGAAGTAATCGAAGCCGAGCTTATTATAGCCGATGTTCAAACTGTAGAAAAAAGATTAGCCAAAGCACAATCTGAATGTAAAAGTGGAAAAAAAGACAAAGTTGAATATGCAAATTTACTCCAAAGATTATACGATCATCTACAAGCCGGACACAAAGCAAGATCCTTTACTGACTCCAAAGAAGAATTGCTAGCAATTAGAGACTTACATTTACTCACAATCAAGCCATTTATATATGTGGTAAATGCAAAAGAAGACGAGGTAGCAAAATTAGACTTAGTAAGTATTCGTCAAAAATTAGCACTAGAAGATTCAGACTTTTTAGTTCCTGTTTCTGCAAAGTTGGAGCACGATTTACTTAGTTTTGATCAAGAAGAAGCAGACATGTTTCTATCTGAATTAGGTCTAAAAGAACCAACTCTAAACACATTAATCAGAACTGCTTACGATATATTAGGTTTGCAAACTTACTTTACAGCTGGTGTAAAAGAGGTGAGAGCCTGGACAGTGAAAAAAGGTGCTACAGCGCCACAAGCCGCTGGAGTTATTCATACCGACTTTGAAAAAGGTTTTATTAAGGCAGATGTTGTAGCTTACCAAGATTTTGTAGACAACGAAGGTTGGGCCAAAGCCAAAGACACTGGAAAAGTAAGACTCGAAGGAAAAGAATATATTGTCCAAGATGGTGATGTAATGCTATTTAAATTCAACAACTAGTCTGGAATTTGATAATTAGGATTGTGATTTTACATTTGACAAGTTTGATTCTGAATGTAAGATGATCTCACTATAAAAAATAAGTATGAATCAAGTACTAGAAAAAAGCATGAATTTGTCGTCTAAACACAAGGCGATCATATCTTTAGTTGAGTTGAGCCGAGGGGATATATTGATTCCAGATCATGAGGTGATTAGATTGTTCGAAGCTGCAGGTGCGGATGCAATAAACCACACAGCTATTTCACAAGAAATCAAAGAAATTTATCTGCAAACCATTCCAGAGTTATGCTCAGCTGATTTACAAGAAGTACCCGAGACTTTATTGTCAAAAGTAACCACTGAGATTCAAGAACAAGTTATCGACAAAATTTCTAAGGTTTTTAGAGACCTGGTTGGTTAATCAAAATTTTTACTTGCAAATTCAATTAAAAATTCATATATTATTCATATCACGAGCGAGTATGGTATAGTGGCTATTACGGCGCCTTGCCATGGCGCAAACAGGGGTTCGATTCCCCTTACTCGCTCCACAAAAATAAAAGAGGGCTTATCCCGCTTTTTTTTAAATGTGGAAAACAAGTAATAAATTATTATGACAGATCCAAAAGCTTGGAATGAAGTTCACTTTATAGAAGATGAATCAGAGTTACCAAAGTCAATCAATCAAACGATAGATTATCCATTTACATTCGAAATTCAAACACTAAAGACAATTTTTAACGAAGAAATTCTGAAAATTGTAGAGTGTCGATATGAGTCTTCTACTTTTAATGATTACCAATCTAGAGTAGAAGCTTATGTGATTATCAAAAACCCAACCCCTAAGCCATAATTATTCAACATCGGTTTCAAAGTCTTCTGGGCTTGTGTAATCTTGTGTTTCAAATACATGTCTTGCATCAAATTGAAATTCAGTCTCAATAATACCCCCATTAATAAGCGCATTTAGACAGCTACTTGCGGCTCTATGTTTAGAAATTGATAGTTTTTTACTATAAGCTGGCGATGTTACACTCATATATTTATCGTTTATCATCATTAAAATTCGGCATCGATAATCTTTGTTTGGGAGTTTAACAACCTCGTATTGTAGTTCTGCTATATCTGCAAGATGTTCATTACAGGCTGATTGGAGTACGTAAAATGCATGTCTTGGGTGATTTTCAAGGAAAGTTAAAATATCGTAACGTAACACTTTCCATTGTTTAGAATCCTTATTTGATAAAAATAGACATTTAGCTAGGCTCTCATGCGAAATAGTTTCCTCATAAAGTCTTTTTTTAAATTCTGTAACTAGCTCATGAGGTAGTCTTGGAAGGGTGCAAAATTTAACAATCACTTCGTTAAACGTTTCCTCCGGAATTTCGGTAACTTCTTGTTTTTGCTTTTGCCAGACATAAATTTGTTTTGTTGAAGCGTCTAGATTTTCATCTTGAAAACTCATGTATCTATTAAAATACTCAGCCAGAAGCTGAGTATCTTTATAATCATATGCCGGTACTTGTGAGTTAATAGACGCAATAAGTTGTCTATGAACAATTAGATCTGGATATCTTCTAATTGGTGAAGTTGTATGTGAATATCCAGTTAAATTCAGTCCTTCGTGACCCAGATTTCTTGCACTATAGAATGCTTTAAATCCATACTCGTCTGATGGAAGGTGGTTTCTAAATATACTTGGAATATTATGATTGTCCAAATGTGTAGCAGCTAAATGATTAGTCAAAATCATTAATTCTGGAACAATTAAATCTGATCGGTATTCACCAGAGTCAGTAGCTATTTTTCTTCCCAATCTTTTTCTGTACAGGGCAGACCCAATTTGGTTTAAATCCCGTAACATTTGATAATAAGCAAAATCTTCATCTGCTTCTCCAAGTACTCGATTGACTTCTAAATATGAAAGTTTGCTTTGAGATGTTAAACAAGTTTGTTCAATTTCGTATTCTAAAATGTCAGCATTTTTATTTAACGTAGTTGTAAAAGTTAACGCAGGTCTGTTTTGTCCTGCAACTAAACTAAGTGTCTCCTCTGAAAGTATTTTGGGTAACATCGGATTAACCTCCTGACGTAAATATAATGTTAGTATTCTATGCAAAGCCTCTTTGTCTGTAGCGGAGTCTTTCTCGACAATGCTCGCTACATCAGATATAGAAACGCTAACTCTAAAATTAACCCCATCACGCACGCACCAAATTGCATCGTCCATATCTAATGTGTCCTCACAGTCAATAGTCACGCCATTTACTTCTGTTCTAGGCATAATCAACTCATCAGAAATAACGCGACTGGTAGCTTCAATCAAGACCGGGGTAGGAAATTCTCTTTTTGATTCTAGGTTCCCAATAGGTGGAAGACTAATAGCCATAATTGTGTGGTTAGAATACACATATATTATGTAGTTTTATTGTTATTAATACAAAACTATTCTAGAATACCGCTTGCAACAACACCGCAATTATCCTAAAAATTATGTTTAAAAAATCCCCTGACGAACTCCTACAAACAAGCACTCAAACTTTTGAAAAGCCTAATGAAGGTTTGTTGACTAGGTTTACATCCATGTTTAAATCTAGAACAGAAACTGTTTTGCAGCCAACAGAAGATCCATTTGTATTATCAGAAAAACAAATCCTGGATTATTGGTTTCAAAAAAATGTTTACTTTAATAGTATTCCAAATTTTGCTAATTCATCTTCAGAAAAACAAATAGCAATCAGAGAGGTCTTTCAATTTTTGCAGACCCCAGCTCTTTATCAATCACAAACCTTATTTGCGAGTTACAAAATAGTTTTATCAGACCTAAATTGTTTACAATTAATACTTAATTCGTTTCCAAACTTTTTTGCAACAATTCCAAAGCAACTTATTTTGGATCAACATTTTATAGTGTCGCTAGCCAAACACAATCCTGATTTATTGCTTATTTGGAGTATGACCCTGTTTGGTGATTTTACTCCCATACAATTGTTCGATCCTATCCTAAGTTCTTTATCATCCGAATGGGTTTTGATTAATCATTACCGAGATTCGAGAGTAGCCGTCATGAAAACAGGATTAGTTCGCAAAACAATCGATCTCTTAGATTTATGGCTTTTGAATTTAAATCTCATAGCCGAAAAGTCACATACAGCCAAATCTTTTTCTGAAATTGAATCAAGTTTCTTTTCTTTAACATTCGAACCTAAGCAAATCACTCAGCAGTTTTCACCCATGCCAGGTTTTACAGCTCCTGTTACGCACGACATACCAAAGGTTAAAAAACCAGTACCAATTCACACTCAATTAGATATCAGAATTCCCGATGAAGACTGCGAAGACACAAGTCCAAGCGAAGAAAGTAGTGAGAGAAAAGGCGGTTTGATGTTTTACTCAAGTACACTCTTGGGCAAAAAATGTTCTTTGTTGCATCCTCATCTAGGTCAGATTGAAATTGTCGTAACCGATGTAAATCCACAGAATTTAGAGTTCGTGATAATAAGCGGGGATCATGCTGGCAGAAGTTCCAATGTTCCAAAAAATGTTATTAGTTCATGTTTGGCTGTTGGAAACGAAGACAGTAGAATACTCAACACAAATATCATCCAGGTCAAAAAGTAATTTTTGCAATACCAATCACAAATCAGTAACATATACATAAATTTATAAGAAATTTATGGAAAATATTGTTACACTTTTATCTATAATCAGCGGTTTTGTTTTGGGTTGGATAGCTCATACAAAAGTATATAGTTCTCAATTGCAAGCAAACACAAAAGCTGCAGAACAAATGAAAGAATCCTTTGCTGCCATTGCTCAAGATTCACTAGCAAAAAACAATCAGCAGTTTTTAGATTTAGCAAAAATGAATCTCGAAAAAGTTCAGGTCTCTGCAGATAAAGATTTAAAAAACCGTCAAGATACTATTCAAAATTTTGCAAATAATTTACAGCAAAATCTACAACGTTACGAAAGACTAGTCACATCTTTTGAGCAAGATCGAGATAAGAAATACGGCGCCCTCAAAGAGCAATTAGATTACATTATCCAAGCCGAAAAAAACTTAAGAGAAACAACTCGTACACTCGAAACTGCACTTAAAGACTCAAAAGCTCGAGGTAACTGGGGTGAATTACAGCTAAAAAGGGTTATCGAAATGGCCGGCTTAACAGAACATGTAGATTTTTCAACGCAAACTACAGTCACAGTAGATTCCCAAATGTTCAGACCGGATGTGATTGTAAAAATGCCAGATGTAAGAAACATAGCAATCGATGCCAAAGCTCCATTAGCAAATTACCTAAAAGCAACAGCGGCAAAAGATAATGAAACCAAAATCAAGCACTTAAAAACTTTCCTCCAAGATATGAAAAGACATATCTCGGATCTTGGTTCCAAAAGTTATTTTGATAAAATAGAAAATTCAGCCCCTTTTGTTGTGATGTTTCTACCTGGTGAATCTTTAATTCGTGCTGCTATGGAGTTAGATGTTAATCTATTAGACGAAGCATTATCTAAAAAAGTAATTATAGCATCTCCATCGACACTTCTAGCTATTTTATTGATAGTTGAAAAATCATGGAAAGATTCAAAAGTTTCTACCCACTTAGAGTCTGTAAAAAAAGAAGGTCAAGAACTTATTAAAAGATTAGATACCTTTGTTGGTCACTTGGAAAAAGTTGGAAAAGGTCTCACATCTGCTGCAAATGCTTTTAATTCACTTGCTGGTTCATGGAACAGAAATCTAATTCCTCAAACACTGAAGTTCAACAAACTGCGTGGTCATAAAACCCCAGTAAAAGAACTTGCCCAAACAAGTTTACCAGATCAAAAAGAATTTGTTAGATTACCACAAGAAAATTTATTAAATGAGTAAATATGTTTGAACTAACGTCTCCCGATTTTACTAAAAACACAAACATACCCAAGCGATTTACTTGTCAGGGAGAAAACGCTGCACCAACTTTACACATCCATAATCCACCAGAAGGCACCAAGTCCTTTGCTTTAATTATGGATGATCCAGATGCACCAAAAGGCAATTGGTTGCATTGGATAGTTTGGAACATTCCCTCCACTACGAAAATTTTAGATCCTAATGATTTTCCATCAGAGGCTACTCAAGGAATTAATGATTTTAAAGAATTTGGTTACGGTGGTCCGTGCCCTCCAAAAACTAGGCATCAATACAGGTTTTTTCTTTACGCGCTCGACAAAAAAACATATTTAGACAAACAAGCCTCTAGAGCAGAGCTAGAAGTGGCAATGGCAGGTCATATTATTGCTTCTTGCGAGCTAAACGGTTATTACGAACGGTCTTAATTTTCTGAACAATTTTAATTCGTCTAAGTTGGTCAGCAATATATATAAAAGTGAAAATAACCAGTAGCTCAAGTCCAATATTATATTTTTCTAGTACGTTGGAACCAAAAAACGTCGCAACGATTATTAAAGGTGTAGTACCAGCTAAAGTTGCAAATAAGAATTTATAAACATTCATTCTCAGTGCCCCAGCAAAATAACTTATAGAATCTACAGATGTAAGTGGGTTTAATCTCAGTGCAAAAATTAGTCTAAAACCACCATCTGAAAGTCTATTCAAAAAGCTTTTGTTTTTTTTACGTTCTAAAAGTGCCGTTGAAATTAATTTTCCCTGATAGTAGTTCAGTAAGTTTCCTAAAATATTACCAAGAAAAATAATTACTAAAGATGTTTGCCAGCCACCAATCATTGCAATAATTGGATACATTACAATCGCTGGAATAACACCAATAACAACTTCTATTAAAACCAATCCAAGTAGAATTAAGTTTTTAGAGAAAAAATTCATAACTGCAAAATATTCTTTAACAGAAGCAATGTCGTTTTTAGCTACTTGAAAAATAAGACCTTGGCTTTGATAATTTTCAAAAATAAAATATCCAAGTAATGCCAGAGCGGCAATGTTTGTATAGGCAAATAATTTGAGTTGAAGTTGTTTTCGCATGAGTGCTTTGTTACCCTAATATTGTAATATTTTTACTCTCTAACGCCAAGACTAATGCAACAATACAAATCACTCTTAAAAGAGGTTCTAGAACAAGGAGAAACCAAAACAGACCGCACAGGTACTGGTACAATCTCTGTTTTTGGCGTTCAGCGTAAATATGATTTACGCGATGGATTTCCACTAGTCACAATCAAGAAAACCTTGTTTAACGCAATAATTCACGAGCTTTTATGGTTCTTAAAAGGTTCAACAAACATTAACGAAGAGCTTACTCAGCATACTCCAATTTGGGATGCCTGGGCCGACGAACACGGAGACCTTGGACCAATTTACGGCTACCAATGGACTCGCTGGCCACTTTATAGAAAAAATAAAGAAACAGGAAAAATCCGTAAAACATATATAAATCAAATCCAAAACGCGATTGATACAATTAAAAACAATCCAGATTCTCGTCGTATAATTGTGTCGGCTTGGAATGTATCCGATCTTTCTGATATGGCTCTGCCTCCTTGTCATGCATTTTTTCAGTTTTATGTAGTTAATGGTCGACTAGATCTACAACTTTACCAAAGAAGTGGAGATCTGGCACTTGGTGTACCTTTTAATATCGCAAGTTACTCAGCCTTACTTATGATGGTTGCGGCAGAATGCAATTTAGAACCAGGTATTTTTACTCACACCATTGGAGATGCTCATATTTATACAAACCACGTAGATGGAGTTAAAGAAATGCTCACACGAGACCCATTACCATTGCCAACCCTAAAAATTGCCCAAAAACCATTCTGGGAACTGACCTTCGAAGATTTTACCTTAGAAAACTATCAACATCATAAATTTATCAAACTTCCAGTAGCCGTTTAATTATCTATTATACATGCCAAAACCAATTAAATTAATTGTTGCCACAGACATAAATGGGGGAGTCGGAATTAATAACCAACTGCCGTGGTCCTTTCGTTCAGACATGCAGCACTTTAAAAAAGTTACTACCCAAACTCAAAATCCAGACACTCAAAATGCAGTTATTATGGGCCGTAAAACCTGGGAATCTATCCCAGAAAACTTCAGACCATTAAAAGACAGAATCAATGTAGTTATTTCCAGGCAAGCAAATCTAGATTTACCCACTGGAGTTTTACATTTTACAAATCCAGTAAAAGCCCTGGAAGAACTTCAAGCGCAACCAAATATTGAATCAATTTTTTGTACAGGTGGAGCGCAACTCTACACTTGTTATCTGGAATCCCACCTTGTATCCGATATCTACTTAACATTAATAGAATCTGCCTTTGAAACAGATGCCCATTTACCATTAGATTTATCGGAGTTTACTCAACATTTAAACATGAGACAATTAGATTTCGATAGAAACACTTCTAATACACATGTATTACATTTTCAGGTTCATAAAAAACAATTTTAGTTTGCATTAGCATTCACCAGTATGCTATAAATATTATACTTTATGTTTAGCCGGGGTAGCTCAGTGGTAGAGCAGGGGCCTGAAAAGCCCTGTGTCGGTGGTTCAATTCCGCCCCTCGGCACCATTCCAAATTTATATTTGGATTTTTTATTGTAAATCAAAACTTGCAATATTTAAATTCTTATGTATAGTTGCAAAAAATAACCATCTTACCATGGCTGACAATATTAAAAAACCAAGTCCTATAGATTATAAAGCCTCTCCAATCATCCAACCATCTCATATTGAAGGGTATAAGAGAGCACAAGCTACAGTTACAATAGTAGATATTAATGATCCGCAACTTTCATCTTTCGAATTAGATCCTAGAGATCCAAGTAAATCATTCGACTCAAAAGAGTATATAGAATTTCAAAAAAAAGCTGAGTTTAATGAAGCTTTAAATTTCTTCGAAGAGCTGGATTTTAACGCATCTCTTATTTGTAAAACAAAAGAAGGTCTAATGTTGTATCAACAATATTGGAATCATCCAAAAGTCCAAGCAGAAATCACTTTTCGCGAAATAGAATGGGTGTTATACGATCCATCAAAAAATGAAGGCGTAGAAGTTCCACCAACAGACCCACCAGCAGCAATCGCTGCCCCAGATACTTCGGACCAGACTCAACCATTTGTCATCAAACCAAAAACTACATCCTAGGATGTAGTTTTTTGATATTAACTATAATTCTCTTCCAAATACTGCATAATTGCATCGGACTCATACATAGTCACACCATTTTGCTGATCAACCAAAAGCGGCACCTGGGTTTTGCCACCAATTTTAAAACCCCAAGAGTTTTCTCCTGCCATAAAATCATGTGATCTCCAAATAAAATCCAAGTTCAACTCATTGAGTTTTTTCAAAACTTTCATGCAATATGGGCATCCAGCGTTTGCGTATAGTTCTAACATAATTATAAAGTTAAATTAATATTAAGAATCAAAAATCTCCACGTGAATCTGCTTCTTTGGCACACCCTCAACAATAGCCTCAGATCGAATATCACGAATCATATTACCATTTCCACACAAATATATATCTAGGTTCTCTCTGAAGCCTTTACCCATAATATATTCGGTCACACGACCCTTGTCACCAGTCCAATTAGCAGATGGTTTTGACAGAGTTAGTACAAATTTTGAGTTTGGAAATTTAGAAACTAATTCACGAATTTCTGTTTCATAAAAAACATCCTCTTCATATCTCAAACCAAAGAACACATCTACTTGTCGTTTATCACCACGAGAAGCTAGATCTTCGAGAATTGATTTGATTGGTGCAATTCCTGTTCCAGTTGCAACCATCAGTAAGTCGTTGGTGTTTTCGGGTTTGATTGAGCACACGCCAAACGGACCCTTAAAATCAACAATATCACCCTCTTTCATAGCAGAAAAATAAGCACCAGCCTGTCCACCAGGCACAATTTCAACACATAGCTCAAAGTAGTTTTCTGCAGGAGCAGAGCTGATACTGTAGGCTCTTGATAAATTTTTTTGTTCATCAATTAGACTGTCAAAGTTCATCATAACAAACTGGCCAGCCATAAATTCAAATTGGTGATCTTGTACTTTAAATCCAAATTCTAATACCTTTTTTGAAAGTTTTTTCACAAAAGTACATTCCGCACGAAAAGGTTCTGGTTTGATAAACATAATTACATATCTAAATATTTTTCTAAATTACGGGTGTTAATGTTTTTTACCCCGTGTGTGGAAAGCTCTTTAACAAGCTCACGTTCATTACCTTCATTATTTTTTATTGCATCTACGACTACCCAAACTTTATCAATTTTACCAACGAGCCCCAAAGCCAAGTCTGCCACAGCAGAGTAGGGAACACCATATACAAACACAGTTTGTATACCTAGTCCGTTCAAATGTTCCACTAATCCTTCAACATATTCTTCTGAATCTAAACTTGGAGATTCTAAAATTACTTGTTTGTCAGTTGAGTTAAAATCACATACAGCATCGTCTATTTCTGTATCCATCGAGCATTCCAAATCCATTGCAGAAAGATCGGAGTCTTTTAATCGAACTCCCACATATGGAATTTCTCGATTAATCACCAATCCAGATAAACGCATTAAATTTTCACGAATATGAGGGCAGTCTTTAATAGCTCGAGAACCAAAATGTTCAACATAGATTTTCTGAGTAAAGGCATCGATAAAAGCAAAGTTTGTAAGCATAAGGTTTCTTTAATTGCGATTATTCTAGCTTTCGATTAAACTTTAAGCAAGATTAACATAAATTACACATGCTAGCTGTAGTCCTTGTTGGGGGAGAGTCCTCTAGAATGAAACCAATTTCAAATAAAAACTTTATCAAATTCAAGTCTAAAGAACTTCTCCAGCACAGAATCGAAGCACTACAAGAAGCCGGGTTCGACAGGTTTATTCTAGTTGTTACAGATGCCATAAAAGACCAGGTAGAAAAGCTTATAAAAAAACTAAAAGTGCAAGCTCACATTGTAGTACAAGAGCAAACTGGTGGCATGTCTGAAGCTATTTTATCTATTCCAAGTGAGTTGTTAAACGAACCAGCTCTAGTAGTTGGAGCCAACGATTCTGTAGAGCAAGAGCTATTAAATGAGCTAAAATCCATAGGTGCCAAACTGGAGCACGATGCATTAATTGTTGGAAAACAAATGCAGGATTATTTTCCAGGAGGTTATTTAACACTGAATGATGATCAAACTCTAGCTGATATTGTCGAAAAACCAGGACCAGAAAATACGCCATCTGATTTAGTAAATATTGTATATCACATGTTTCGAAAGCCAGATCAGTTCCAAGATCTTATTAAGCAAATTAATGATGGAATAAAGTCAGACGATGTTTATGAACAAGCTTTAGCTGAACTAATCAAAAACGGTGGCAAAATTAAAGTTCATCCCTACAAAGGACAGTGGCAAGCTGTTAAGTATCCATGGCATGCTTATGATAAATTCAAAATGTATGTCGAAAACTCACAAGCTAAAATTGATCCATCTGCAGATATTCACCCAACATCAGTTATAGAGGGGCACGTAATTATCGATGCCAATGCTAAAATCGATGCCAATGCAGTAATTAAAGGCCCAGCTTACATTGGAGCAAATACAATTGTTGGAGTTGGAGCACTTATAAATAAATCATTTATCGAGCACGACTGTGTAATTGGATTTAACACCGAAGTTTCCCGATCTGTAATCCAAGAATATTCAACAACCCACGGAGGTTTCATTGGAGATTCGATTATTGGCAAAAATGTGTGGTTAGCTCATGGAGTGGTCACAGCCAATATGCGCCTAGACAAACAACCAATAAGTAATCGAGCTAAACTTGGTGTAATGATAGGCGATAATGCCGTAATTGGTATTGGAGTCACATTTATGCCAGGTGTTAAAGTTGGAGCAAATGCAACTATCATGCCAAGCACCATTATAAAATCAGATATAGAACCAGGTGCAACTATTAAAAGCCCTATTAACTACATCTAATGTTTTTCAAAAAAAAATCCTCCCACCTAAAAAAATCCATCTACTATCTAATTACCGGTATCGGAATTGTCGTATTCTGGCGCGGAATTTGGGGCTTAGCAGATGTATATTTATACCCAGAAAAACCTGCTCTAAGTTACATAATCAGCCTTTTTGCCGGTATGTTAATTTTATATCTCAACGACAAGTCTTGGTCGGACATGGTCTAGTTAAGAAACCAAATACCAAACATATCCACTACCAATCATAGCCATGAAAATCCCAAGTAAACTATGGGCTAATTTCCGATCTCCCAAAAACCACACATAACCCAATTTAATAAGCGTATTCGCATACGCAGCAATTAAAATCCCTATAGCAGCTACATCCAAACTTAATCCCGTATTAGCTAAATTTGCAAGTGACAAACTAATTGCATCGGTATCAACCATTCCACTGACAAAACTTGCCGCATAAATTCCATTTGCCCCAAATTGAGAATTTAAGAATTTCATCACGGCAGAAATCACTATAAATGCCAAACCAAATCCAAAGGCTTTTTTAAGTTCCAGTGGTGATGGATCCTGAATTTTATCAGATTTAAAGACACTTTTAATTTTTTTAGTCGATCCCATCCAAACAGCAATCAAAATCCCAACCACACTCGATACAATCAGTGATTGAAACACTTTCCAACCAAGCGCATTATTCACAAGTAATACTTCTAAAAACACACGAGCAAACATGGCACTGGAAGCAAACACAATCCCTGTTACAAAGCTCCATTTGTGCCGAGGAGAGGATTTACTCAAAGCAGCAAAACTCAGAGTCACAGCAGTTGATGAAATTAATCCACCCAAAAACCCACTCAAAAACAGACCCTTAGATGCTCCAAGTAATTTTATTAGCATGTAACTTAAAAGTGAAATACCTGCAATTAGTACAATCATAAGCCAAGCCTGGAATAAATTTATATATCCATAAAACAAATCAGTCTTGGGAATTAGAGGTAAAATAACTCCACTTAACAGACCAAATATAATTATAGAACGCATTTCTCGATTAGATATTTTTTCTGCAAACAAGTGCAGAGATTTCTTAAGAACCAATATTACAAGCATTAACACACTTAAAATCACAGCGGCTAAATACGCCTTGTGACCACAAAGATAACCAATAATAAGTGTTAGAAACAATGCCACCTCTGTGGTCGCGCCATTTACGCCCTGCTTGATTGTTGATGCAATATAATTTCCAGATAGCATAGATAAAAATCCAGCTGCTAGAATCCAAGATAATGGCTCCGAATAAGATTCTAAAAACTTCAAACTCGAACCAAATAAACTTACCAAGGCAAAAGTTCTGACCCCAGCAATATGAACAAATTTACCCTTCTTTTGAACCTGCTCACGCTCAAGGCCAATTAAACCTCCAAGACCAACACTAATTAAAAATTCTAAAAATGGCATAATGCTTGTTGTTATCCAAGTATTATACCATATTTATTTGTCTTTTTAAAGAATCAAAACCAAACAAACAATCTAGGCAGTCTCTTCTGCTATTTCTTTTTCTAATAGTAAATATAATTTTGGAGTAATCATATCACGCTCCAATAAACCCTTAACTAATTTATGCTCAATATCCAAAATTCCTTTGTGAGCAAATTTCACATCTATATCAGAGGTTAAAGATGCATTTTCTTTATAAACTTGATTCATTTTTTTTGTTGATTGTTTAAAGAAATCTTCGTAAATAGAAATTAAATATTCAAATGTGTCTTTACGATCAAAGTCTTTAATGTGAGATTGTTCACTAATGGAAGACAATTCATCCAAAACCTTTTTGGAAACAATTCTAAGTGCCCTGTAATACATATACATATTCTCTGGGTTTTTTCTGATAGAGGAACCATAAATAAAATAAAACCATAATTTGTGCAAAGGTGTTTTTGGCCAAAAAGAAAGAGTCTTATGCACATCTGTCTGACCTTTTTCAAGCATTCTTAATTGCGCATCTAATTTATGAAGTAAAATTTTAAATACCTTCTCCGAAATTTCGTCTAAAACTAATAAGTTTTTTAAGGCATGTTTTTCAATTCCAATTGCGTATACCCGTAATAGTTTTTCAAAATTGGAACAAGATCGCTCTACAAGTTTTCCACATCTGGTATAAGCTGATTTATAAAGCTTTTGATATTTTAGTTTCAGATCACTATAAATACTTCTTGGTATAAATCCTGCTTTGTAAGATTCTTTTATCTCAGATAAAACTTTTGAGTAAATCAAGGCTTTAGATTCCTGATATTCAATTTGCTCAAGTGGAGTTAGTTTATTCACATTCATTTTATCCATCAAAAAACCAAGACTTGTAGCCTTTACAAATAATGTAAAGAATATATATCCAACCGTCAGAATAGTTAGAAACTCTTTAACTGTATAGATTTCTGAATACCCAGCAATAGTTAAATCTGCAGGGATTAATAATATCATAATCACTGCCAACGCCCCTTTTAAATCACCAAAAGCCAATAAATGTTGCCATCGTTTATCGACCTTTTCAGTTTTTGTAATTGAATTCAAAGCACCAATTACAGGATAAATAGAAATAACACGTGCAACACTCACAACTGCAATGCTCACAAGTAGAGGTTTTGTGAAATCACCAAAGTTACCGAATAGGTTTGCAAACAAAATACCCATCATCAAAAACACAAGTGAGTTTGCTACAAAAGCAAAGTAGTCCCAGAATTTATGCATATAAGCTTCTATTTTTGGTGACACTTTATATCTACCATAATTACCAATCACCATAGATGCAGTAACAGTCGCCACAATAGAAGAAATCTTCACATCAAAATCTCCAATAAAAAAGTGCTCCGAAATCAGTTCGGTAAAAATAAAGGCTAGGTGAGCCACAAGCATTGTCAGAGTGAGTTCTACTTTTTCGTTGTTCTTGATTTTCTCAATCACTTTCGAAAACATTCCTCCAAATAAAATTCCAAAAATCACACCACCAAGTAGCATAACAAAGAAACTCAAAGCAGCATTAGTTAAGGTTGGAAATCCTTGATATCCGTTTTGAATAATATCAAGCAAGATCAGAAACAAGGCAAAAGCAGTTGCATCATTAAACAAACTTTCTCCCTCAAAAATCATTGCTAATCTTTGCGGAGCTCCAAAATCTTTAAATAAAGCCAAAACAGCCACTGGATCCGTCGCAGAAATAATGGTCCCAAATAGTATCATAAATAAAAAAGGAACATCAAAACCAAGCCAATTCATAGCCCATGTTCCAACTCCTCCAATAAAAAATGTAGATATCAAAAAAGATACCACAGACAAGGCAGTAATAACCTTTTTATTCTCGCCAAGCGTTGAAAGTTTAATGTTATATGCTGATTCAAAAATTAAAACTGGTAAGAATATAAAAAACAACATATCAGATGTAAGCGAAAACTGGCTTAAAAACTCCATTCCAGTCAGATTAGAAAGCGGAATTAATAAAACCCCAGTCACAACAAGCAAAACAGTGTAGGGGATTTTGAGGATTTTTGCGATAAAATAAACACCCATCGATATTAACAGATATGAAAATATCGAAAGAAACATACCCATAGAGCCCATAAAAAACATTTAAAAGTTAAATTTATTCTAAACTTTTATATACTTTTCTCAAGGAGAAAATCTGCTAAAATATAGAAAAACCTCCTTCATTGTGCAAAATGCAAACAACACACATAATAGTTATATAAAAAAACGAGCAGACAAAAGTGTTAACTTACGTAATATCAATCTAAAGTCTCAACCAAAACTTTTACCATCCCAAAAACCAAACATTAAAAAAAAACAAGCTCCATCACAAATCAAGTACATTGTGCGCTACCTAATTACCTCTGCATTGATTTTTGTTATAACTACCGTGTTTATGAATTTCAATGCTTATAGTGCAATTTTTTACCAGCACTACTTAGATTTTACAGGGCAAACAAAAAATATTTCTCTACTCGAATATTCTTCTGCCGAATCCACTCAATTAGAGCAAACCAAGAAAGATTTAGAATCAAATCAAAAGCTAATTTCTAACAAATTAAATTTACCAATATTCAATTCAGACATTATTCCACCCGGATTTAGAGTTATTATCCCAAGACTCGGTACGAATGTTCCGGTTCAAGATGTGCTAGAAGATAATTTATTCACGCAAAACTGGTTTGGACTTGAAAGAGATATCCAAAAAGCACTCCTTGATGGCGTTGTACACTATCCAGGAACCCCAACCCCAAACAAGTCTGGAAACGTAGTCCTCACAGGCCATTCCTCATATTACCCATGGAATCCAGGTAGATATAAAGATGTTTTTGCAGTGCTTCATAATATAGTTATAGGCGATGAAATTATAATGTTCCATAAGCAAAAAAAATATTCTTATACAGTTACTCAAATTGATAAAGTGTATCCAGAAGATGTAAAAGTTCTTGGAGATGCAGGAGATGATCGCATTACTCTAATAACCTGTACTCCAATAGGCACAAACATTAAGAGGTTAATAGTTACAGCAAAACCCACCCAGACAAAATAAAACACCTAAGCCTTAGGTGTTTTTTATAAAAGTTTTAAAGTTTTCTTTACATGTTTTCGATTTCAGACAGAAGTTGATCTTCTAGTTTTTCTTCTTCTTCTTCGTGAGCAGCTTCTGCTTTGCGTAGCTCATGTTTGTTTTTAATAAACTCTTCTTTATTAAATTCAGTTTTTGGTTTGGATTCATTCACATTGCTATATTGAGAATCAATTTGAGCAATTTTATTTTTTTCTGTTACTAAAATATTTCTAAGTTTTTCAACTTGGTCAGTTTTCATTATTGGTAAAATATTAAACCAATATTGTCTCTCGTCGTCATCCATAGATTTTGTCTCCAAAATCAAATCAACTAGCTTTGGATATTTTTGTTTTACCGATTCTGGAATGTTTAACTTCGTATTACTCATTACTTTATATTATAAATAAATCACCATATTGTTTTTCAAAAATTTCTTTTTGATATTTCAAATCCATTACCAAATGCTTTGCCTGGTATGAAGGATGTTCACACATGGATTCTAATCCACTTATCGCGACTAAATCCTGAATTTGTCGAATTTTAGAACACAAATTCACGGCTGTCATGTCTGCCATGCCACGTGCTTTTTGCTCTGCATCTTTATAAATCTCTTGGTTAATTAAAGAAGATGGAGTGTATGGGTCTAAAGTTTTAGCTTGAATTTTCGCTTCTAAATCTTTTAAAAAATTTAATTCATCATTAGTAAACCCATCAGGGTCGACAGGAATGGCGTTACCCATACTTACAACTTTATCATCAACTGGTAAAATTTTTGTATCAGCATCACGATTTGGAGGTAGGTGGTTCATAATTTCTATATGCTTATTTCAAAAAAAATTATATCATAATTGTACTTAATTTTCAATTTACTTTCCATGCAAAAACAACAAGCTAAAAAAAGAATAGAGATTTTAAAAAAAGAAATTCAAAAGTGGAACAAAGCCTATTTCGACCAAGACATAACTCTTTTCGACGAACAAATTCGTGACCAACTCAAAAAAGAACTAACAGATCTAGAAGCACAGTTTCCAGAACTAATAACCCAAAACTCACCAACGCAAACAATCGGAACCGACATTAATTCAAACAAATTTGAAAAGGTGACTCACCTTACGCCTAAAATGTCTTTAGCTGATTATTTTTCTTTTCAAGAAGTTGAAGATTTTTTAGACAAAATAAACAAGTCCAACATAGATCACTTTGAACCCCTTTTTGTAGAACCAAAACTCGATGGATTAAACATTACACTATGGTATAAAAAAGGTAAATTTATCCGAGCACTCACGCGTGGTAACGGCAAAGTGGGAGAAGATGTTACCCACAATATTCTAACTATTAAAGATATTCCAAAAGTCTTAACACAACAGGTTGATTTAGAAATTTCTGGAGAAGTTTTTATATCTAAAAAAGATTTTGAAAGGATTAATAATGATTCCGAGACAACTTATGCCAATCCAAGAAATTTAGCATCTGGAACAGTCCGTCAAATAGACTCTAGCGTTGCTAAAAATAGAAACCTGCAAATAAATATTTACTCGATAGGCAAAAACAATCTCCCAAATAAACCAAGTAACCAACTTGAGCTATTTAAGTTTTTAGATGCAAATAACATTCCCCACAACAAAGAATACAAACTCATTCAAAACAAAGATGAATTATTTTCATACCTTAGCTTTTTAACTAAAAACAGAGACACGTTTCCAATGCAACTAGATGGAGTGGTAATAAAGGTTAATGATTTTCAAAAATTTAATGCGTTAGGTTTTACTGCAAAAACTCCAAAAGCTGCAGCAGCCTATAAGTTCCCAGCCGAAAAGGTAGTAACAAAAGTTTTAGATATTACAATCCAAGTAGGCCGTCTTGGTACACTTACTCCAGTAGCAGAGCTAGATCCGGTACAGGTTGCAGGTACTACAGTTAGCCGTGCTACACTGCACAATTATAGTGAATTACAACGCAAAGATGTCCGAGTAGGTGATACTGTAGTCATCCACAAGGCAGGGGATATAATTCCAGAGGTAGTTTCTGTCTTAACAGATCTTCGAGACGGCTCACAAGAAATCTTTCAAATGCCTACCTCATGCCCGATCTGTAATTACGATGTCGAAACAAAATTAGACCAAAAGCAAACCAGGTGCCTAAACCCACAATGCCCAGCCAAAAATATTGGTGCCTTAAAGCTATTTGTGGGTAAAACAGGATTCAATATAGACGGTCTAGGTGAACAAAATCTTATTACTTTGTTAGATTATGGAGTTATTGCAGATGCCGCAGATATATTTTCTCTAACACACGAAAGTCTAGCTGGTTTACCGCTTTTTAAAGAAAAAAAGATTAATAATATTTTATCTTCTATCAGTAAAACTAAAAAAATTGCCTTTGCTAATTTTTTAAATGCACTATCAATTCCATTGTTGGGGCAACAAATGGCTTATTCTCTTGCAGAATATGTTTCCTTGCAGTTTAGCCAAGATTCCATTTCCTTGGAAAAGTTAATTCCAGCCGTCTTAAATCTCAAAAACGAAGATGTTCTAAATATTAATGGATTTGGTCCAAATCTTTCAGATTCAATTATTGATTATTTTTCAGCTGATCATAATCAAAAATTATTGAAAAAGTTAGCCACACAAAATATAGAAGTAACTTTGATTAATTCTAATGCCACAAGCAACAAGCTCGAAAATAAAAAGATTCTCTTCACAGGTTCTTTGGAGTTATTCACTCGTACCCAAGCTAAACAACTAGTTTTGGAAAATGGTGGTCAAATAGCTCAATCAGTTTCAAAGTCCTTAGATTTTTTAGTTGTTGGTGCAAAACCTGGTAGTAAACTTAAAAAAGCCCAAGACCTAGAAATTCCAGTTATCACAGAGGAGCAGTTTCAAGAAATGATTAAATAAACCATCAAATCTCCCAAAATTTAAGAGACTAGACTACTTCTCCATCAAAGAAATCTGCAAAATCTTCTTCTGTATTAATCGGAGGACCTTCTTCGGCTGCTTTTCTTAAAGCCTCTTCTTCTGGATCAAGAGCAAATGGATCATCTTTTTTAATACCTACAGCGCTTGCTCCTGTACTCGCTTCGAGAACAGGTTTAACTTTCACTAGTTCGTATTCAACAGCAATAGCTCTTTCTATTTCATCGATAATTTCTGGTTTATCTAGAGTTTTAATAAAAAAGTTAGAAGTAAAACCCAGACCAAGTGTTTGGTTATCTAATTTCGAAAGCTTAGCTTGATTTAAAGCACGTTTAACAGCAGATGTGTTTATGTGTGCATGCCATTTTTTGTACAATTGTTGAACCTGAGTTAAATCAAAATCATTCGCGTAAATTTTGACCTTCTTTGATTCTTCTTCATTCTTAATATCTTCTTCTATCATTTTCAGTGCAGAATCAAGCATTGGCGTTAATTGCTGAGCTGAATCAACTTGGTTAGAACTAGATTTTAGATCACCCATTTTCGTTGATAATTGTTGGATATTAGAATTTTGATTTTGAATATCGACATTATGTTTATCAATAACAGTTTGCATATTTCTAACTTGATCTTTTAAATCAGAAATATTTTTGAGTAATTCCTTGTTATTTTCATTTGCCTTGGAGGCAGATGTTTGATTGTGAGCAACAGGCGTATTGTCAATCGTAGAAGCCCCACCTTCTTGCGATTGCAAAGTTGAATTTCTTGAGCCAGAATCTTTGCCTCTAAAATCAACTGCCAATACGCCTATGCCCTGGATAATAAAAACTTCCAGGGTGGATTTAATTAGACCTGAGTCATTAAATCTTTGTTTCAGGTCATAAAACAGACTAATCAATTCAGAAATCAATAGAGCGCTGTTTAAATCTCTATCGATTGTAGAATACATTTCATCGCGTAAATACATCATAAAGTCTTCCGAAAACTGCATAAGACTAAATCCAGAAATGTAGGTTTGGTTGAGAATATCCAATGCTTCTTTGGTTTTCGAAGCCTGCATGTGTTCAAATAGTTTTGTAAATGTATTGGTTTCTGTTTTGCCTAAAGCGGTAGTTACATTCTCAGTATTAACACAACCCATTGTCTGAATCTGATCTAACATACTGATAGAGTCTCTCATACCACCTTTAGAAATTTCGGCAATCATTTGCAAACCATCTGGATTAAAATCTATTTGTTCCTCTCCACAGATATATTCTAAACGAGATACAATATCACAAACACTTAATCTTTCAAAGTTAAATTTCTGACATCGAGAAATAATTGTATCGGGTATTTTGTGCACTTCTGTTGTTGCCAATATAAAAAACACATTAGTGGGTGGTTCTTCAAGAGTTTTTAAAAGAGCATTAAAAGCTTCGTTTGTAAGCATATGCACCTCATCTATAATATACACCTTGTTTTTCACTTGAGTTGGAGCAAAGTTTACATTTTCTTTAAGTAATCTAATTTCATCAATCCCACGATTACTTGCAGCATCAATTTCAATAACATCTAAAACACTAGCTTCGCTTATGCTAGTACATGCATGACACTTATTACACGGTTCCATGTTAGATGTATCGTATTCTAGACAATTTATTGCCTTGGCTAAAATTCTTGCACTTGTCGTTTTACCAGTCCCACGAGGTCCACAAAATAAATATGCATGTGATAGCAAGTTGAGTTTGATAGCATTTTGTAGTGTGCTACTTACGTGTTTTTGTCCAGTCATATCAGCGAATTTTGCTGGTCTGTGTTTTTGATATAATGACATGCTAGTTGTTTAAAATTTTGTAAGTAATATACGCCATTTCACCTCTGTTTATCAAGTAATCTGCATTAACATTTAATATAGATAGTGGTAATAATCCATTATTTTTGGCAATGTTCATTAGAGGTTGATACCACATTTCTTGAGTGTAATTATCATTTGTTTCATTGATAAATCCTGAACTATACAAAGAAACTTTTAGAGCTTCTGCCAAACTTATATTTTTATTTGGTTGAAACGTTCCATCAAGGTAACCATCAATAACTCCATTTTGTTTTGCAAAGCATATATACTTATTATACCAATCAGAAACATTTACATCCGAAAAACAACTGTAGTTTGGATTATAAAGACCAATTTCTGGGAAGTATGCTTCCATTGCAATCTTTAAAAACTCAGCTCGTGTAATCTTCTTAAAAGGCCTAAATGTATTATCAGAATAACCATCTATAATAGATTTGGAGTGCAAATCAGAAATTGCTTCAAAGTATTCAGTAAAATTAATATCTGTAAGTTTTGATTTGTTTAAAATCGGTGAGCGCGGAATGTAAATCGAATTACTTAAAGCCGAGATGTTACCTTGAAAATCTTCGTAGTAAACAGCGAACCTATTTCCCGTTTTTTCTGGTCTTACTTTAATGTAGTAGCGATTCATTATTTCGCGAATGTTATAGCCAGCACAATTAAGTCCTGAATATTTACATCCTGGAAAATCTGAGTGATACAAAAAACCAACCTTATCACCATATGTGTGAACAAGGTAATACTTTTTAACATTTGCCATTTTCTCAAATGCAATTTCGTCTAAAGATATTTGATACAATCGAGTCGGAATTTTTAACTCTTCACTTATTTTTTCTTGTTTTTTTTGAACGTAAACTGGTCTAGATAATGCAGATAAGCGTCCTAGTGTATCCTCATAATACACCACAAAAAAACCGCTATCTAAATCGTCCCGCACAGATAAGTAAATTCTCGAATTGGAATTAAAACTTCTATCAATTGCACATCCGCTAGACACCTCTTGCATGGTGCACTCATTCAAGTCTGATAATTCGGGTGTATACCCTGGGTATTCTTTTGAGTAACTCACATAGTATTTTACAGCTAATTGATTAGGTGAAAAGAATATCTCTCTATTGTCATTAACTTTTAAATTTTCAATTTTTTCAAGTTTATTCACGCGCTCGACAGAAGAATTCTTAATGTAAACTGGTTTCGAATATACAAGTTGATCTGAGTGACTATCTTTATACGCAACCACAAACTGGTACCCCTCTAAAAATTGATCCTTTATTTCTACTCTAAATGTATCACTGCCA
The DNA here is from genome assembly GCA_965660075.1 of Patescibacteria group bacterium. Lineage (GTDB taxonomy): Bacteria > Patescibacteriota > Gracilibacteria > UBA1369 > CAYYFV01. Next base: position 26,799 of record CBFHYO010000026.1, read on the forward strand.
ATCTTATCAATACTTTTACCAACACACTTAATTTGGTTTAGTTGAACATAGTTACGACACCCATTAAAAGTATTCGGATCTAAGCTGTTACCAGTTTTTTTATAAAATATCTGAAAGCTATACTCATTTAAATTCAAACTAGCAGTGTTATCGATTTCAAAATAAATGTTTTTCGAATCTGAAAATGCAAATATTTCTACATTAGAAACAATATTTTTAATATTTACAAGGTTTGAAACCGGACTAAGATCACCATTAATATCTTTGTATCTTATTGCCAAAGTCGCATCCTTCATTGAATCTTTTAAGTTTAGGTATACTGTGTTTGAAACTCTAGAAATATTTTTAGCAATACAAAACAAACCCACATCCTCAGGACATTTACTCAAGTCTTTAAGGTATATTGGTCCGTTTAAATTCAAGTCACTTGCGTAATAAACTTGATAAGATGCAATATCCAGTGGCTCTTGAAAACTCAATACACCAGATCCAAAGTAATCCAGTTCAATACCATTAGACGCAGCAAATACAACCTGCGGTATTAACATTGTCAATGTAATCAAGATAAGTTTAATTGTTTTAAACATTTTCACGAATTATTTTTATTAATTGGTCTTGAAATTTTTTTTCACTAAATAAGTTTGCTCTTTCTATGCACTTCTCAGGGTCTATTTTTAATTTTCCAGATTCTAGGTTTTGGATAATCTTTTTTAGATCATCAATAGAATCATAAAAAAATCCAGTTTCTGAATCTAAAACAGTTTCTGTTAAGCCGCCTTTATTTTTAGCAACAACTAAGCATCCACGACTCATTGCTTCTACTGGTGTAATTCCAAAGTCTTCAACCCCAGGGAACACAAAAGCTTTTGATTTTTTCATTAAATCAAATAGTTCTAAATCTTCAATAAATCCTAAGAATTCAATGTTTTTATTAGCCATTGTTTTTAATCTTTCTGTGTCTTTGCCGCTTCCTGCAATTTTGAGGCTTAGACCTAATTGGTTAAATACTTTAATAGCTTCATCAATTTTCTTATAAGGAGTGTGGGTAGATGCCAACAGATAAAAGTCTTTTTTTTGATTTTCAAAACTACCATCTCCCATATTCACGGGTGGATAAAGTATTTGCGAGTCGATTCTGTAATACTTTTTGATTCTCTTACGGACAGTCTCTGAGTTAGCTAAAACTACATCTGGTCTTTTTGAGGCTAAAAAGTCCCAAGTTCTTTGTCGGTGAAATAGTGTTTGGGCAACTATTTTTTTTATTAAACCAAATTTATTTTCCATTTCGTATTCATTTTTCCAGTCCCAAAGATATCTACAAGGGGAGTGATAATACACAATGTGTCGAGTATTAGCATTAATAATTGCACCATGTGCAAAAGAGTTACTAGAGCTTAACACCAAGTCAAAGCTACTAAAATCAAATAACTCTACTAAAATCGGATAAAGACCTACAAAAAGCCTGTTTTTAGAGCTCATCCATCCAGGTAGCTTGTTAATAAAAGATAGATTAACTTTGTATCCAGAAAGATGTTTTTTTATTAAGTTTTGATCGGCTTGAAGAAAAAAAACTTCAACCTCGTAATCACCCAGGCAATCAAGCATAGATAGCAAAGTGCGCTCAGCTCCACCAAGCTTATTAAAAAATTCATGAACAATTGCGATTCTTTTTTTCAAATCTAAATCTTATATTGCTGATATTTTAAACAAAAAATGACAATTTCTCAATCCTAAGATTTGCACGGAGCAAGCCATATAAGACCTAGGTGTGGATAAGCTTCAGAAATTAAATCACTAGCAGCCATCATTGTAGCACCACTTGTAATCACATCATCCACAATTACACACACTTGATAAGCAGATAAATCAACCGGAGTCTTTAAGAAAAATTTATTTTTAACATTTTCAATTCGCTCTTTGCGACTCAATTTAACCTGGCTACTTTGTTGATTTGCACCCATCAAACCAAAAACTGGTAATTGTTTACTCTTAGCTATGTTTTTAGCTATTTCATAAGCTGGATTGTAACCCTTTTGCTGGTCCACTTTAAAACTAGATGGTATGAAGGTGATCATTGTGTCTTTAGCAAAACTTAGTTGGTTGTTCATAACAGAAGCGATTGCTAAAAAAACATCGTCGTTTAATTTGTATTTACCAGCTTCTATAATTTTCTTTATTTTTTTGTAATTACAAAATGTCACAGAAAGCGTAGCGTTTTTATAACAAATGGACTCATATTTTGCTTCTAAAGTATCATGTAGTTTTGACAAGCAATCTAAACAATCAAGAAAACCACATTCCGAATTGCAAATAGGACACCTTTTATCAATGATTAAATTAAATAACTCCTTCATAGATCTAAATAAATATGATTTTAACATAACATTACATTGTAAACAAAATGTAAATAAAATGTAAAAATATTATAAAACAACTAACTCTATTATGATTGACAACCAAGATTTGTCAAGAGACTTGCAAAGTAGTAAGTATTTAATTAAAATGAAGTCAATGGGTGATTAGCTCAGTTGGCTAGAGCGCATCGTTGACATCGATGAGGTCACTGGTTCAATTCCAGTATCGCCCACCATCCTAAGTTTACCTATGAATTTTATTCTCTTCATATTACCTGCGGCTTTTGCAAACATGGCTCCAGTTTTTGTTAAGAAGGTAAATTTTTTAAATTACCCAGTTGATCTTAATTTTAAGTTTCGACAAAAACGACTCTTTGGAAAAAATAAAACCTTCAGAGGTCTTTTTTTTGGAGTTTTGGCCGGAGCATTAGGCGGAATATTAATACTTGATAAAATTATTTTAGGAACAATGCTAGGTTTTTTAGCTTTGTTTGGAGATTTGGTTGGTAGTTTGATTAAGAGGCAATTCAATATAGCTCCAGGCCAAATGTGCTTTCCTTTAGATCAATTAGATTGGGTTATAGGACCACTATTGTTATTAAATATACAAGGGTTTTTGAATTACAATCAGTGTCTTTATTTAGTTCTAATCAGCCTAATATTGCACCCTGTAGTCAATCTCCTAGGATATTATATTGGCCTCAAGTCAAATAAATTTTAATTTAATTTATATATTATCTGCTAATCTATTGTTAAATAACCTTTGTTTTTATGAAGAACTTTTTTCTGCTAATTTTCTTACTTTCTTTCACCCAAACATCCTGGGCTAGTTTTAACGATGTACATTGGAGTCATTTACACAACTCAGCAATTGAAAACCTTTACACAAGTAATATTGTTTCTGGATATTCAGATGGGACTTTTAAACCAGAAAAAAACATTTCCCGTGCAGAAATGTTGAAAATTTTAGTAGAAGCTAAGTTTTTAAATTCAGATCAATCAGGCTTAGATGCTTTTAGTAATCAAAATTGTTTTTCTGACTCCAGCCCTCAAGATTGGTTTAACAAATATGTATGCTGGGCTAAAAATGAAGGCTGGGTAAATGGCTTCGATGGAGGCCTGAATTTTAAACCAAACAAGTCAGTAACACTTGTCGAAGCCCTAAAGTTAGCTCTTGTTAGTTCCAATATTGAGTATCCTCAAACAGATAGATGGTACAAAGGGGTTGTTAATAAATCTAGTGAGTTAAATTTAATTCCAATAGATGTTGAGTATTTTCACAATAAAATTACTAGAGCTCAAATGGCAGATTTAATTACTCGCCACATGCGTTATTTAAGTAACAATTTGAATCAATATCTTGGGGAAATAAAGGATATAAATGTTTCATTTGACACTCTAAAAGTTCGAGACAATTTGTATAACAATTTAAATACTGACTGCCAAACCCCACACCAAACAAGAATGATTAGTCAGTCAACTTTCTGGTTCGACAATCAATCTAAAGACTGCTTAAACTTCGTAAAATATTACACAAATAGCTTGGATGAACTACCAGACAATACTGGGTTAATAAGATTTAAAGATAAGGATTACTACACTATTTTTTATAAAACGACACTGTCTGATCAAAACAAAATCAATAATTTACTAAATTCAATTACTAATTTTGAAGATGTAGAAGCCAATCAATACGATTCTTTAGCTAATAAAAGTCAATACTCAAGCATGAATGGAATATTCTTTACAAGTTTTACAGGTGAGTTTGAAAATTTCAGAGGTTTGGAATTTCCAATTCAATATTTTGAAGATGAAAAAATTCCTTTTGAACAACAAGAGCAATTGTGGAAATTAGAAGCAGAAGATCGGTTTGAAACCCTTGCGGAATGTCGTAGTTATAACTTTCCAAGTTTTATGATGTTGAAAATTAAAACTTTCTATGAGCATTGTAAGTCATTAGGATTATAATTTCCTAGCATTTATTTGCATTTTATGCTATTATAAGATAATTAACACGTATTAAAGTACGAATTTATGAGTTTTGATCCAGGTCACACACCAACACCACCACCAATCGGTCCTATCTCAGATGGAACTAATCCAGCTTCCACAAGCGGAATAAATCCTGCTGGTTTTGGTGGTGGATCAACAAATCAAAGTTCTTCAAATCAAAGTTATTCTAATCAATCCACTTCTCAGCAAAGTAACAGTGGTGATTCTCATACAAACCCTTTGAGTGGAGATCCAAGTGTTTGGAAACCAGGGGAGCCAGTTTTTCCAAACATTGATGATTTTCGACAAGCTCAAGAAGCATTCCAAAAGCAACAATCTGCTGCTCCAGCCCCACCAGTAGCGCAAGCCCCACAACCAGTTCAGCCAGTAGCGCCAACTCAACCAGTTCAACCAGTTCAACCAGTTCAACCAGTTCAACCAGTAGCGCCAACCCCACAACCAGTTCAGCCAGTAGCGCCAACTCAACCAGTTCAACCGGTAGCTCCAGCCCCACAACAAGTCCAGCCAACTCAACCAGTTCAACCAGTTCAACCAGTTCAACCAGTAGCGCCAGCTCCACAGCCAGCCCCACCAGTAGCGCCAGCTTCACAGCCAGTGCAAAGCTTTAATTTACCAGACTTAGATATTCAGGAAGTTAATTTGACTAATTCTGGAGGATCTTTCGATCCTTTTGACCCACTTGGGTTAAACCAATTATCGAATTTCCAACAAAATACAACTCAACAACCTGGGCAATCAGCAGTTTCTGAGCAACAATCAGCACAAGTCCAGCAATCAGTAGCGCCAGCCCCACCAACAGCAGCTTCTTCGCAACAACCAACCCCGCAACCATCTCAACCAGTAGCACCAAATCCACAAACAGCTCACTCACCGATGCCAAATCAAATGCAACAAGGAATGCAACAGCAATATCCAGGAATGCCACCGATGCCAAATCAAATGCAACAAGGGATGCAACAGCAATATCCAGGAATGCCACCGATGCCAAATCAAATGCAACAAGGGATGCAGCAGCAATATCCAGGAATGCCACCGATGCCAAATCAAATGCAACAAGGTGTGCAACAGCAATATCCAGGAATGCCACCGATGCCAGGACAAATGCCAGGCCAACCAGGAATGCCACCTCAAGATAATACTCCAGCCAATTTTAAAATTGGTGCAAAGGTTTCAGATAAAACACCAATCAAGCTTCCAAAACATAATTTAAATTTTGACGAATCTAAGTTCTTAAGATTACTTGCTTCATCAATCTCTTTATCTAAACAAGAAAAGAAAAAAATAATCGACACCGTGCCAAATCTACGGCAACAACAAATTGATGACCTAATAAAGATTTTTGAAGACGAAAGTACTAAGTTTGCCGAGCTTCCAAAGAGACACCAACAAGAATTAGAAAAAATGGTTGAAAAACATCGCAGAGAATGGGAAGATTTAGAAGATGAATATCGTACTCATGGTCAGAAAGAACAAGAGCAAACCCAGGTGGACGATATTAAAAAACAACTAGGTCTCTAACATTTTAATATGAAAACCCCTTTAATTTTACTTGCAACTACATTGTTAATTGCAGGTTGTTCAACAACATCTACATCGTTATCAGATCAACAAAATCAAAATGCTAACGTATCACCCTTAGAGGTTTCACAGTCTTTAAGTGAGAGTATACTAGAAATGGAATCTCAATTGGAAAAAGTATCCAACCTTTCTGATTGTAATCAATTCCAAGATCAGAATATCAAACAAGAATGTATTACAAATATAGCATTTGCAAAAGCAGAAGAGGGTAGCGCTGAATATTGTGATTTAATTACTGTCGATTTAGCAAGTCAGGATTGTAAAAGTTTAGCTACAAGTCAAGGCAGATAGCATCTGCCATTTGTCCACTTCCAGTCCCTGAAAATGTAACAGCACAAGTTGTATCCACTCCCGATGATCCATAAGTATAAATGCGTTTTATACTGTTATTCGATGTGCTATAAGCACCACAGTTAATTAAAACATCACCACTCAAACATGATACAGACCTCCAGCTATTGGTACTTGCGACACCTGATCGGGCATAAAGTTTAGAGCCTATAAATTGCATTAGGGAATTTCCACCTACCTCAAGAGTGCCAAAGGATCCCGTGGCAGCACCGACACTTTGCCCATTTACAGCACCAGATACGATGATGTCATTGTTAAAGCGGGTACCGTAATTATTTGTCCGTTCCTCAATAGTATTAACATTCAAAGTACCATTAATATTAGTATTTCTTAAAAAAGAATCGCTATTAACTTGTAGTCTGCTATCGAGATATAAGTCGGAATTAACCCTAATTGGATTTCCAGAGTTGTTATTTGAATTTATTGTATTGGTTTTTAAAGCTCCTCCAACTTGGATATCGCCGACAGTATTAAGTCCTGTACTTACACTTCTTAAATTTAAGTAGCTTGCAGATATATCAGCACCAACTGACAAGTCACCATCCATATTTACATTGTCATCAAAGTTAGTAAGAGTGCCATCTATAGATCTAATATTATTTGTTTCTAGGGTGTCACTTATTTCAATGTTTCCTGTAACATTTAAGTCACTCAAGTCACTAGTTCCAGTTACGTTTAAAGTTCCAATGTTGCTTGCACCACTAACATTCAGCCCAGTGAAATTCGGAGTTAGAGCACCATTTGCAGGTGGTTGAGCTGGTTGTGCTAAAACAAATGAAAGGTTTAATAATGCAGCACTTAGACTGACCAAAATTATATTTCGAACGCCGAGTTTGTTCATTGATAGAAATTAAATACTAGCAATATTTTAACAGTTCCCAGCAAAGGAGAAAATTAAAAGACTCGAATTATAGAAAAGACTGCTGTTTTGTAAAACGATTTAGGTTCAGTAAACACTTAAAAATATATAGAATATATAAAAATCCTTGTATAGTCAGACTTCAAATGTTTAAAAATTTATTTTCCAAAACTACAGAACTAGACACTTTTCTTGTTTTAGATTTTGCTCAAAACAATCTCAAAATGTTGTTGATTTCTTCCAAGTACAATTCTCAGTTCGAGCACTTTGTTTTGGCTTTCGAAGTGATTAATCATGATTTGTCACTTTCGCAAATTTTAAATGGTGAGTTCGAATCGATTAGACAAGAAATAACCAAAAGACTCACCAAGCTGTACAAAAAATCAGCCTTTAATATAGTGTCTTGTATTTGTGGACTTGATGATGCTTTTTTTGAGTCAAGTTTTCATACGAGTCTCTTTAAGACTAATCCAGAGCATCCAATCGATATGGGCACTTTGCAGAATATTTTACAGCAGTCGCACTCAAAAACCAGATTGTCAGTCATGAAAAAAGCAAGGCAAAAGTTTAAAGATGCAAGTTTAAAACTCATTCAATCTGACTTAATTGACATCCGATTAGACAACAAGTCAGTCACAAATCCATTAGGGTTAAAGGCGTCAAACGTTAGCGTTATTTTCTTTAATGCTTTTTGCCAAGATAAGCTTTATGAATCATTACAAAATTTAACTTCTTATGTTGGGTTCCCGTTATCTCAAATTTATTTGCAGCCTGTTGCACAGTCTCTAATAGCCAAAGCTGAACAAAAAGCTTTAATCTTAGAGGTTAGTCACTCGAAAACCTCTATTACATTAGCCAAATCGGGCAGATTGCTTAAGTCAAAAATTCTCAATTTTTCTACTCAGACAATTATTAACGAGTACCAAGAAAGATTTTCAATTGGTCCAGATGAAGCATTCCAAATGTTAATAAATTATTGTAACGACAAGTTCGATAGAGAGTACCGAGATTTGCGCAAGGTCACGTGCATTACAGTTAAAAAACTAATTAACGAAATCAAGCAAACACTTAAAGATTTTAAATTATACGATCTGTATCAAATTGAAATTTTCTTGTCAGGGGGTGGTTCTAAAATCCCAGAAATAACAGAATTGATCGAAAATGAATTTGATTTACATGGAACCACAAAGATTTGCTCTTTGAATTCATTTAAATTTATTGCAGATCCAAACAATATCATCGATCAACCAGGTGCAATAACGACCCTGTCTTATGCAAATAAGTTTTTAAGTGATAAAAATAAAAATTCCGAGTCCACATTTAACTCAAACATCAACCAAATACTTAGATTAACTTCTCACAATGAAGTTTAAAAAAAATAATAAAAAAATTAAAATTCTTGATAAACATATTATCAGGGTTGAAAAAGATTTTAGACTTCCAGATATTCTCGAAGAGGTAGCAAAGTTTAGAGAATCCAATCCAAACCTGCATGCTTTGCCAAAAATTTATCTTTTTTTTGAGTCCGAACACGTGAATGTTTTTTCCGACCTTCATTATCAAGTATTATTTAGATGTCTTAAGGATCAGAACCAAGATTTTGGAATCATTCTGCCAAGTTTCCTTGATCAAAAGCCACAAAATAAACAAATGGATTTGGTTATAGCAGAAGATGTAGAACCAAAGGTAGATCTAGATAAGAATCTGGATTCAAATAGTCAGGATCTAGTTTTTAAAAAAGGATCCGAGAACGCTCAGATGCAACTTAATGCAGATATAAAAACACCCCAAGAGCAAGAGTTGGAAATGTATAAAAAATCTCTTGAAAACATTAAAAATCAAGCTCAGAAAGTAATGCCAAACAAGCCAGTTCAGGCTCATGGGTTAAAAAAAGTCTTAGCTTTTTGCATGGTATTATCTTTGGTTGGATTTTTTACAATTGCAGCCTTTGCATTTCCCAAAACTACGATCACCATTGTTCCAAAGATAAGTTCTATTGAACAAGTTCTTAATATTCATTTATACGAAAATAAACCCTCAGAAATAAATGAATCTAGTTCTTTAAACAAACTAAAAGTTTATAAATTTTCAGTTCCTAAAATTCAAACAAGTGTAAGATTTGTCTCAACCGGAGTAAATAATATTGGTACTAACGCCAAAGGTAAAATTAGAATTACAAACACTGCACCAAAACCGTTTAACTTGGTGCCATTCACTCGATTTCAAACCGAAGATGGATTGATTTTCAGGTCGCAAGATTTCATCTATCTAGATGCTGCAACCCCTTCAAACCCTAGTGTTAAAGAAGTCGAAGTTACATCGGATGCCTTTGATTTAGCAGGGGTTGGCATTGGCGTTCGTGGTAATCTTACATCTGGTACTAAATTGTCATTACCTGGACTAAAAGAGAGTTCTAAAAATTTAATTTCTGCCGAAGCTATAGAAGATTTTAGTGGGGGAACCACGAAGATAGAAAAATTTGTAAAAGATACCGATCTAGTAGCCGCAAGTGAGTTTGCGCAAAAAGAATTACGAGTGAAATTAGCACAAATGCTAAAGGAGGGACTATCCCAAAAAAATCAAATAACAAAAGAAGATCTCGTATTGCTTGAAAGTCCTGAAACCATGAGTATTAAGAACATCAAACTCCAAATGGATAATAATCTAATCGGTCAAAAGTTACATTCTTTTCAAATCCAAGTAAGTGCAGATCTAGAAGGCTATGCTTATAGTAATTCTAGTTTGGAGCAAATATTGAGAAACAAGTTAATGAGTAATCTAGACCCGCATAATCTATTAAAAACTATTGATTTTAAAAATCTTAATTATAAAGTATTTAAACAAAATAAAGACCTGGGAACCTTCGATGCAACATTTGTCATAACTGGTTTACAACAAGCACAGTTAAACGGTTCTACAATGGATGTACAAAAGGTCTTTAATCAACTAAAATTGTCTATACTAGGGCAATCTACACAAAATGCTATGCAGATTCTCAAAGACAATCCATTAGTTGAAACATCAGAGATAAAAAGCTTTCCAGTATGGAAATCTACAATAACTAATAATATAAATAATCTAAAAGTAGTCGTAAATGAAAGTATACCAAGCCAAAGTTAAAGATTTAAAGACTAGATACGTTATATCGGGTGACCCTCAATCCCAAAAGGTTGTACTTATTTTACATGGCTGGGGATCGAGTTTAGACAGTTGGAAGGATTTTATACAGCTACCAGAAAATAATTTTGCATGTTTTATATTTTTTGAATTTCCAGGTTTTGGACTAACTCAAGAACCAACTAAGGCATGGTTCTTAGAAGATTTTGTTAATTTCACCAAATCTTTTCAAGATTTATTAGCAAAGAATCACAATCTCGTACCAAACTTTTTACTTTGTCATTCATTTGGTGGCAGAGTAGCTGCACATTTACTTAGCCAAAAACATCACAATTTCCAAGCTGCTATATTCCTTGCCCCAGCAATAATCAAACCCGAGTTAAACACATTACAAAAGTTATCTAAGTCCATTGGTCCCAAAATACAATTTCTTCATAAAATTTCATTTTTTTCAAAGTTAATTAAATTATATAGAAGATTAATTGGGGCTGTAGATTACAACAAACTTGCAGGCGAAATGAAGCAAACATTCGAGAATATTGTTTCATCTAATGTAGAGGGTTTGTTACCTCAAATTTCTATTCCAATCTTATTGGTATGGGGCACCAAAGATGTTTTAACTCCTGTTAAGATGTCTAAAAAAGCCCATAAGCTAATACCAAACTCGATACTCAAGATTATTCCAGGAATGACACATGGTATTCACAAACACATTCCAGAAGAAGTTTCCAATTTATGTATTAAAACTTTTAAATAATTTATATGAATATTAGTTTTACTTTATTTTTCTCGCTATTAATTGTTCTTAGTTTGATTAATTCTCTTAGATTTATAGCTATATATCAAAATTGCTGGTATAGATTGGATAAATTAAAAGATTTGATTTTTTATCAAAAGAATCCAAACCAAATATTAAATTCACTTCAATTTTTCATTTATTCAGCACTTATATTTAGTGTATTTAGGTTTCCGGAGTTCACCCAAAATATATTTTTAACAGTTTTTTTAGTTGATTTTTGTAGTTTCTTTTTACATAAATATAAAATTCCAAAGTTAAATTTTAAATCTCTTCTTTTAATATTACTTAATCTTACAGTAGTAACGGGAGTCTATCTTTTTGGCTCAAAAATCAGTTTTGCTGTCTTGTCTTACACGCTACTTTTTGCTCTACAAATACTCACTTACTCAGTTTTGATTAATCCATTTTTTTGGATTGTCAAAGAGGTTTTATTTCGACTAGCCAAGATTAAAGTTTTACTTCATCCAAAAATTAAAGTTATTGCAATTACTGGAAGTTATGGCAAATCTTCTACAAAAGAATTTATCTATGAGTTATTAAAAGATGACTTTAAGGTTTTAAAAACACCTAAAAATGTTAATACCGAGTTAGGTATTACAAACTTAATTTTTAAAAAACTTAAAAAGTCACATGATATTTTATTGTTAGAAATGGGTGCACTAAAAAAAGGGGAAATAAAAAAAATGTGCCAAATTGCAGCTCCAGATATAGCAATTCTAACAGCTGTAGACCCTCAGCACTTGGTTACATTTGGATCGTTTGAAAAGTTAACTCAAGCCAAAAGTGAAATCCTCTTACACATGAAACCAAATGCCAAAGCTTTTGTTAATTTAGATTCAAAAGGAGTTTCTAAAGCTCTCAAATACGTATATTCAATTTCTCCTTTAGATATGAGGATTCAAACTTATGGTGTTTCTGCTAAAAGTAATAATTTAATTGAAAATCCTAACTTAAAAAATAACAATCTTTCTTTTAGGTTAAATAAAAAAACATTCAAAACCAGTATCTATGGAATCCAATTTGCAAATAATTTAACCGCTGCCATTCTCGCGGCTAAACAATTAGAACTCGATGATAAAGTAATTAAAGATAAAGTTGCAAATCTAAACAATGAGATTATTACAACACAACTTTTACAAAGAGAGCGTGGATATTTTGTTTTAGATGATTCCTATAATTCGAATCCTGTTGGTTTTGAAATAGCATTAGAAAATGCGATACAAACAAAAGACGTAAAGAAAAAATACCTACTTACATCTGGTATGTATGAACTTGGATCAAAATCTGCCTTTTATCATAGAAGAGTTTTCAAAAAAGCAGCCAAGCAGTTCGATGTGATCGTCCTTACAAAACCATCTTTGCAAAAGTATTTGCCACGGACTTGTAAAAACTATAAAATCGCTGAGACTCCTCAGGCTATTATTAGATATTTAAATTTAAATTTAAAATCTCACGACATCCTTTTGATAGAGGGTAGAACCTTTTCTCAAGTTAAGAAATATTTTACAGAATGAAAACATTTTCCAAATTCACACCAAACTTACATTTCTCTCAGGCTTTAACAAGTTTATTTGCTCACTTACAGAATAAGAATCAAGCATCTAAATTTACCAAGCAAGCTCGCAAAAAGCTTGCAAAGCAATTCAATGTTACCACATCCGAAGTTACACTAACATATGGTGCTAGATCTGCCTTTTACACTCTACTTGCGGAACTTGTGAAGAAAAACCCTACAAAAAAAGAAGTAATTCTTTGTGGTTTTACCTGTAGAGTGCTTATTAATCCAATTTTAAAACTTGGTCTCAAACCAATCTTTATAGATCTTGCTCCTGATACTCTCAGAATGTCTGTTGAACAAATCCATCAAAAGATTTCAAAAAACACTCTAGCAATTGTAGTGCAGCACACATTTGGTGCACTAGAAGATATTAGTACAATTAAAACTATACATAAAAACATACCTCTCATAGCCGATAATGCACATTTTCTTCCAAACAAAGAGGAGCTGCTAAATCAAAAAAAATATTTTAACGCTGCCATTTTTTCATTTGGCACAAATAAGATTTTATCAGCTTCCAATCTCGGCGCATTAGTTGATTACAAGTCTAAAGACCTTCCAAACTACTCTCGAAATCTTAAAACTCTACCAAATTCTGTTGTTCACAAACAATTATTGAAAAATTGGCTTTTTACTTTTTCAATGCCAATTTATGATTTTTTAAACATTGGAAAGGGTATAATGTTTCTTGCCTCACATCTAAAACTGACACTTCCTGTAGTTTCCATGTCCGAAAAACAGCTAGATTATAAGAACGTAGAATATTACAAGGCACCTAAAAAACTTGGTATAACCTTATTACATGCTTTAAAGTTTTATCAAAAACAAATCACTCATCGGGTTCTTATCAAATCTATTTACCAGGCAAATCTCGATTCCAAATTTCAGTTTGATAAATTTTTCTCAAAAGCACTTATTTTTTATCCAATTCAAGTCAATCAGCCAACAAAACTAGCGAAATATCTAAATAAACATGGCTTTCAAGTTAATCTAGATTGGACCAATAATATTCTAGTTCCAGATTCACAAAAAAAGCCTAGTGGTTTTAAAGAGGCTAATTTTCCAAACTCAAAGAAAGTTGCAGATCATTTAGTTCTTTTACCCTTAAATAAAACAATTAGCCCATCCAAAGCCGTGGATTTATGTTCATTAATCAAGCAGTATGAAAACTAATTATTCAGTCAGAATTATTAAGGATTTAAGAGAATATAGAAAGTTTTTATTAGAACAAGATTTTCAGCTATATGTCCAAACTCCAGAGTACGGAATTTTCTCACAAGGCTTAGGTTATGATTTTTTTATACTCGGTGTTTACAAAAATACAAAGTTGGTAGCAGCTGCATTGATTTTAGATATAAAAGCGCGTCGAGGGCGGTTTTATTTTCTTCCTTACGGACCTATTTTAGATTATGCAAAACCAGCATATTTTAATGCAATTGTGAAGTCTCTAAAAAAATATGCACAGCGCAATAAAGTCGATTTTATTAGAATTTCTCCATTTGCAGATGATACAACCCAAGCACGACAACTTTTAAAAGATAAAGGTTTCATTCAAAGTCCAATGCACATGCTGGCCGAAACAACTTGGATGTTAGACTTAACACAAGATAAAGAAGTTCTTTTAAAGAACATGAAGCAAAATCACCGAAACCTAATACGCAGACAAGAAAAGCTTGGTATTAGAATCGAAAAATCTACAAACATTAAAGATATTAAGAAAGTTCATGAACTACTAGTTACAACATCTAAAAGACACGCTTTTGTACCTTTTTCTCTGAATTATTTAGAGAAAGAGTTTAAAGCATTTAAAAAACTAAAAGGCGGCACAATTTATCTGGGGTATTATGGAGAAGAGCTAGTAGCTGCAGCCATTACTTATGCTTACGGCAATACTACAGCTTACAAGCACGGTGCATCGAACATGAAATACAAAAAAATACCAGTATCATATTGTTTACAATGGCAAGCAATCTTAGATGCCAAGGCACGTGGTTGCAAGTATTATAATTTCTGGGGGATTGCTCCAAACAAAGCCCCAAAATCACATCCGTTTTATGGGATTACACATTTTAAAAAAGGTTTTGGCGGTTTTCAAAAAGATTTAATTCCTGCATTCGATTTGAAAATATCTTATAAATACTATATTAATTTAGTAATTGAGTTGTTCCGCAAATATAAAAGGGGATTTAATTAATAAATATGATTGAATTAAGAATTCAAAAGCTAGTCAAAGCTGCCAACAATTTAACAGAGTCATACGATATTGAAGTGCCTGTATTCGACGATACAGAGTTTCAAATACTACCAAACCAAACACTTCGTATAGATTTACACAAAATACAAGACGGTCTATCTCTGCATTCTCCAAAGCAAACCATCAAAGGGATTGTAACATGCGCCAGAACACTTGAGGAGTTTGAATATCATCACCAAACTATGCCCTTTGAAATGCAAGCCTATTTAAAAATTCCAGAAGATATAGAACCAGACGATGTGCTTAAAATAGATACAAAAAACATGGTTCTAGACCTAGAACCTTTTGTACGGGAAGCTATTTTTATTTCATTACCGTATCGTTTTATAAAAAATCCAGACGCTGATTCTCAACCTCAAAATCAAACCAAATCATATAAACCATTCAGCAACCTCAAGGATTTAATGTAAAATCCCTTGCAAAATAGCAATAACTTTATTATATTACGCATACTTTGTATTAAATTTTTTTTATTATGGCAGTTCCTAAGAAAAAGACTTCTAAAAGTAGAACTAGAACAAGACACTCTGCATACGTTCAAAAACAAGTTACTAAAATTACTAAAAAAGTGAACATTGTATCTTGTACAAACTGTGGTGCTAACAAACTTAATCATAGAGTTTGTAAAGCATGTGGTTTTTATGCAGGTAAACAAATTCTTGATAACAGCAAGAAAATCGACGAAATTACTACAATTAAAGCATAGTAATGATCAAAAACCGTCACTTATCACGACAATTAGTAGTTAAAGCTCTCTTTTCTCACATGTCTCAGACTGCAGAGAATGAGAGTTTTTCTAGTATCGATTATGTCATGGAAAACTTTGGTCAAGAGTTAGCCGACGAGACTTTTTCTCGTAATCTTTTTGAAATGTGTCTCAAAAACACAGAAAATTCTCAAGAATTAATAAAAGAATTAGCTCCAGAATGGCCACTTGAAAAAATTGCTTTACTTGATCAAGTAGTACTCATTTTAGGAATGACAGAAATTCTTTTTCCTATGCCAGATGTTCCAACTGTCGTTGCGATCAACGAAGCTGTTGAATTAGCTAAAGAGTTTTCTGGTCAAAGCTCTGCTAAATTCATTAACGGTGTACTTTCAAACCTTGCTAAAATTAAGCTCGGTGAAAACAATTTACAAGCTAAATAACTTATTATGGACTTCTCTCCACTCCTTCAAAGTTTAAACATAGAATTTAATGATTTAAGCCTCTTGCAAAGGGCTTTTACGCATAGATCTTTGTTGAACGAAAAAGACCGTGCAGAACGTTCAAATGAACGCTTAGAATTTTTAGGAGATGCAGTTTTAGAATTAGTTGCCACAGAGTATCTATTCCATAATTTTGATAATTTCGACGAAGGCCAATTGACATCGCTCAGATCTGCACTGGTTCGTGGTAAGAACTTAGCGGTTGTAGCTCGTAAACTTGAATTAAACCAATACATGCTGTTATCGAAAGGGGAGCAAAACTCTGGTGGCCGCGACAAGGATTATATTTTAGCTAACATGACAGAAGCACTTATTGGTGCAATCTATGTTGACCAGGGATTCACCGCCGCAGAAAATTTTGTTAATAAACACATTTTAGTTACCCTAAATGATATTATTTCTCAAAAGTTACACATAGATCCAAAAACTTACTTTCAAGAACTTGTACAAGATATTTTTGGATTAACTCCAAGTTACCAACAGGTAGGGGAAAGTGGACCAGATCACGACAAAAAATTCACAATGGCGTGTTTCATTGGCGAAAGACAAGTTGCTCAAGGAACTGATTCTTCAAAACAAAAAGCCGAGCAACAAGCTGCTAGATTAGCAATCGATGTTGTTCAATCAGAAGTAAACTTAGTTGAAGATTCAACAAAAGACAACAATTAATAAAAACAAAAACCACTAAACCAAAGTGGTTTTTTTAGTTTCTAAACTAGTTCGACAAAGTCTTAACCAAGAAGCACATAGGCACAAATCGCCATCAAGAAACCATCAAAAAGATTACTAAAAATAAATACTCTTTTTGAAATTTTCTTGTTACTACCTAAAAATTTGATAGTGAGATTTCCATCGTCTTCCCAGATCATTTTAAGGTATATTATGCTAGTTGCAGACAAATACACAGCCGCCAGTAATTTGATATTTTCCATGTAGATATTTTTTTTATATTATATCTCAAGTCCTACAAAATATCACTTGCATAAATTCTATAAACCACATTTTTTGCAAAAAAATCTTGCACAACCAAGCAAAACTCAGTAATATTTATGCACAGATTGATTCGGACCCTTAGCTCAGTTGGTTAGAGCAGTCGACTCATAATCGATTGGTCGCTGGTTCAAGTCCAGCAGGGTCCACCAACTCTATTGATTTAGAGTTTTATTGGTAGATTCATATAAAAACTTAACAGAAAAAATCCTGCAAATTCCATGGCAAGCTCATAATTATGATTTAGCTATAAGGCAAGGTTGTTTTGAATTTATTGTTTCAAGAGAAATAATCTTCAACTTTATTAGAATTATTTTACTTCCGGTTCTTATTTTAATTTTTCACTTTAATTTTCACCCATTTACTTCTTGAGTTTCGTTCTGGCAAGTATCGCAAGTATAGGATATATTTGTTTAGAAAATTAAATAAAAAAGGTATAAGTTTTACCTAAAAAAAGAAATGTAAGACCTTGACAGATTAGGTGAAGTACATTAAATTAAAATTTGATAAAAATTATTATGAAAGAACTCTTCTCGTACTTAATTCAAGGTGTAGTATTAGGTGTTTCGGCTGGTATTTCGCCAGGTCCACTTACATCACTAACTATTAGTCAAACCATAAAACACAATAAAAAAGAGGGTATTAAAGTAGCTTTAACTCCATTGATTACAGATGCTCCAATTGTGCTAGCTTCAATTTTTTTGCTTTCTAAAGCTGCTAGTACCGAGTTGTTTATTGGGTTAATTTCACTCATTGGATCTTTTTTCTTAATTTATCTTGGCATAGATTGTTTTTCTTCTAATGATTTGAATATAGATAGTAAAAATCAAATACCTAAGTCTATTCTTAAAGGAGTGCTCACTAATGCTTTAAGTCCAAATCCATATTTATTTTGGTTAGCCATTGGTGCGCCAATTTTCCACAGATCTTCAAATATTGAATCAGCTTTGATTTTTATTCTTTCATTTTATATCTCTATAGTCTTTTCAAAAGTTACATTAGCTTTATTAATAAGCAAGTCACCAAGAACGTTAGTCGATAAATATTACAAAACAATCATGCAATTTCTTGGGTTGTCGTTAATTTTATTCGCCATTTTGTTCTTCAAAGAATCGATTATTTACCTTATTTAAAATGAGAACTTTTAAGCAAAAACCTCTACAACTTGCAAAACAGTCTACTGAGAAATCGTGTGAACAATCCGGTGTCGATAATTCAGTGACTCTAGAGGATTTTAACAATCCAAATTTTTTACCAACTCACACTCAAATTCTCGAATTTTTCCAGACGGACACGCAATGGAGAGACTTTTGTTTTAATCGTGCTAATCCTGTTTTTGAATTCCTTAATCAGGAGTATATCGATGCCTTAGGAGTTTATCTAGAGTCGAGGGTCTCTGAATATCAAACCGACCCTAATCAACCAATTCGCATATTAGAGGTAGGTGCAGGTAATGGCAGATTGTCTCATTTTTTACAAATGAAGTTAGAGCAAATAGCTCCAGGAAAAACTCAAATCTATGCCGCCGATTCTGGAGAGTGGAACTTGTCTACCGATTTTCCAGTCGAGCAAATTGATCACAATCAAGCCTTGGCAAAATACAATCCAGATATAGTTATTTTTTCCTGGATGCCTTATGAAAGCGATTATACTAAAGATTTTAGGTCTTATGCGAGTGTCAGGGAGTATATCTTAATTGGAGAGACCGATCATGGCTGCTGTGGCCATGTTTGGGAAACCTGGGGGGAAAAGTGGGACTTTGAAGATCATGATCAAAAACCTTATCAAAAAGATAGTTTCGAAAGGTTCGATCTCCAAGACCTAGGACGGTTACAGATCTGCAGAACAGATCAACTACTGGATTGGAGACATTCCAAGACTGTGTCATTTCGCAGGCAAGCCAAGCTCACACCTCTCAAAAAAACAAAAAAAACAACCGTAAATCTCGACTCGACCGTCGAAGATCTTATTAATACCAGTAATCACACTAGAAGCATTATTTTTGAGATATTAAACGTTTTTAAAAAAATCACCTAGCATTATTGGGTCTTACTATATTTACTGCTATAATATACCCAAGCATAACCTTGGATTCATGGCCAAACAAATCATATTAGTAATAGCCGGACTGTTAATTGTCTGGTCAGCAGTTACATTGTATGTTCAACATACAATCGATCAACCCCAATACACGGTTCTCATACCAAACAAAAACTACGAAATTCGCCAATATAAATCTTATATTGTTGCTCAGACCCAAGTCCAAGGGGATTATCGCCAGGCGGCTAGCCTTGGTTTTCGCATTCTCGCCGACTATATTTTTGGTAACAACACCAAGCAGTCCACCGTGCAGATGACAGCCCCAGTCGCTATCAAAGAGTCTGAAAACATACAGATGACAGCCCCTGTGACAATAACAGAAAACACAAATATCAACATGACCTCACCTGTCACAATCAAGGAATCCGAATCAATCAACATGACCTCTCCTGTCACAATCACAAAAGACCAACAAGATTATACAGTCTCATTTGTTATGCCATTTGATTACACCCTGCAAACTTTACCAAAACCAAACAATACGCAAGTGGAAATCAAAACCCAACCAGCTCGCAAAGTCGCAGCCCTCAAATTCTCCTGGTACGCCGACCCAAAACGTGTAGAAGCCAAAAAACAAGAGCTCCGAAGCTTACTCAGCCAAGACGGAGTAAGTACAAAAGGCACTCCAGAATACGCAGGTTACGACGCCCCACTTTCAGCTCCGTGGCTCAGAAGAAATGAAATAATAATAGAAATAGAATAAAACAGATTCAATTACTTCTAATTTATTTTATTTCAAAAATTCCAATATATTATACAGTCAGTCCAAATAACTTCGAAGGATATGACAAAATCAGACAAGATATAGCAGAAAGCCTTGTAATTTTATAAAAAGAATATTACGGAGCCTACTTACCAAAAGCTTGACAGTTTTAAAATACAGGTTAATATTTAAAAAATAATATTATCCATGCCTTTTAATTTAAACCCTTTTAGTTTACCCAAAAAAAAACAAGTTCCTGATTATTCAGATCCAAATACTCAGTTTACAGAAGATATGTTACCTCTACAAATTACCAACAGAGGAGACGATATTCTATATAATACCTCAAACCCAGGGACTGTAATTGTTCCAGGTCGTTTAGACCATGCTATTCAAGACCAAATTAGAGAGTATGTTTCTCTTAACATTTTAAGATACAGTAATTATCAGTTAGGTGCTGCTAATTTAACTCAAATAAATATCGGTAATTGTTGGTCATTTGTAATTAAAGGTCTTTTGGATTCAGAGTTTTCGGCTCATTATATTTCACACACACTAGAATTAGAAGGTTATGATATTAATGATTCATTCTCATTTAGTTTTCCTTCAAATGATCCAGGTAAAAGAAGCACAGTTGAGTTTAATAGTAGACGGCTTGCAAGTTATTCAAATGTTACTGCTCAAGCTTTTTTTCAGGGGGCATCCGAGCAATTTGCACGTGTTTACAAAGAATACAGAGAGAAAAACCCGTACAAAGGTGATACTGCACAAATCCAAGAAAGGGTAAAACAAGGTGATGTTTCTGCAATTTTGCATGGTGGTTATGAACAAGAAATGCTTTATCATTTATTTAAAAAACTAACTAGTGAGTTTTTATTTATTAATTCTCAAGTTCACCCACACACAGCTTTAGTGGAATTATCAACGGTGTTTAAACTTCTTCCTGAGTCTATTGGTTGTGTTTCATTTCATACGGATTTCGTAGCTCAAACGGTTATGGTAAATGGTATACCTACACCGCAAATAAAAGTTCATTCCGCACACGCATATTATCTAAAAACATGTGCACGTGGTATCGCAACTCTCATGAATCCACATAAAGAGTCGGAACAGATCCATCTTTCAATAGAGGAGTTAGCTCGGCATGCAGGCAGAATTTGGGTGGCAAAATTAGAAGATTTTAATTTAGACGGCGATGTAGCTAGTGGTCGAAAACTTCCTTTGTATGTGTCTGCTCCTTCCGAAAAAGTAGTTCAACAATTACGCCCTCACTTCGAAGAATCTAATTGCATTTCTACTTTGTACCCATATTTACCAGCTACAAAATTCAAAAAAGAAGGACAGGTTTATTATGCTTTTAGACTAAATAACGAAATTTCATTGTTTAGCTATGAAACCAACTCAATCTTGCCTAGTACACAACGCTTCTCTAACACTTTTTTAGACCAAGCACACTACCCAATTGACGAACAAAGGTATTTGCTTGGTGCAAACGCAACAGGGATTTCTTATTATAAGGGGTATGTTGGTGTAACAGATATCGATGGTTTAGAAGTTACAGCTCCAAAAATAAAATTGATTGCTCCAAGACAGGTTAAAACTTTTCAAATGGTTCCAACAAGTTCACCTTTCTCATTACAAGTGTTTACTCGGGGGTTTAGCAGAGAATTAAATATTTTGCCCAACAATACAGAGACTAGTTTGTACTTCGGTACTGCACAGTTAACCTTAACATCAAATGATTTCAAATTCTTTTATGATATTGAAAACGATAGAGTGTTTACAACTTTCAGTTTTGATACAATCAAAGATCTTAAAGGAGTTTGTGTAACATGTTTCCACGGTGATTTGAGTGTTTCTACTTATAATAAAACTAAAGCGTTGTTTTTTTCTTAGTAATTTTTCTGCGAGTCTTTCTGGCTTCTAAAACCTCATCAACTTTATTTTGCACAAGAGCTGTAGCAACTACTATCAGTGCTGTAGTTTTAACTGCCGTTAAAAATATTTTATCACTTGTTTCTAATCTTTCTTTCATAGTTTTATATTAAAGAGGATTAATTTAAATTGTTTACAAAATAAGTCAAGTAAATTAATCTTTACGCAGCTATTTTAAAAACTCGACAAGACTTTACAGAACAGTGAAAAAGTGTTAATATATAGTATTAAGAAAACATTTATGAGCCAACTCAAAATAAAAAACTTACCAAAAATAAAAACGCCACAATCGATGGCTAAGTTTTTTTTATCTAGTAACATTAAACAGTTTCAATTTTTAGTCTTACTATCATATATAGAAGTGTTCATCTTATCCTTTCGTTCATATACTTTTAAAGGAGTTATCGACTCACTTGCAATAAAGAATTTAGAATCTCTAAAATCTGCACTGATAATCTGTTCCGCAGTTTTTATATTTGGTAACCTTTTGCGAGCTTCTAACATGCTTAGATTTAACAAGTTCAATCTTAAAATGGTTAAAAGATATAGAAAATTCTGTGTTGAGTATCTACTAAAACAACCTCATGCATTTTTTGCAAATAATTTGAGTGGAAAACTAGTTGCAGATCAAGCAGATATGATAAAAACAACCTTTTGGTATTACCAAACTAAATGGCAAAATATTCGTATATTAGAATTAATTATTTTTGTTGGCATTGCTTTCTCAATCAATGTTTTTTTAGGTTTTATGTTTATATCATTGGCTGCTGTCTTGTATGCGCTATACACAAACCAATCCCATAAAATTCACACAAAAGCCATAAATAATAACAATGCGGATAGTAAATTAACAGGAATCATATTTGATTACATTGCTAACATCTCTGTGGTTCGATTGTTCACATCTCAAAATCAAGAATCTCAAATGCAAGCAACTTACCTAGATAAACAGTCCAATACGAGTATCGCTTTGTGGATTCAAAAGCATAAATTACAATCCTATTCCAATTTTGTTCTGCTTGGCCTTGAGATTTGTATAACTTTGTTTTTAGTTTATTTACTTAAAGAATCTCAAATTACAATTGGTGAAGTCTCAGTTTCTCTATTGTATTTATACACATTTAAAGGGCGTTTTCAGTCTCTAGTTAGGAGGCAATCAGACTTAAAACAAGAACAGGGGAGCAGACAAGCAACAATTAATAGGTTATTTATACCACTCACAGACCAAGATCCAAAAATTGCATTGCCAGCACCCACTTCGTGTGACATTAAGATAAAAAACCTCAATTTATTTCTTGGCAACAACCATATCCTTAAAGATATTAATCTGCACATTAAACCCGGAGAAAAAGTGGGCTTGGTTGGACTCTCCGGAGCGGGTAAGTCTACGCTTGTACAAACTCTCATGCGCCTTAATATGCCATCTCAACACCAAGTGTTTTTAGGTGACAAGGATATTACTCAGCTAACAATATCAGATATATTAGATATGTATTCGATTGTTGATCAAGACACATTGCTTTATAATGATACTTTTGAGTACAACCTTACTCTTGGTAAGAAGTTTTCTAACGCACAAATCAATAAGGCAATAAAACAAGCATATCTTACGGATTTCATAAAATCATTACCTAAAGGTTTAAAAACTCAAGTAGGCGAGCGTGGGGTTATGCTTTCAGGCGGACAAAAACAGCGTCTGGGTATTGCCAGGGCTATTTTGTTTAATGCCCCAGTACTAATACTAGATGAAGCAACTGCAAGTCTTGATTCCAAGTCAGAGACAATCATTCAGAAGTCTGTTGAGAATCTAATTAAAGATAAAACAGTAATTGCCATTGCTCACAGACTTTCCACTTTGAATATTATGGACCGGATTATCGTAATGCAAAATGGTCAAATAATTGAAGATGGTACTCACAAGCAACTTTTAAATAATAAAGGAATCTATTATCAACTGTGGCAACATCAATCAGATAATTTTTATTAAATGTTTAACAGAATATTCGAACCACTTAATCAAGTTCCATCAAAAAAACCAATAAAGTTTGCTCTAGAAGCATGCAGATTTAACAAAGGTCTTTTTTTAACTTCATTGATATTGCTCATCTTAAGTGTTATAGCAGCCAATCTAGTGCCAGTTGCTACTAAAGGATTTTTCGACAATGTAGAGCTTTTGAATTTTGATAAAATATATTTTTATGTTTATCTTGGAATAGGTCTAGCATTACTCGCCGAAGTTCTAGATTTTATTTACGGAATTTATGCCACAATACTTTTTGGTAGAATTAGTACCCAAGCCAGAAAAGATGCACTCGCATACACAAACAAGCACAGCGACAATTTTTTTGCATCTAATCAGTCAGGTTTGATTGCCTCTTCTGTTATAAGTACAAGAAATATCAGTACTTTATTATTTTGTCACATAGAAACCACAATGCCTGCATTGATAACTCTATTGTTTTCGATTTTTCTTTCCTTTACTGTTAGTTGGAAAGTTGGTATAAGTATAGTTATCTACGAATCAATTGTTGCATTTCTTGCCTATAAACAAACTAATAAAGTAATTACTACAGTCAAACGTCATCAAGAGATAAAACATGATGCCTGGGGAATTTATGCTGATGTTATTTCTAATGTCAAAATCACGAAGATTTTTAACATTGGTAAATTACATTTAAAAAAGCTTTTTGTTACAATAAAAAAACATGTGGCATCTGCAGAGAGAATGTGGATTGTCAAAAATCATCTAACCATTTTACTAGATTTCTCGGATGTTATAAGTCGGGTGGCAGGTGCCTTTATTTTATCGTATTTTTATTGGGTTGGAACCATATCTCTAGGTGATTTTTCTATGATTTTTTTCTTACTTGGTAAAGTCGAATCTGCTCTGCAAGACTTGATTAATATCCTGGAATCATATCAATCGACAAAGCAAGAAATAGCAGTGGCACTCGAAAATATTATTTTACCTATTCAAAACGCTGACTCTAATAATGCCAAAAAACTCAAACTCAAAACACACCCATCAATAGAATTTAAAAACCTCAGCTTTAATTACAATAATAGCGCAAACAAGCAGCTTAAAAGCATCAATCTGCAAATCCAACCAGGAGAGAAAATTGGTATTGTTGGCGCCTCCGGAGCCGGTAAATCCACGCTTTTTAAGTTAATTCTCAAGCAATACCCAGCCCCAGATGGCACAATCTTTATTAACGAGAAAGATCT
Organism: Patescibacteria group bacterium; assembly: GCA_965660075.1. Lineage (GTDB taxonomy): Bacteria > Patescibacteriota > Gracilibacteria > UBA1369 > CAYYFV01. Next base: position 51,844 of record CBFHYO010000026.1, read on the forward strand.
CGCAGAACATACTAAAGACTCAGTCCGAGCCAACATTGCGGTAGTGTCCCAAGACACACTTGTCTTCAACAGAACACTTGAGCAAAACATTACACTTGGTAAAAAATACACTAAGGATCAAATCCAACAAGCGCTCAAAGACTCGCATTGTGATCAGTTTATTAAAGATCTTCCAGATGGTCTTCAAACCAAAGTAGGGGAGCGTGGAGTCAAACTCTCAGGGGGGCAAAAACAACGTGTAGGTATAGCCCGTGCCCTTCTCAAAAACTCACCAATAGTCTTACTCGACGAAGCCACATCGGCCCTCGATTCCAAATCAGAAAAGTACATCCAGGATTCACTCCAAAAACTCGCTCACAACCACACTATGTTAGTTATAGCCCATAGACTCTCAACCCTGAATTTCATGGACCGAATCATAGTCATGGACAAAGGCCAAATCAAAGAAGTCGGCACCCACAAAGAGCTCCTCGCTAAAAAAGGTATTTACTACAAGCTTTGGCAACACCAATGTGGTGGCTGCATCTAGTATTATTTATTTGAGCGCACCAATCCAAGCACACCATAGCTCGCAATCAAACTCAAAATAATAGCCGCACTCGCAGATACATCTACAAAGTAAGAAATTGCTATTCCCGCAACAACACACATCGCATTAATCAAGATTGCATTGATTGTTGATCTTAAAAATCCACCTTGCAAAAACTGACTTGCCAACACTGCAATTACTAGTAGTCCCGAGACAAGTAGCCCACCTATTATTTTTAGAGATCCAGCAACAAAAACAGCAACAAAAACATTAAAGAGAGTTTTAAGCCAAGATTTGTTTTTATTTTGAACCAAGAAAAACTCTTCATCAAATACAAGTGTAGTTAAACGATTCCAGTTGAATAGACAAAACACACAAATAACCAAGCACATTAAACAGAAGCTTAACAGCTCATTTGAAGTTAGAGTCAAAATTGAACCAAATAAATAATTTTCAAAACTAATTGCCGCACCCTCTGAAAGTCCATTGAAAACTAATGCCAAAGCTAGGCCACCATTCATTGTCAGCATGAACAAAGCATCCTTAGAAATCCGAGTTTTGTGAGTTAATTTTCCAATTAAAACACTCAAGATTGTAGATAGGCATACAGCTCCAAGAATAGGATTGACGCCTAAAAATATTCCGGCACCAACACCTGCCAAACTCACATGTGCAAACATTTCAGATTTAACACTTTCACCAAAAGCATACATCAAAGAACCTAGTAATCCAGCAGCAATAGAGGCGCTAATCCCTGCAATCAAGGCGGTATTTAAAAAATTTAATTCAAACATATTTAGTTGTTATGATGGTGATGAATACTAACCTTAGAAGATTCACAGCTAGTTTTGCAGACCCGCTCTGCATGGCTTTCTCCCAAGATAAAGTCCACAGGGTGGCAGCCTTTGTGGATTGTTTTATTCAAACACAGCACTTGCTTGCAACTTTTAATCACACTTTCAATTTCATGTGAAACAAATAAGATTGTCACCCCGGTATTTGAATTAATTTCACCAAGTAGTTCGTATATTTTAGTTTTAGAAGGCATATCTACTCCACTAAGAGGCTCATCGAATAGTAATAAGTTAGGTTTCGAAATTAAGCTTCGAGCAATAAGTACTCTCTGCTTTTGCCCTCCAGACAATAAATTAAATTGCAAATTTAAACTTTCAGATGATAATCCAACCAGTTCCAAAGCCTCAAGCATTTGCTTATCCAGTGATCCCTTTAAACGTTGCAAAAAAGTGCAATCAAGCCCCATTAGCAATATTTCTTTAACTGAAATATTCGAGCGTAAATCCACTCCTATTTGTTGAGGAACATAGGAGATTTTCAAACTTTCTGCCCTGTAAATAGACCCCTCTGTGGGCTTCAAAAACCCCATTATGACTTTGAGTAGACTAGATTTACCAGCCCCATTCGGACCAATTAAACCAATATAGCTACCAGATTCTATTTCTAAATCGATATTAAATAGTTTCCAATCATTCTGATTGAAACTTAAGCCAATATTTTCAAGTTTGATTAGTTGCATTTTAGTGCTGATTTTAAGCTTTCTAAATTTCTATTTTGCATTTCTAGATAATCCAAGTCATCTACTTTCTTAGATAAATTATACACCACAAAGCTATCTAAGTTCAGATCTTTTTTTAATAAATTTGCATATTCTTGATTTTCAAGTGCTTCAACCAAAACTGCACTTGCCGACACTTGCTCCAGCTCACCTACATCCTTAAAAGAAAGTCTATCCATGCTACTAAGTCCAAGAATATGAGTTAATTCCAAACCATAAGCATCCTCTATATATGCAAATGAATCATGAGAAATAAATGCCGTCTTTTCTTGGCAATTTTGTAGTTGATTTTCAAATTTTTTATCAAGTTCAGCTAAATTAAGCTTTAGTTGATTAAATCTTTTCTCGGCATTGTTACTTAACAG
>CBFHYO010000027.1:0-3271 GCA_965660075.1 Patescibacteria group bacterium
TTATTTCTTTTGTATCAAATAGAGTTCGCCGTGAGATGCAAAATATTCGTCAACAATTTCAGACTCAAAATGTGAATCTGGAAAATATTCGTGCAACTCAAGGGCAACAAGCTTTTGAGCGAATGGAATCTGAGTATTATAGCTTGGACTACAAAGAGGCAATGCTTTCTTTAGCACTTGATTTGTCGATTATGAGCCCATCTGTTAACAGTAGTTTAAAGCAAAATCTAGAAATTTTAGCAGATGATTTTTCTACAGAAGACTTTGAATCAATTGCAACCAACATGACAGATCAGCAACTTTTGACTATTTCTGCCGAATTAAATTCTTTTGCGGAAGGAAATAGAAGATCTACCAAACATGGTAACAGAAGAATTGTTTTTAGGAGCAATGAAGATGTAGCAATGGTTAAAAAGTTTACCAGCTGTGCAATTGAGTTTATTCAAAAAAGAAGCACCACAAATATGCTCAAAGATATTAATTTACAAGGAGCAAATGTAAATCGGACTGCTAAGTTACAACAACTTGCCTTGGTTGCAAACACACGCATGAACAAACTAGCCTCAATTGTAGATAGAGCATATGTAGGATCTCAAAGACCTGCAAACTATCGATTTATGCTTGGTGTTAGACAAGAAATAGACTCTTTAAACAAACAAATCAGAGGATTCGAAATGCCTTGGAGTTTGGAACGTGGTTTTACCGCTGGCTTTAGAAACGAATCTCAACTTGTTTCACAAGTAGAAAGACGAGGTTTTAATGCGCTAAATCAACACGGAAACTTGGTATCTCCTTATGGTAAATTACTAACCACAGTGTCTGACTTACTTACTTCTCCAATTTGGTTGACTCGTAAAGGTTTTAGACCAACAATAAATACAGTATCTAATACTGCAAGAACAAGTTGGAATGCAGCCAAATGGACTGTTGTAACTCCGTTTAATGTGACCAAAAAAGTGCTAGATGGTGTTACCTACAGCGCAGGGTGGCTTGCTGGAGCTCCAATAAGAATTCCTGTGAATATTGTTAAAGGTGTTTGGAATGGCGCTATTGGTGCCTAATAAATTTCACTTAAAAAAGATCGAGTAAAAATAAACTAAAAAAATAAAATTATAATCCCCTACAAAATGACAAATTTTTCGAAAATGCTTAACGAAATGCCAAAATATTTCGAAGAATACTACAATCAAGTAGTAACAAAACTTGAATTAGAAAATCTTAGCCCGAAAGAGCAAGATTTAATTGCTCAAATGTGTGACGATTTGTTTACAGATGCTATACTACTTGCGTGTGCAAAAGTCTTAAATGATGACGAATTAAAAGAAATAGAAGTCTTTATTGCAACACATCCAGACTGTACGTTGCGAGATGCATATTTTGCTGCTGCAAGTCACAAAGAAACTATCGATGAGCAAATAAAATTAGAAATGCAAAAATCTGTAGTAGAAATCGAAAAACATTACAAATCACTTTAGACACTATGAACTCCCCTACCCCTCAACCTACCCCATCTCCAAGTTCGGCTGTAGAAACGCCATCTTATTTTAGTAATCCTGACTTAGTATCTCAATTAAGAGTTAGTCGGTTTAATGGTAGGATTTTATTTAATTTTCTCAAAACTCATTTCGACCCTGCCACTAATGCAATTATAAACGATGATTATAAACGGCATAATTTGGTAACTGTCTTAAAGGCAGTTTTTACCAATTTGGGAGAGCGTTCTGTGGTCACTGAATTAGAGAACAATAAAGACAGCAAAGTAGATCTTTGCAGTTTTTTAAATAAACTTGCCGAATTAGTTACATTTCACTCAAACTATCAAACTACTGCGGAGAATGTTATGCAATTTGGTGTTTCTGATGTCCTAAATCACATTAACGACGGAGCATTAACAGGGGCTGTGACCGCCTTGACTTTTGGTGGTTTGTTAGCACTAAAATCAGCTAAATTTCGGGGTGCTGCTACCGGTATTGGTATTTTGGCAGGTGCTGGATATTTAGCTATGAATGCGGTACTTGGAGACTCACAACAAAGAATTGCTCTGATTCGTCATTCAAACGCTTTGAGTACTCACTTTGTTTTAGATGAACAATTACCACCAATTATTTTCAACTCTTTGTTTTTACCATTTATCACAGAGGCAGGAGTGAGTCGTGTGACTTTTGCTCAAATAAAACAATTTATAGACTCTAAAGGCCGTAATAATTATGATGAAATAGTTAACAAATCGGCTATTTTAAAAAGTGTTTTTGCAAGCATGGACGAACCAACTAAGCAATTATACTTGAACAACCTACAAAAAATTTATCAAAAACTAAACACCCCAGCGGTAGAACCAGATACCATTACTTTTGCATCAAGACTAGTTTTAGATGTAAAAGATAATGTAATTTCTACTCTCGCGCCAACAACTCAGGTTGTAGATGCTATAACCCTAGAGACAGATCAGAATAGCACAACAAATGCAAATGAAATACAAGGTTTAGATTTCAGACAAATCACTTCACACATGCCGTCTCGCTTTAATCAGTTATCGCCTACAGGTCAACAAGAGGCATTAGCAATTCAAGCTATCCCTTCTGATTACAAAGAGTACTTTAATACTGAGCAAGTAGCAGAATTTACTCCTATAACTCCTGATACTATCACTGGTCTTGAAAACATGCAGCATGATTTGATGGGGAATGGGTATTTGCTTGTAAAAGTCTCAAATCGCGACGCATCTGCATTGGACGGTATCAAAACATATTTAACTGAACATTTTAAACTAAATGATCCTAACTTTAATCGAAGTAGAATCGAAACCCTTGGGTTTCATATACAAAATGGTGATACTTATGTGCCGGTTGTGGTTCGAGGCTTGTATACAGGCCAACAGGCTTATCACTTAAGACCAAACTTAAGTAGCAGCGCTTTTGAACAAAGGCAAACTGTTGAATGCTTGAATGTTGGAACTTTTGAATATTTTTTTAATAATCCTACCGAAAGAATTTTATTAAAGCTTGCTGGACTAAATGTTCAAAATCAAGCTAACTTAAATTCGCATGGCAATGCGCCAGGTGAAAACTGGCCCAACAACCTTGGAACGATTGAAAGTACACTCGGGGCAGTTTGTGGTGCTTTGAAAACTAAAATTAATCAGTTATTAAATCTGCACAACCCAGGGTCGCAAAACTCGGTAAAATTGTTTCAGTTACTTTCTGAACTCTTAAGAACTTCAATTCGTAAAGCAGATTCTGCAAAACTTAGTAAACTTTTTAGAGATATGACT
>CBFHYO010000028.1:0-28530 GCA_965660075.1 Patescibacteria group bacterium
ACCTGAGCATAAATCAGTCAGAATTGCAGAGGCAATAAATATTCCGCTAGAAGAAATTCAAAAACATGTTCAAGAACTTAACAAATACGAAACAGTCTTCCTCCATTGTCAAAGCGGCAAAAGAAGCCAAGAAGCTTGCAAAACACTAAGCAATCTTAAACATGCAAAAGTTATAAATGTCCAAGGGGGTATACTCCAATGGCAGTCGCAAGGATTCGAAGTCAATAAAACAAAAGGATTTCATTTGCCAATAATTCAACAAGTACATTTGATTGCAGGAGCACTCACACTTACAGGTGCAATACTCTCAAAAACCCTAAACCCAAACTGGATTTACCTATCAATGATTATTGGAGCTGGGCTCACATTTGCCGGAGCAACAGGCTGGTGCGGAATGGCAAAAATACTCCAAAAAATGCCGTGGAATAAGTAAAACATTATTAAATTTAAAATTATGCGTATACAAAGCACATCCAATGGAACACCAATAGTAGAATCTTTTTTCGACAAAAACACTCACACCGTAACACATGTAGCAATCGACCCAAGCACAAACAAGGTAGCAATTATAGACAGTGTCCTTGATTATGAACCACATGCCGCAAAAACATCTTTCGATTCTGCAAACAGAATAATAAATTTTATAGAAAAACATAACTACCAAGTGCAGTGGCTTATAGAAACTCATGCACATGCAGATCATTTATCTGCAGCTCCATATTTACAAGAAAAACTTGGAGGTAAACTTGCAATAAACGCCAAAATAAAAGTTGTTCAAGAAGTGTTTGGTAAAATTTTTAATTTCGGTACAGAATTCGCTCGTGACGCGAGTCAATTCGATCATTTATTTAAAGATAATGAAAAATTCAAACTTGGCAATATAGATGCTCATGTAATTTACACCCCTGGCCACACACCAGCAGATTCAACAGTAATTATTGGAGATGCCGCTTTTGTTGGTGACACAATGTTCATGCCAGATTTTGGAACTGCAAGATGTGATTTTCCTGGAGGTTCCGCCGAAACACTTTATAATTCGATTCAAAGAATTTACCAACTTCCAGACCAAACAAGACTTTTCATGTGCCATGATTACCTACCCCAAGGCCGAACAGAGTTTGCCTGGGAAACAACAGTTTTAGAACAAAAAAACAAAAACATTCATGTCGCACTTAATAAAGACATGCAAACATTTATAGAAACTCGAACAGCCAGAGATAAAACACTTGGCATGCCCCGACTAATTATTCCATCCATTCAAGTAAACATTAATGCCGGAAAACTTCCAGCCAAAGAAGATAACGGCACAAGCTACTTGAAAATACCATTAGATAAGTTCTAATTACACACTCACACTAAAAAAACCCGAGACAAAACCTCGGGTTTTTTAGATCTATTTTAAAGAAATCTAAGACACAAAATCGATAAATTCATCCACAAACAACTCAACACGCTCGGCTACATCTGCAGAAACTAATTCCCCATCTGACCAATCCTTACCACTTGTATAAACCACGCGTGGCAATTGAATCATTCTCCATTCATTTGCACAAATTTGTGTTAGATGCTGAGTTGAAAGATAACTTTTATCTCCTCCTGCAGCACAAACAATTCCATATTTTTTACCCTCAACTTCTTCAAAACAGTTATCAAGCACAGTTTTCAAACTATCATTAATACTATAACAATAAACTGCCATACCAATTACAAAATTATCTGCAGAGGCTATTTTTTCAGCAATCTTTTTCATGTCTTCGGTTGGACGAAAAGTATGACCTAATTGATAATCTCTAAGATCTAAAATTTCCACATCCAATCCCTTTTTTTGAAGACTCTTTAAAACCATTTTACAAACTTTAAACCCTTTAGACTCTGGATTAAGTGAAGAACTAATTACTAATGTCTTTTTCATTATATAAAAATTAATTATTTGTAGGATTTAAAATTTCGTCTAAAACTCCTAGAATTTCCTCCTTTACAATATCGGTTTCCCTATTTAAAGACTCCCTATCCTCAGGTGTGGTAGGCACTTCCAATTCTTGATTTTCATCAATTTCATCTAAAATTCTTTGAATATCTAGTTTACCTGGCATATTATTTTATTAGAGGATATACAGAAAGTATAACACAAAAAAGACTTTTCATCAAATAACTAACTACTATGAAAGCACCAGAAAAAGTTCAATTCAATACATCCAAAGAACCGAAAATAAAAGCTTCAACTGAGATATCAGGACTACTAAACAGAAGTTTTATAATGATTATGGCAATAACAGGTAGTCTTGCGTACAAATGCCAATCAGAAGAAAAACCACAAGTCAACCAAACAATTACAGATAACGACTCTAAAACAACCGATTACTCAGAATTAATGAGTCAACCAGCAACAGTTTACCTTGATCCATTTTCAAGAGATTTATCAATTGCAGAATCAGAGCAACAACAAACACATATACCACAACAGATTGAAGAATCAACAGATTCAGATTCCACAGAACAAACAGCAGTCACAATTGAATCAATATTAAATAAACAACCAAACACTCCTGCAGAAATCAGACGCAAAGTACATCAAAGCATTTTTGAAAAAACACCACAAACCAGCGCTCCATACCCAAGCCCAAAATTAATGGAAATGGTTCGCAAACGTAGAGAAAGCCTAAGACCAAAAACCAAACAAAAATAGTAAAATTTGACAGTATCAAGATGTATGATAAGATAAAAGTAGTTAACACAGGCCAAATGCCAACTTTGCACAAACAAAATAATAACAACAATAATAATTTAAATTCACTCATGGTGAGTTAGTTTGTTTGCGTGTTACAAAACTAAAAATTCCAACTCACCTTGAACCCAGGGTGAGTTTTTTAATTTTATTTAACTTTTATTCTCATGCAATTAATCAAAGAAATCCAAAGCCAACAGGGCTTGATCCAAACCCAAGGACGTATTCTCAAAAAAAGAGACCTCGGCAAAATTTGCTTTTTGGAACTATCTGACTTTACAGGATCAATACAAGTGGTTGTCGAAAAACCAGAACTCCTAACTAAACTCCAAGACCTACATCCACAATCCATAATTAGTCTTAGCGGCCAAGTTCACACCAGTCCACAGAATCAGACCGAAATTCATGCCGAAAGACTTGAGACAATCACAGCAGTCGAAGAGGTTCCAGAGCTAGAACTTGAATCCAAGCAAATCAAAGAGAACTTAGACACCCAACTCAAACACCGCGCCATAGGACTCAGACACAAACATAATCAAGCCATTTTTAAAATCCAAGCCAAAATACTCGAAGCATACAGAGAATTTATGACCGAACTTGGTTGCACAGAAATATTTACCCCCCTCATGCTTGCCAGCAGTTCCGAAGGCGGAGCCGAAATATTCCATGTCAATTATTTCGAAAAACAAGCAACCCTCGCCCAATCAGCACAGCTATACAAGCAAATTATGGTTGGTGTGTTCGATAGAGTGTTTGGACTATCAAAATGCTTCCGAGCCGAACTATCATTTACTCGAAGACATCTAACAGAAGGATCACAACTCGAATTTGAATTTGGATACATCCAAGGCCTCGAAACTATTCTTAAGCATGAAGAAGCAGCAGTCAGGCACATGCTAAAAAAAGTCTACTCAGACTGCCAAGCAGAAATGCAAACGCTCCAAGCACCAGAACTCATGGTCCCACAAACCCAGTTCCCAATCTACACTTTCAAACAAGTTTGCTCAGTACTCACAGAAAAATTCAACCTAGACACCCTTGAGTGGGATGACCTAAGTACAGAAGCCGAAAAACTCCTGTGCCAATACGCTCGAGACACTTATCAATCAGACTTTATTTTTATAACGCACATTCCCAAAGGAGCTTTCTATGCTTATCGAGACGATCAAGGCACAATCCACAACGTTGATTTACTTTGCAAAGAAATGGAAATATCGTCAGGCGGGCGCCGCATGGACGACTATGACCAACTTCGCATGTCGATAATGGCTGCAGGCATGGATCCAAAAGACTTTAGCGAATATCTATCTATTTTCAAATTCGGAATGCCACCTCATGGCGGATTTGGACTTGGACTCGAAAGATTCACAATGCTAATCTGCAACCAAGAAAACATTCGCCAAACTACCCTCTTTCCATCCGACCCAAAAAGAGTTGCCTCGCAACAAATATAAATCACTAAAACTAAATTAAATGACTATCAAAGATCAAATTCTAAAAATTTTAGAAGAAACACAAACCCCACACAAATACATGCACCATGAACCTGCCGAAACTTCGGAAGAGGTTGCAAAAATACGTGGCACCGACCCAAAAATCGGAGCTAAAGCACTGATGATAAAAGCCAAGAAAAAATATTACCAAATAGTAATTCCAGCAACACTTAAACTCGACTCCAAAAAATTCCGTGATGCCTCCAAACTCTCAAAATTTAGATTCATAAGCCCAGATGAACTCAAAGAACTATTCGATCTAGAAAAAGGAGCAGTCCCACCATTCGGCAACCTAATGGAAATAGAGCAAACCTTCTACGACAAAAAACTCCTCGACTTCCCCGAACTCGCATTTAATATTGGCACCCGTACCGATTCTATCCAAATCAAATCCGCCGATCTAATCAAATTAGTCGATGTAACAATGCTTGAAGACATTACAGAATAAAAAAAGCCCTGGACTCTATTCCGGGGCAAATTTTCAATATGAACAAGAAAAAAACATTCATACCTTAATATAAATCATCTAAAAATTAAGTAGCACGTAATCCAAAGACAATTTATAAAAAATCTTGCCAAGCTAAATCAATCCGTGCATACTAATTGTGTAGTAACCCACTTACTATGAAACATCACATCGAAAGACCTTCCAATAAACCGGAGGACAATTTAGCAAGCCCAGAAAAAAATTCTACCAAGCTTGCAAATCAACAATTAATAACAAGACGCAAGGCCCTATCTTTATTAGCAGGTGTCGCAATTGGCTCCGCAATATACAAGGGTTGTCAGGATTACCTAACGGTAGAATCCATAACATTTGAAGAACTACCAGATAGTCAAAATCCAAATTTGGAAATACAAGACCAAGAACCAGATCTAGGATACGAACTCGAAACCACAGAGCCAGACCTAGGATACGAACTCGAAACCACAGAACCAGAAGAAACACAACAACCAAGCCAAATTCAAACACCAAATCCAAACACAGAACCACAAACACTCGATCCTCGAGAGCGAGAATGTCTAAAAAGACAATTATACAAACAAGATGGCAGAGTAAACATGGAGTTTCTCAGAGCTGCTGTAAACCACAGATTAAAAACCAAACAATAAAATCCAAGCATAAGCTTGGATTTTTATATACCAAGCAAAAAAAATAAGCCATTAAAACAAACAAACTTGAAAAAAATAACCCATTAAAAATGAATATTGAAAAAACTGCGTTTATATTCGATGTCGATGGTACACTCGTTCATACCGAAATCCAATATGCACAAATAATCAGTCAGTTTCTTGCAGAGCACGGAATTTTAATCAGCCCCACAGAATACATGCATGAATTTTCGGGTAAAAGCTTCGAAGTAGTCCTCACTCATGCAAACCAGCTTCTCAAGTCTAAAGCAAAACCTCAACTAAATATTACTCAAGCAATTTCAGAGATAGACCACCGATACACACAGTCGCTTTTAAACAATGGAATCAAAAGTACTCCTGGCAGCTTGGAGCTTATTCAAACCCTACATGCCCATAAAATCCAAAAAGCAATCGGCTCCAATGCCCCATTGCACGCTATTAATGACAATCTTACAGCCAGTGGTCATATAGATTATTTCAATTCAGAAAATATTTTTTCAGCTTTTCAAATCAACAAATGGAAACCAGAACCAAACGTTTTTCAAGCTGCATATAACAGCCTACACACACCACAAATAGAAACTATAATAATTTTAGAAGACTCCCTGAGCGGGCTTATTGCTATACAAAACTTTAGACTACAAATGCCAGAGCTAAAAATAATTGGAGTTTTTATCGATAACGGGCACAACAGCCACATGCACAATCAGTTGCCAGATAGCATCAAGCACTCATTTTGTGATCTGCGAGAAACGCTTAATTTATTTCACTAAATTTAATTTTGATCAAAACCAGACACCTCAAGCTCTATTATAGATTGAATAAATTATCATAAAATAAAAAACCTCGGGACTTATCCCGAGGTAAGATTTTACAAATTACCAATGAACTTTTGATACATTAGATAAGATCCCATTGATAAAAATAGCATCAACAGTAATTTATTCGCTACCCTCTCAAAATCACGTTGGATCCTGATATCTTTTGAATCTTGAGCATTAAAATAATCGTGCTTATCTATTAAAACTTGATTGTCAGCAAAAATTCCTAGAGGTAAATCATCTAAAAATAATTGATCTTTATTATATTTAAACAACTGACAATATTCATCTAAACTAATTGATTTAAACAAATGACGAACAGATTGAATTTCCGATTTTTTCAGATAATAATTTTGATTATAATCAATATCCAAAACATCTAAATCAAAAAGATCGAAAATACGATAAGCATAACTTGCATCAAAACAAACATAATGGTCTTCTAGACCTACAATATTACTTTTTGTGGAAATAACAGGCGCTAATTCGAGTTTAGTAATCCTTGGTAATTCTGACAAATCGGTAACAGAAAAATCTTCAAAATCATTAGCTGAGCATTCTACAGTGACAGCAGAAGAATCAACCGATTTAGAATCTAAAGTCACCGTAGAAATATTATCTACAGATTCTTGAATCATAAATGGTCCAGAATCAACACATGGAGCAATATTATCTTGGTAATAACCATGTGCATATTTAAACACTGTTCTAAATTTAACAAAAGCCAATGCAATATCATCCGGTTTCATACGACCATAGAAATTTGTATAACCTGTACGTAAATGTAAAGGAATTATTGGGAAATCAGATTCAAGATCTAATTGCATATCGTTTAATAACACAGGTAAAAACTCGAAATCATTAGAACAGTATGCCACAGCTTCTGCAGAAAGATTATCACTAAAACCATCAGTAAGTGTAATATACTGAGAGTCTGGAGATAACACTATCAACTTTGAGTCTTGAGTTAGTTTGAATTCGTCAAAAACACCAACACAATTAGTAATACGACCAGAAAAATCATCAGGCCCAAAATCATCTAATTTAAACTGTTGAATTGCAAAATCTTGAGAAACTACAAAAGACGGAGAATCACCAACTGAAATTGAAACAAAAACATTAGGATCAACCTCATGACAATAAGTTAAAGTAGTGCCACCATCACATTCTGGATAGTGCGACTTCATTGTTAACACAAATTCACCAATCATATGTTCAAAGTAGCGATTCCAGACACCTGTCCTTCTTGGCAGAGTATTCAGAACATCAGAAATTTCATTTCTTTTACTAAATAAATATGCAACCAAATTTGCAGACCACTTATCACCAGATTCATGCCCCCCCATTCCATCAGCCAAAACACAAACTCGAAAACCTTTATCGGTAAAATAAGTTGCACATGAATCCTGATTTATTCGCTCAGGACTTTTCATAAAAAGACCACGCACAGAACCCATGCTTTTATCATGATAAATATTTTTTTCTAAATTAGTAACAAACTTCATAAGTTTTAAATTATTTAAAGGGATATTAGACTAGGAATTAAATTTTGTCAAGTTTTGATGACAATTTATTTTTAACAACAATCAAAAAAAAAGACTTACAGAAATGAAAAAACGTTAAAAAAACCTTGTTTCAACTTAAAGTAATAAGTTTGTAATAAAATTAAAACAATTACATACTTTATATAAACAACTAAAAAACAAGAAACCTTTTTAGTAATTTAAAACCATAAAAATTAACCTTCTAAAGAAGTTATTAACGGATTACTTGCCACCCAATACATTGCATTTGGAGTATTATAATATCCATTAAACACAAAGTCTTCTGAATTGAGGGGAGTGATTTTTTGAAGATCCAATTTATCATAAGCCTCACGCACCCAAGTACGATTAGTACTAGATGCATGAGCAGCATCTAGAATAACACAAACTATAGCCCCAGCCTCACAAGCTTTCTGCTCCAAGGCCAGTAAAAAATTATTGACCAAAGACTCCCCACAAAAAGCAGGATACATATCGTTTCTAGGGTTTAATCCACGAACCAACCAGACATCTTTACCTGTATCAGTCTTTCCTTCCAAAATAAGAGTCCCCCCTCTTTGAATGACAAAACCCGAGGTAGTATCAACTTCAGAAAATTTATAAAAAGAAACATTACTCACAACATTGGCAATACCCTGAGTATATTTATCAGCCCAACATGCATCTACATTAAACCCGGAGAGCTCTAAATATAAATTACGCACATTGTGAGCCAACAGAATTCGAGACTCCTTTCCATCTCTAACCGGAGGTTGAATATCACCCAGTGCAGAAAGTCCAATAGACTTTTTAAGAACACTTCTTCGTTTAGAATCAGTAGTTAATTTAGACAAAAAATCAGCTTGGATTTCATTAAACAAATCTGTAAACCCATTCCATCTTACAAAGTCAGAATTGACATTAAAATATTTAACTTGCAATCTAAAACGATCTGGTAAAAAGCCAAACAAAACGCTTATTAGCTCTTCGCGAATAAGTTCTGGATAATCTAAAACATTTGGACTAGACAACCTTTTATAATCTGAAACAAAACCAATTAATCTTCTATCTAAATGATTTTCAGACACCAGTTTTTTTAATTCAACAAAATTTAAACTTTCTAAATACTCCAGCGAAAAGTTTTCAAAAATATCAACTGGCAATTCATTTTTGTAAGAAGCTTGTAAGGTTTTAGAATTACGAGAATAATACAGAAGCAAAGTAAATAAAGATACAACCAACGCACCATAATTTGAGACAAACTCGTAAATTTGAGATTCAAAATCAGTAAGATTTTTAACTTGTTTTTTAGTCAAATTTTCAACATCTAAATCCACACCATTTAATTCTAACACCTGAGTGATTAAATCAGATCGATCAGAAGCAAAAATAGTTCTTTCGATTTGCTGCATACTCACCGCTCCACTTACAAGTCTTTTAAAACTATAATCCTCTGGAATTTTGATTAAATTAAAATAATTCTCAAACATCTCCAAAGTGTTATCATCAATACTCAAATCCACATTACCTGGATCTAAATTTAATCCCTGCATCCACTCAAAATAATCTTTTGTTGGCTCCGGTAAAACAAATTCAGAAACTTGAGAATAGTAATCAGTTGTAAAAACTAAATCTTGCATATGTTCATTAGTTTCTAAATTTTCAGTAGGAGTTGAATATACAGATTCAAAGAACTCTTCAAAATTCAACCTTCGCGAATAACCAGATCTAAAATAACCATTAATAACTGCAAATAAATATTTCGATATTTTAGAATTTAATTCAGGTTGAACTTTAGGATTTAAAACGGATCGACTTACAGCATCAACTTCTAATAATAATTGTTCCATACTCGAAACCTCATCTAAATACTCCGAAAACAAATCATTTTTTTCTATTTTATTTTCAAAGTAAAGAATCAATTGAATCAAAATAATATCTAATTCACCAATTTTGTTATAAACCATATCTACTGTAGGGTGCAATCCAAGAATTCTAGTTAAACCACGACCGGTAAAAATAGCACCAGCTAACATTTGTAAGAACTCATAATGACCTGAACGCAAAATATACTCCAAAAATATAGAGGCATCACCTTGATTTAAAAGAGATAAATTTACAAAGACACTTTGCAAATTGGAATCAGGTGTTTTATCAAGTATAAAATTGATAAAATCAAAAGTTAAAGACCTCCTAATAGTTTTGCTTACAAACAAATCGTATAACAAGAAATAATGCTTGGAGTCTACTTGATTAAATTCAAAATCAAATAAAAATTTAAGCGACCTAGGGTTTTTTAAATGATGAAAATTTTCTAAAATAAAGTTTATATTTTTCAAGACAACTCTTCGAGAACTCAACAACAAGTAAGTTAATGAGTATTCTGGAGCAAAATTTTCAATTACAAAAGAATGATAGTCATCCAAAACCTTTAAATTTTGTGAATATTTAATCTTTGCAAATATCTTTAAACATTCATTTGCTGTTTTTATTTTAAGCTTGTCTAGTTGAAATAATTTATCTAAAAAGTAATTTTCATCGAAATTCTGGATAAAAGTCACCAATAAATTCTCATATTTAGTTGCTCGCCTAGCAAAAAACTCGAAAGTCACATTTAAAATCGATAATGCAAAGTCAGAATCTATAGTCGAATTACTTAAAGCATCTAAGATAAATTCACACAAATATGAGTTTCTCTCTATCAAATCAATAATCGAGTGCTTTTGTAAAAAATCTTTAAATAAATTCAAATCATAATCTAAAGGTAATTCAGTATTAGATATATTTATTTCCATTTTAGGTAAAAACGAATCTATAGAAGAATCAACAAGTGATGGTGTTGTTAAATATTGCTCAATGTACCTTAAATAAAAGTCAACAAAGCAACTATGTTCAAAATTAAACCCAACTAACTGCTTTGAAAAACATGCAAATAAAAATTCTTTCTGAATATCAAAATCAAAAAACGACAAATTAGTCCAAAAATTAAGACTATTTAATAGGGCACCACCATGAATTCGTATTACACTACTATCTATATCCGAAAAACTAATTAAATTTTGAACATATAATTTATTCTCCTCACTTAAACAATGAAAATACTCAATTAAAAGAAAACTACCCCATGCTCTAAAAATATTGTTAATTTCTTGCTCCGAAGCAGTTCTAAACAAATTAGGCAATTGATCCAAGTCTGAAGAATTGTCAAAAAACATAAGAGCTAAATAATAAAAACCATCAACATCAATTGGAATTTTAAATTTGATTACAGCCTCTAATAATTCTTGCTTACGAGGATAGGAACTTAATTCCAAATTATAAAAAAACTTATAACCCTTATTTATGAAAAGATGCCCATTTGCAACCTGAAACCTTTTATCTAAAAATAAATCCCAATATTTTTCCACAGAAAAACAACGTAAATAAGCATTTTCATAAAGATATTCAAACAAGGCAGCTAAACGATTGGTAGAATGAGTAGACTTATTCTCAATTGCAAAACTAACAAAATCATCAAATTTAAGATCTAAATCAAACTTTGATAACCCATCTTTTCTATGAGACAACAAGACAGTTAAAAATTCTAATTTATCTTTAACATCTAAGTCCCAAGCAAAATTAAACGAATCAACTGAATTAACAAACGCCAATTGATCATGATTAATTAAAGCATAAACTTCATCACGATTTAGCAAATCCAATGGCGCATAAACAGAAAAAGGTAGTAATGCATTTTGTGCCTTAAATACAGACTGGTTTAATAAATCGTAATAACAATCCTCACCAATTACAGATACAAATTTACGAACTAATAAAGAAAGATTTATTCTAGAATTATTTGAAATAGATGTAGCAAGCAACAATTGAATAAATTTAACACAAGTCTTAGGATCATCTAAAACATCTAAAAACTCATTCGCAGTAAAATCAAAAACTAGCAAAGTAATATCATCAAAAATTTCGGCAGCACAAATCAACTCTCGCAATGCATTTTTATATTCCTCACTTCCCCGTTCAAAAACAGTTAAATCATTAGTGTATAAAAATCCATAACTTAAAGATTTAGACTTATCGAAATCGAATGCAGCATCAAACGCAAACTGCTTATTTAAAACTGCACAGTGAATTGATACAAAAAAATTAGATCCGAAAAAAAACTTAGAATTTTTAATAAAAAATTCATCATCAAACATTAACCAAAATTCATTTTGATTTAAAAACTCTAAAACTTGTTGACTAAAAATATCATCTAAATTTTTAAAAGCTAAAAACTTATTATTTTTTTCTATAAAAAATTTAAGATTCTCTAAAAATTGCTCATCGCTTTCTCTTCTTTTGAAAGCAAAATCAATTTTTTGCAATACTGAACCATAAAAAGAAGATAGCACATCAAAGTTAGCCTTATCTTCATATTCGAAAACAAAAGATCTTGAATCAATAAAACTTCCAGTTGTTTCTATTATATCTGCTTGCTGATATAAAAACTTAGCAAATTCTAAAGAAAAAGCCTGAGCATTATCAGAAAAACAATTATAAAATTTAGTTTTTAAATAATTTCTAAACTGAATCAATTGCGTGTCTGGTAAAGAACTAAAATCAAAACCCTTAGAAAATAAAATATCTATAAAATCAACATCTGGAAAAGATTTTTTTAAGACAAAATGACAATAAGTAAATCTTTGTGAAAAAGTTAAAGATTGTGACGGTACATCTAAAGAAAAATCATCTAGCTCTATATCTAAAAACAAATAATTAGACTTATAAAGCTCTAGCATTTGTTCATCTTTGAATAAATTAGCAATTTTATCAGCAGATAAAAATGGTAGAACCAAATAAAAAGAATCAAAATCAAGTTCCGCAAATAGTCTTAAAGTATCAAGTTTAGCAGACTCAAAAATTTCAGAATCATTCTTAATATAATAATCTATTAAATACTTTAATTGAGCAGTAATTTTGCTTGAGTCTCCCCTGTGATGAGATAAGTTCTTAAACAAAATTAAAAATTTATCAAGCTCGCACAAGCCATCTTGCTCTAAATCTTTTCCAAAAATATGATATTTAAAAAATGGATTACGAAATAAAAATTCGTAATCTAAAAAAATCTTTGGATTATACAAACAATCGATCAATTGTAATTCAGACATACTTAGAACATCCTTACCCAAAAATTTATTAATTTTATATTTAATCAACCTCAATTTATCAGGCTGCAAATCTAACTCACGATCCAATAACTGAGTATTAGAATAAGCAGAATCTAAATCTAAACTACTACCAAATTGAGAGATTCCATTTAACATAAACAAAATACTCACAACAAATAAAGGCAATTGAATATCTTTTGGCGCAAGAGAAACCAAAATAAAAGACGAATACTTAACAATTGTAAGAAAAGTTAAAACCCTTGAATCAAAAGTAAAATCAATATCAAACTGATCAAAATCAACACGTGCTGCAATCTGAGGATACATGCAAGACAACTTTCCAAGATACACCGCAAATACAACTTTACTAGTAGCACTTAAAAGATGTTTATTAATAAACTCTACAAAATCAGCATCAGTTTTTATGTTTGCACTATCAATTTGCTTAATAACATCACGATTAACATGTGAAATTAAATTTTTAACATGCCAAGAACCTCGTAAGGTATTTTCAAACTTATGTTCTAGTCCACGCTGAATTAATATCTCTTTTTCCACTTCTAAAATTTATATTGAAGATATATTAAGCCAAAAATACAATATGTCAACTATCAAACCAATTACAACAACCTTCCGGCCAAGTTGCCACAAGCCCAAGAAGCTTGCAAATTAAAACCACCAGTAACTCCATCAACATCCATTATCTCTCCAGCAAAATACAACCCTGGAACAATTTTAGATTGCATAGTTTTAGCATCAATTTCAGATCGATTTATTCCACCAGCAGTTACAAATTCATCCCCTTTTCCTCGACCAACAATTGACAATTCAAAGTTTTTTAACTTTTCAAGAACTTTTAGTACAGTTTTATTATCAAGTGAATCACAAGGTAAATTAATTTTAAAATTAAACTCTGAATCTAATAGATCAATTAAAGATTTAGGCAGGTACAAATATAAGAAATGCTTGAAGTGTTTTTTAGGACTTGTTTTCAAAAAACCTTGCCAAGATTTATTTAAATCATGAATAGACAATTCAGCAATCAAGTCTATATGAAAACGTAAAGGGTTATCTACACTAATCTCAGAAAATGCCAAAAAAGCACTTAATGCAAAAACCACAGGACCTGTAAGTCCCTTATGTGTAAATAAAATTGGGCCAGATAACTCATGGCGTTTAGAATCAATACAACGAGCTTTTAAAGTTACATTTTTCAAACTCAAACCAGAAATTTCAGTCAAAAATTTTTCATTTAAAACAAAGGAATTCAAACTGGGACCAAGCTTTGTAACACTATGACCTAGTGACTCAGCAAAACTATATCCATCACCAGTAGAACCAGTATGCCTATAAGCTTGTCCACCTGTAGTAATAATCAACTTATCAAACGACCCTAGCTGAACACTTTTTTTACTCAAAAGAAATTGTCCATTTTTATACTCAACATTATCAATTTGAGTACCCAAAGAGACATTTACATTTGTTGAGTTAAAATAATCAACAAAGGCATCTACAACATCGTGACCATTATTAGAAACTGGAAACACTCTATTATCATTTTCACATTTAGTTGGAACCCCCAAATTCTCAAAAAACATTCTCACATCTTTTGGAGGCATAGAATAAATAGCATGCTTTAGAAACTTGGCACCTCTTGGATAATTTTTTAGTACATCAGAAACATGCTCGATACCTGTGGTTAGATTACACCTGCCACCCCCAGAAATAATCACCTTAGCACCAAGGTTATTATTTTTCTCAAAAAGAGTCACATTTGCACTTGGATGATTTTGAGTAATCGACCAAGCTGCAATCATGCCTGCGGCCCCACCACCAATTATAGCTACCCTCACTTAAATTAATTTTAAAATTTACTATCTACAATCTAACCTTTGAATCAGAAAAATCAAGTAAGCTAGAATTAAATGGTAAAAAATCAAAAATTTGATAAAATATCATAAAATAAAAATTGTCTATGCACGCTCATTCAGATCATTTTCCAAAAAGTATTTCCAAGCTACTCAGTTTGATTTTAATAATATTTGCAGTATTAATTTATAATATTTCCCTACCGCACTCAACAATCACAGAAATTAAAACATCAAATCAAACAGTACAAATTTCCACAGATACAAATCAGCAAATAATTGTAGATTCTACCGATCCCATTTTAGACACCATAAACGTTGGATCCCAAATAGAAACACAAGATCTTGAAGATAATCAATATGCAATTGCAGATATTTATAGACTACCAGGTATTAAGTTAAGCATTTTAATTTTTGTTTTAGCTTGTTTATTTATAACTCAAGGACAGGCTGTTGGATCGCTAGTTTCGATTATATTTTCGATATTAATTATTTTTAATTTCACCCTTCCATTGATACTACAAGGATATAATCCAATTCTAATATGTTTAGCAAGCTGTCTAGCATTGGTTCCATGTAGTTTCTACCTTTCACATGGATTCAACAAAAAAGCACACCTAGCAGCGATTTCAAGCTTGGTAACTCTAGCTATTGCTGGATTTTTAACAATTATTTTTTCAAAAATCACAAGCCTAACCGGACTTTCAAGCGAAGAAGCTAGGTTTTTAATGCTTGGAGACACTTCAAATCTAGACTTCAAAGGAATTTTATTTGGAGGAATCATGATATCTCTAATTGGAATACTAGATGATATTACAATCACACAAACCTCAATTGTAAAAAAACTTAAAAACAACAAAGTTAAAAATACATTTTCTCAAGCTATGCATATAGGCCAAGACCATATCGCATCACTCATCAATACAATTTTTTTGATTTATGCAGGTGCAGTACTGCCAACACTTCTATTGTTTGCTGCAAATCCCCAATCACTTGCAGGGCTACTAAACTTTGAACCCTTAGCCGAAGAAATTGTGCGTTCTATAATAGGTTCCTTAAGTTTAATTTTAGCAGTACCTGTAAGCACATGGTTTGCAGATAAAAACTATAAATGATTATCAAGAAGTTCTTTTAATTGTCCTGAATAACGTTTAAAACTAACATCTAAATTATCTCTATTAATCACATCCGAATTGAAAAATTCACTAGCAACAAAAGACATATTTTCAATTTGAGATTGCAGTTCAGGAACTTGTTGATTTAAAGAGCTTTCAGCATCTCTTAAGTTTCCGACAAGAAGTCTCTGTTGTTCAGACAATTTATTTCCACTATCTAATAGAATACTCCAACTATCTTCCGAAATTTCACCTGCATTTTGCATGATATTTAAAAAAACTTCAGGAGTCATAACTCTTGTTGTCTTATATTGCTGAATACCCATCCAAAAGTTTTTAATACCTACAAGCAGACTACGAGTATCCTCTCGCATATTTGAAGACTCTTTTAAAGAATCTAAAGATTCAATAATAGAAGGTAAAACATCTATATTTTCTAAAGAAACTCCAGATACATCAAAGGTAGATAAGTATTCCGCATCTTCAACTGAGTTAAACAAATCAAAACCAGTAAGGTTACGATGATAAAAAGGATGAAAATATTTTCTTAAATTAAAATCATAATTTTTATTACCAACTTTTAAATCAACTCTAAAATCTTGTAAAAAACTAGCACTAGCTCCACTAATTATAACATCACCAATGCTATTAAATTCCAAAGAAAAATCAGTAGATGTTGAATCTAAAATTAAAAGTCTAAAGTCTGAATATAAATCAGATTCTAAAAAAGTTTCAAAATTAAATCCCGAAGAAACAGCTTGAGTTAAAAAACCACACTTAAGTAACTGATTATACAACTCAAACCCTAAACGTAGAGAAACGCTTTCCAAATTTGAATTTAGCTCTTCATGCATTGAATCTACATTAGTAAATAAACGCATATTACGAGCACTTATAAACCTCTGATTTAAAGATTGATCAAAGGCAACCACATCAGACAATAATTGTAAACTAGCAAAACTAAGACCGTCTGACTCCTCTAAACTCTTATAACTCAAATAATAATCTCTTAGAACTTCCAAATCGCTTGTTAAGAAAGAAGCAAAAAAACTAGGCGCATCTAACGCACCTGATACAAATCTTTTCTCAACCTCTATTGCATTCGAATCATCATTTAAAGAATTTAAGTAAGTTCTATATTCCAAAACAATCAATAAGTAAGAACGGATTAACTCACGAAACCTTTCTGTATCGAAACCTTCTAGGTTTGAAATCGCAGTATATCTTTGGACTTGTGTTAAACCTGGGGCAAACACAGACTCAAGCAATTCATTACCTGTTATTTCATCTAAAAAAGCTGTAACTTTAATTGAAGCGGATTCTATACCAGAATGAAACTCAGCAATGTTTTCATCTAAACTTTGAGAGTCTGAAAGCCTTTCTTTAGACATATTTAAATAATTAAAATCAATATATTATATCACAAAAACCTAATTTTAACAAACCTGGACACAATAAAAAGCGCTCCTAAAACAAATAAGTTCAATAAAAACACTGGAATTAAATGTATCATTTGCAATTTAAAAAACAAAAATACATTAGCAAAAATTAAAACTTTAAAGATTTCTTTAAAATTTAAATGTAATTTAAAACCTTTCCACAGAAAACTAACAGTGTTAGAAAGATTCACTTGTTTAAACAAAATCAAGTAACCTCCATACCCAACAGAAAACATAAAAAGCGTCCAAACATTAAACCAAATCCAAAATATAAAACCATCAAGTGTGAAAAGCGGCCAAGAAATTAAAAAATATAAAAAACTCCAAGGAATCAAAGATTTCAAATTTAGATTTAAATCAATCTGATCTAAATAATCAAACAAAATTGCGTTCACCTTAACCAAATACAAAAATCCAAGATAATACAAAGGCCAGGTTATTGGATCTAAAAAAGAAAAAAAACTTAAATAAATTAAATCAAAAACTAAAATAAAAAATTTACTCAACATAAAATTCTTGGGCTACTCTTGGTAAAACAAAATTAAGAGATTGGTATTTTGCAGAAGCTTTATCAAAATCAATAAAGACTTGCTCATAGGAATTGGAAGCTAATTGAAAGGTTCCAAAGTGCATTCCTACAGCGCTCAAAGCACCTAAATCTTGCATGGATTGAAAAGCTTCCAAAGGATTCATATGACTTTGTTTCATAAACCACCTAGGCTCGTAATCACCAACTGGAATCATTGCAAAATCAATACTATATTTTGATCCAATCTCCTTAAAGTGGTCTGAATAACCAGTGTCTCCAGCATGGTACAAAGTTTTCCCAAAACCCTTTATCACAAAACTCCCCCACAAGGTATCGTTGTAATCAAATAAAGATCTTTTTGACCAATGAAAAGCCTTTTCGAAAAAAAACTCAACTCCATCCAAAACAAAAGAATCCCCCCAATTTAAAGCTTGAATTTTTATATTTTTATGTATTTTTTTTACTAAATATTTATCCACATCTAAACCCACTAAAAACTGAGGCTGAAAGGCTTTTTCTAAACTTCTTAAAGTACCTAAATCAAGGTGATCATAGTGATTGTGAGTAATCAAAACGTAATCAATTGGCGGCAAGTCACCCAAAGCAATTCCGGGTTTATGAATTCGTTTAGGACCAGTAAATTGTACCGGGTAGGCATATTCAGACCAGATGGGATCGATCAAAATATTAACAGCACCCAATTGAATCAAAAAAGTAGCATGATTAACATATGTAACTTTAACTTCGTTTTCTAATTGAGTTGGCTTAACCTGAGTAACATTCATAAAAGTTGGCCACTCACCTCTTTCAGATCGCATAAAACCAAGCAAATCTACAAAAGATTTTTGCTCAAAACCATCTATAGAATATTTAGGTTTATCAAAAAAACTAAATAATAAGATAAAAAGTAAAACCGATAATAAATAAATAATTTTCATACATAAATTATTATCTAAAACCATAAAAATAACAACTTGACAAAAGTTAATTTTGAACAATATAATGATAAAAAATACACAAAGTGAGTAAATTAGATTTCGTTTCAAACACCATCGAAATAAACAAACAAATAAACGATTTAAACTCTTGTTTAGATGTTCTTTTAAGTACTTATCCAACAAGCGTACCATTTGTTTTAAATGCGTCCATGGATATAAGGCAAATTATAAATTTTTTCACAATCCAAGATGCATTATTACAAAAAGTAAAAGCATTAAAAATAGACTCACAATTACTAACAAGCCAACAAATAAACAGTCTAAGGATTCAAAGTTTTATAAAATTTTCGGGTAAAGATTTTTTTTACAATTTAGATCTTTTCGTACTTAATAACATATCAAACACTCAGCAAATTGAAACAATTCTAGTAAATCTTCCATTGCAAGTAAAACACAGGCTACTTGATACAATTCAAAAGCATTATTGCTATATTGTAAACAGTTTATTTACAGGATTGTTAATTTTAGATTTACAGTCATCAATAAATTCTCAAACTTACGAATTCAGCTTTAATCCAGTAAAACAAGTCACTGCAAATGGTATTTTTATAGACTACCAAAATGCAACACAATCCTCTATTCATTTAAAATATTACATTGATGTTTTAATGACTGGAAAAAAAATAATGAATAACGATTTACAAAATCATCTATTTTTTTTAATGCAACATGTACCAAGTTTAATTGATATACATCAGAGACCTTTTTGTAACTTACACAATTTAAACTCATTAAACACAGAAACTTTAGTCCAAGAAATAACCAAACAAATTCCTGGTTTTTTACATATTTTATTTAATAAAACACCCAATGGATTTAATGATCTAAAACAAATAATAAAAATCACTTTTAATGAAAAAATTCTTAAAAACCAATTAATTTGGCAAGCAATTATTACGTCTCAGCTATCATTCACCTCACTGACTACAGAGCACAAGAACCTGATTGTTCAATACTGTAACAAATCAAAGCTTAAAAAACACACTTATAGAATTTTTAACGTAATATTATTACTCAGCTTAATACAAACTTCTCAAACTTACATCACAATAATTAAAGCCTTCTTAGAAAGCCAAAAAGCAACCAACTATGGTGCCGAAAAATTTGCCAAATTATGCAAACAAATCTTACTCGCATCTCAACTAGAGACAGCAAATCAAGATATCGACTTAACATCACCAAACGAAATTATTAGGTCTCTTCAAGATGAAATCATTCAAAAGGCCTTACAAACACTAGATTTAGAAGGAATTTCTCAAAGCCCAGCATTCAACGAAGAAAGCACAGTAAGTATAATTGAACCAATAAGTTACCTCACCCAAGAAATACCAACAGAACACTTAAAAACAATTGTACTTGGACATGTACTAAACATTCCAATGGCAATTAAAATATATAAAACATCACAAACAGTTAATACTGATCGAGAAACTATAAAACGTTTTTTAAACCCAATAACAATTGTACACTCACGAGACACAATAACTCAGACTACTTTTGATTTAGATCAAATTATGCGCTGTGGTCATTATCCAGAATTAACTTGCTTAAATTATATTAACGGAAGTCAAAGAGAGGAACTAGTAGCCTTGGCATTGTTAAATGACAGATTACTAATTCAATCTATTACAGATTCAAGAGTTACAGCACGTGCAATTTTAAGACTTTTACAATCCAAATCAGACTTTTCCAAACATGGTATATTAATTGATAACATGTATGGAAATATTGAGGGACTCCGAAACATATTAGATCTGGCTTGGCAAAAATCAGTCAGGGACAATTTTCAATTATTAATACCCCACAATACCAATAGAACGCAAACAACTGCAAAAATATCCAATCTTCTATTAGATATAACAACCTTCAGAAGTACACAAGATTATAATATAGAAGTATCACAGCAATTTAGCTCTAATCAAAGCGATAACACTAGCAGTACCTTAATAGAAATTATAAACAAAACAGGATTGACAAAAACATAAAAAACACTAGTATGTTTGTCCTTATACAAATTTCTAAATATGAATTTAAAAGAAATCGAGCAAACTCAAGAATCAAAGCACTCGCAGCTAGATCAAAATATGCAAGTCATTATTCACGAAGATCCAAATAATACTTTAAACATATCGGAGGTTTTTGAAAAGTATCCACAAAACACTCTCGATTTAGACCAAAATACAACTACAGAGCAAATAAGTAAATTTGTAAATTTACTAAAAGAAATTTCCTTTAAATTAAACCTTTATAACTCTAGTGACAGTTTAGAAGCACTTATGCATACAATGGAAATCATTAAAGAATATGATTTAGAACAGTTTTTATATGCTAATCACAATTTACGAAACACTTTCAAACCAAACTGGTCTATGTTACTCGACCCAAATGTAATAGCAGAAAGTGTCTTTGATGCTTATTTAGAACAAATTAACAAGTTACAATTAATAGAGTTAGCTGAATTTTTACAATACATGGTTATAGAATCACCCTATGCAGCCAAAATAATAATACATCTTCAAAAACACGAAAGAAACTTAGGATCAATCACAAAATACAACCCCTTGCTTGGAAAATTAAAAGACAAATGGATTATTGATAATGAACTAATTTTTCAAAATCAAAAAACAACAAATTTATTTTTAAATCTACACTACGGAGGAACTGAATTTCTTAATCCTCTTCCTTCAAGATTAATTGAAAATCTGCACGAAACATCTCCAGAAAAAAAAGATTCAAACAAAGAAGAAACAACAAATACCCAACCGGAAATCTTATTTCAAATTGCCTCAATAAACAGAAAACTAATCAAAGAAATTCTTGAAGGAAAACAAAACACAAGGGTAAAACTAAGAGAAAACCTGATCAAAAATATACATTTTATTTTAGAATCGAAGAAAGAGTTTCTTAAAACAATTGAGTTTTTATTAAACAATTCTAGTTTTAGCGACTCAATAAAAGAAAAAATCATAAACTTATCTAGCCAGAAAAAAGTACTAGATTACAAAGACAGAATGCGAAATGTAATTTACGCATTACTACAACCAACAATTGAGCCAATAATTTATGAGTTTGTAGAAAAACAACAAGTAAATAATCGAGGGGCGGCACGATTTAGTAAAATATGCCAAAGAGCATTAACAATTACTAATATTCATTTTTTAAATAAAAAAGACACACTTGAAAAAGTGGCTAAAGTGTTAGAAAAAGAAAAAAGCCCAGTTGATTATTTAAACAAACTCGAACAAGTTTTATTAAGAGCATTAATCAAACAAAACAATTTAACAATTGATCCAAAAGCATTAGATGCTAAACAAAAAGACAAATTACAAAGCATTTTGTTAAAGTTATCCCATATGCAAGCAGTAATAAACCGGTCACAATTACATTTCGAAGTAGAAGACTTAATATATGGATCATTACTAGATAAGGAATTGGAATCAAAAATTATTGCATCAGACTCTACATTACACCTGAGAATCAACACAATAGAGAGATTCATTCAAAACACTAGCCTACATACACCCCATGGAGTTTCTGAAGAAACTAACGATTTTAATCAAATATTATCGATGGGAATAGTACCAGAAATAACTTGCTTGTCATATATCAATGGGGTCCACAAAAGAGAAACACTTGGATTTGCATTATTAAATGATAGAAAGTTAGTGCAGTTTAAACAAAATGATAAAATTTATTCTCGAGCTAGCTTTAAAATACTAGAACCAAAAGACCCAGATACCAATCATGCAATTTTTATTGATAATTTTTATGGAAGGGAGCAAGATTTAGAACACATAATATTACACGCATTTTACAAAGCAAAAGAACTTGGCTTAGAATTGTGTATTCCAATTACGCACTTTAGAAAAGAAAAGGCCGATATGTTTCAAAAGAGTCTTGATCTATTTACATCACATAAAAAAACGACGTCATATAAAAAAGAGAATCAGAATCATCTTCAAATGAATTATTCTGACACTCTTTCTCACAAAATGGTTATAATAGATGGAGATGTAAAACTATCTTCTTCTACGTTTATCTCTGCCACCAGATGATCTCTCATCTCTAGATCTTCTTCCGCCAGATCTATCACCTCGGTATCCTCCTCGAGAACCACCACCAGATCTATCTCCTCGGTATCCTCCTCGAGAACCACCGCCGGATCTATTACCACGATATCCTCCTCGAGAACCTCCTCTTCGTGATCTGCCTCGACCACCAGAACGAGAATCAGATTCTACAAAGTTAACATCGAACTTAGCTACTTTTTGCATTTTTTTAGAATTATGCAAAATATCATCTAAATCTGCATAAGCTTTTTTTAGTAAGTTTGCTACTAATTCTATTGGATCATTGTCGCACATTAGTTCATTAGCCATTTGTTCGTAAAAAACATGCAAATTATCTTCTGTATTGGCAAGCTCCACAGCAATTTTGTTGGCATACATGTGTTTTAACTCATCGATACCTGGAGTTTCCATTCTTTCTAAATTGATTTTTGTTTGTCTGATAATAGAACGTAACAATCCAAATTCACGAGGTGTAACTAAACTAATAGCAATACCAGAGTTACCAGCACGTCCAGTTCTACCAATTCTATGAACATAACTCTCAGAATCCTCTGGAATATGGTAATTAATCACATGAGAAACATTTTGTACATCGATTCCACGCGCAGCCACATCTGTAGCAATCAAAATATTAATATCGCGAGATCTAAATCTTTGCAATACACGCTCACGTTTATTTTGCAAAATATCACCATGAATACAATCTGCAAAGTATCCACGTAAGTTTAATTTTTCTTTTAACTCATCTACTTCACGTTTTGTACGACAGAATACAAAACCATAAAAATCAGCTTCTAAGTCTATAAAACGACAAAGTGCTTCGAATTTTTGAGATTCATTAACCTCTAAATAAAGTTGTTTTGTAAGATCAGTAGTAATAAATTTAGCCTCTACCTCTACCATATCGTAACTTGGCATGTGTTTATCGATAAGAGCGACCATTTTCTTTTTCATTGTTGCAGAGAACAAAAACACACGTTTGTTATCTGGAGCATGTGATAAAATTGCATCTACATCATCCACAAAACCCATATTTAGCATTTCATCAGCTTCGTCTAAAACTACATAGTCTACAGTAGATAAATCTAATTTTTCGTTATTAAGATGGTCAATCAAACGACCAGGAGTACCAACAATTACTTGGTCACCATTTCTAAAGTGCTTTATTTGCACTGAATAACTTTGTCCACCATAAACTGAAGACACTTGAATCCCCATGTGGCGAGCAAAGCTGTTTAACTCTTCTGTTACTTGAATAGCCAACTCACGTGTAGGTACTACAACTAGAGCTTGAATTTGTTTTCGAGACGAATCAATCATTTCCAAAATTGGCAAACCAAAAGCAGCTGTCTTACCAGTACCAGTTTGTGCTTTACCAACAACGTGATTATCGTTATTTAAAATAAGAGGAATCGCCTTCTCTTGTATTTCCGAAGGTTGTTCAAATCCCTTAGCTTCGATGGCACGAAGCAAATTTGGATTCAAATTAAAATCTTTAAATGAAGTCATTTACATTAGGTTAGGGTCCCTAATGCTTAAAAGCTACATTAAAAACCTATTTTTTAATGATCAGATTCTAAAACCCCAACTCGATTTTGTCAAGAGAAAATAAAACAACAAAAATCTTATATTTTGTTTATTTAATCAAGATTTCACAATCTAAGCATCTCACAGTTCTTTATAAGTGCTAGCAGCACCCAAACAGAAGTAAATTTCAACCCTTAGAAGAATTCTATTTCATTACCCAAGATTGTTTTTAATTTCCAAAAAATCTCCACGAACATAATCTACATTCTCAATTCCAGCTTCACGCAGCATTTTTGCGGCGCGCGCAGCGCGCCCCCCAGCCTTACAATGAAAAATGATTTTTTTACCACTACACTCTTCACCAAAAGTTTGTTTTAAATTCAAACCAACAAATTGCTCCAAAGGCACGTGCATAGCAAACTCCAAAACCCCTTCTTTTTCCCGTTCATCCAGACGACGCAAATCAACAACTTGCACATCTGAGTCGCGACAAACCTCACAAAACTCAGTAATATTCAACATAAAAAAAGTGTTAACCAAATTACTAACACTTTAACAAAAAATTAGACTTTTCTCTAGAAAACTTTAAAAGCTTGAAGGCTGCAAACCAAATAAATCTCTATAGTAATTTAGTTGTATAAGAAGATTGTCTGCCAAATTTAAAGCTTCTCCTTGAGTTGATTTTGTAAAATGTAAACCATAAGCATGCTGCTTAAATTCTGATGGGATCATTCTCATAAGTCTAGTCCCATGCGCTTCACCAGAAATCACCCGAGAAGCCTCGTAATTAACAAAACAAATAGTTAAACGAGGATTCGAAGATTTATCAGCTGGATTAATTTTCACTGGAACTAAAATAAAAAAACCATCTTCAGAAGAATTTAAATCTATAGGTCTATTAACATAATTATCAATAGCTAAATTTAAAGATTCAATATTTAAAACTACATCAACATTCTGATTACAAACCTCTAAGAGATAGCTTTTATAAATTTCTAAATGCCTCTTTGGCCCAACCATAGCTTCGAAATCACTTGTAGGAGTATCATGAAACGAACTAACAGACTCTTTCAAAAAAGAAATAAAAGTTTTATACGATGGATCTTTTGATTTTATCGACTCCATGAATGATGAATTATTAATTTTTTTCATTTTAACATATTTATTATTTTCTTGTATTTTTTTATTTAAAGTAAAGCAATTAAGAAGCATCCGCTTCTGGATTTTGAGCGATTTGATCACCATTTTGATCTATAAAAGTATCATCTGGAGACGGCGAGACTTTCCTAGTTGGCGCTTGATCAGCTGCTGGTGGATTCACTCTTCTAGTTGGCGCTTGATCAGCTGCTGGTGGATTTACCCTCCTAGTTTTACCAACCAGACCAGGATTTACCACCGTAGGAGGTTGAACCGGTACTCTATATGTCTGTGGCACATTAAGACCAGGATTTACCACCGTAGGGTTAGCTTGGTGATTCACAAGTGGGACCGCAACACCATTAGCCATAACAGGATCTACATAACTAACAGATGGCAACCTTCTACTAATTTCACGAGAAATTGGAGGCGAAGTTTTACCAGTCACATTCGATACAAAATTTCTAAATCTAACAAAATACTCAATAGAGTGGGCAGCTTCCATGTTTTCACTCATAATCGAAATATAATTCCATTCCGCAATTTGTTCTTGCGAATACAAATCTGGATTGGAATCAATATGCTCACCAACCATTAAAGACAAAGATCTCAAATCAAATCCAAGAGCATATCTTTCTGATTGATCTAGTGTAAAACCTCGAGCAAAGCCATCAAAAGCACTACTTCTAATTGCATTATAGTCCCGATCGGCATGGTATCTAGATCGAGCAGCTTGTCTTGTAACTGGATTTAACGAAGCGGCATCTGTCCAAATAGCAAAATATGCAGTATGCGGCCCCACCCAAGGCTTATGTAAAAAAGTCTCATGCGGGGCAATATCTATAACTAAAGTCTGCCTATCACCGTTAGAATCTCTATAAACCATGGCGTTACCAGGTTTAAGATCACCATGAAACAGGCCAAGCGACCACATTTGCTCCATAGTTTCTAAAACTGAACCCATCGAATCCATATATTCAGCTGCAACCGAAGCTCTCTCTGAATAAGAAACACCTTGTAAATATGGATTTAAATCACTCATTCCATCGAAAGTTTCCATCAAAATAAATTCTTGCTGTGCATCAATATGAATCGGTTGATTTAAGCCCCTCATAGCGCGTAATTGATTTTGCATATCAATAGCAGATTGATCACTAGAGTCAAAAAAGCGTTCACACTCTCGAATATCTCCAATTAAACCTCCAGGATTTTGAGCTGTTTTTAGTGCAGCTCTAGTCCAAGTAGAAGTATTTGAATCAAAATATAAAGATAAGTTAACAGCACCAAAACCACCTCCACCAAGATGTTTATAAGCAAATATCGGTCGCCCACCAATATTCTTAGATGCATTAGTACCTCTTTCTGTAATTGTTAATTCCAATACATTTGAAGCATAATCTTGATCAGAAACACTAACACTTCTTAACAATTGCACAGTAGGTAAATTAGTAAGTTCGTGTGCTAAAACTGGATTATTGTTTTGTATATACAAAGCCATAACCGATAATTCAGTCGGAAATGATTGCATTAGAGATTGAGAATGGAAGAGCTGAGTAAGTTCTTGATTGCTAAAATTCACTATCTGACTCTGCACCACATCTTTTGAGTCAACTAAATAGGTTTCTAAACCAATTCGATAAGACTCCCCTTGGTAATCAAAACACAAAATCTTTCCTTCAAAATTAATATTAGAAGCACTATTTAATACTTCAGTAACAAAGTCACCCATTTGAGATTCATCAACAACATCAAGTATATTTACAGCATCAGATTCTGTAACTTTAAAGTTTGAGTCAAACAATTGTATTTCTGGAGTATCGACAGTATCTAAAAGAAAAGCATTCAAGCCTGCATCAGACTGAGCCTGTGACCCTGACTCTGCCTGAGCTTCTGACTGTACTTGGGCCTCTGACTGTGCTTGTGACCCTGATTCAGATTGCACTTCTAAATCTACTTGGGATTCGAACTGAGATTGAGAAACAAGATCGTATTCCAAATTACCAAATCTAACTTTAGATGAACCGTCTTCATTTTCTATAACAAGTCCTCCTTGAGACTCAATATAAGATTTTAATGACATTACATTTCCGCCACCTTCAGATCCATAAACAATTGCATCTGCAGTTAAAGATATATCATATATTTGTTCAGCACTTGCATTCTGACCACTCACATTTCCAGATTGTAATTGTCTTGCAAACGATGGAAGTGGAGAAGGTTCAAACTGCATTCTAACTACAAATTCTTGATCATTAACAGTTTGAGAACGCTCAACAGCAACCACACCAGACTCCTGATCAATTGAAGCACTCATATCAGGAAATTTACGCCTCACATCTGATAAAATAGTTTCTTGTGAGTTGGCATCATAAGTAAAGCTTGATTGAATAGTGTTACCATCAATACTCACTCCACTCGAAACCACAGCATGTCCGGCCATAGTCTGACTTACATTATTAATTCGAGTGCAAACCAAAATCGAAGCTAATGTTCCAAAAGCTGGATGTACTTGGTAAGCCCCTGTTTCTATTGCCTCCTCTGTTAACTCTTCACCAAATTCACGAACAAATCTAGACATAAATCCAGAGGCACCATTTGCTTGAAGCAATTCCGCATCGGTCCTACCAATTCTTGGAATCTTTTGCAATCCACGGGCCAAAAAACCACGCATCCCAGGTGCTAAGGAGTTATTATTAGCAAATTTAGTCAGAATTCCACCAACAGCTCGACCAATACCCATCAAAGAAGCTGTTTGCAAAGTTCCCATCACAAACTGTTCTCCATAAGTAGCAAACAATTGACCAGCTTGCACTGATTCATACTCTCCAGTTTCAGCATTAAAAATTCGGCTACCCATCAAAGCAGCCCCAAGCATAGTCCGAGTTTCAACATCTGTTGTAAGTTCAACACCAGCGGTTGTAACCTCATGACCAACCATACCACCCAAAGAACCAACTGCACCTAGTACAATTAAACTAGCACCTCCAGATGGAAAGGCCAACATAAC
>CBFHYO010000029.1:0-1829 GCA_965660075.1 Patescibacteria group bacterium
TTTAAATCAAAGCAGCTAAGAGATTCGTTTAAAGACATGTAATTTGCGTAAGTTTCGTCAAATGCTATATTGTTTAGTTTTTCAAGTAAGTTTGAATTGACCGATTGAGAATCTGCAAAAGTATCGCTTTCTATTCTAAAATCACATTTGATAGTTGGCCAAACTCCAAGTTCACACTTTACATTTTCATCTATAACCAAAAGTAAACTTTCTAAAGTTTCTAGGTATTTTTCACTGTCAATTTCGTTACTATATTCTAATGCAACAGTACCTCTAAAATTATCCGAATCTGCAGGTCTAAAAATCACAAAGCTCAAAACGACAAATACCAAGAATACAAAACCATAAAACAAACGATCTTTTGCCGATTTTTTCATATCTAAAGTTATATACTACTATAAAATTAACAAAAAAAAGCTTAACTTGGAAAGGTTAAGCTTCATATTTGTTTAATGCGTCAAGCAAAAATAAATTTGCAGACTATCCAAAATAAACTTCTTTTAGTCTTTTATCATTTTGAACCTCAGCTGGACTACCTTCGATATACTTTTTACCGTCCACCAATACAATAACCCTGTCCACTAAACTGAATAAAAACTTTAGATCATGTTCAATAATTACAATAGTTCTACCATGATTCTGAGAAAGAGCTTTTATTTGATTAGCCAGTTCATTTCTTAAAACAGGGGACACACCTGCAGTCGGTTCATCAATTAGTAATAAATCTCCACCAGCAAGTTTTAATTTTTGCATTTCGAGTAGTCTCAGTTGACCCCCAGACAAAACTCCAGCCAAGGATTTCTTATGACCTTTCAGCCCCACATCATCCAATGCTTCATTGATTTTTGTATCTACATAGTTTCTCAATTCAGATTTAAGCATCCAGTTCCAAGGTAGTTTTTCTGCATTTTCAATAGCCATCATTAGATTTTCTTCTAACGTTAATTGCTTAAAAACACCAACATTTTGAAAACTACGGTTTAGTCCCAATTCTGCACGTTTGTTTGGAGATAAATTATTCACTTCCACATCGTTTATTAACACCGATCCAGTATCGATTGGTGCAAAACCACTAATTGCATTAAAAAATGTAGTTTTTCCACATCCATTTGGCCCAATTATTCCAACAATTTCTCCTTGGTATACATCTAAAGAAATATCCTCATTGATCATTCTTTGTCCAAGTTGAACATGTAAATTTTCTATACTTAAAACTTTATCTTTTTTCATAATAATAACATTAAACAATTCTTGAATTTGTTTTGAACTTACCAGACAGATTCCGAATCAAAACAACTAGCATTCCACTATATACAAGCATCCGCATGTGACCCATTTGACTTGGATGGAAGTTAAAAAACCTTAAAATTTCTGGTAACAAAACCACAAACAGTGTACTTAAAAACAAGCTGCGAACAGAAGGTTGCTGTGCAAGAATCGCAATCGATGCAACTAGGATTAAGTTTGGAAATCCTCCAAATGTTGGATCTAAAAATTGAATTCTTAGAATCTCCAGCCCCCCTGCAAATCCACTTAGTACAGTGGCCATAGAAATAAGCACTACCGCAACTTTTGCACTAGATATGCCCAAGCTCTCAAGTAAAGTTTCGGATTCTTTCATGCCTCGGATCTTACGTCCTAACGGAGCTTTGAATATTAAATACTCCATCACCATCATAGCTACCATCAACACTCCAGATGCAACCATAATTGCAAAAAGAGACTTCATAAAACTTGGCCTCATAATTCCACTTATTCCCAAAACTCCACCAGTTAATTCCGAGAAAGATTTCAAAAAAGCCTCAAAACCAACAATACTAGCTGCAGTC
>CBFHYO010000030.1:0-7366 GCA_965660075.1 Patescibacteria group bacterium
GCTACATTTAATTTGAACCAATACATTGATGCTAATGGAGTTGGATTTAGCGATGTTTTCAAATGGGAGTTTGGAGATTTTGAGACAGATGTATTTGATGTACGTGTAGAGGGTTGTGATGTGAATACAGTTGATGCAGAAGTTGCGTCTTTGCAAATAGATGAAAGTCCTGTAGATAATCCGACTTTGTCTTGTAATCACCCAAGCTTTATTAGATTGAAATTGTCTAACACCGGGATTAATAATATTGATTTAGGTACCAAAAAAGCTGTACTTACTGTTTCTAACGGTGGTGTAGATCAGCAAATTCAGGATTATCTTTTTGCAGTTAAGGAAGAAGGTCCTTTTGATGTTTCAGATTTAGACTCTGATAAGTTAGAAATTACTTTCAATCCAAATGTGATACTAAATTCTGGCGAAGATGTTGAATTGGTATTAGAGGTTAGATTAACAGATCAAATTGATCCGGATACTACTTTTGTGGAAATTACGAATGTTGTCATTAATGATTTGAATCTTTCTTTGGATTCTATTATACGATTCGACGTGGCATGTGGCGATGGTGACGTTGTTGCTCCTGGTGAAGGTGCTGGTGCAGCTATTACTAAATGGATTGTGAATTTGTTTTCTGTACCAACAGCATATGCAGAATTTACTCCTGATGTAATTCCACGTCTTCCAAGACTTGTTCCGGAAGAGGAGCCTAGGGGGTTGGATTGTCCTAGTTTGGAGAACTTTAATTTAAATCTTAATGCCAGGTTGATAGGTCTGATAGATTTAAGAAAAGGTGCTGAGATTATAAGTTTTAATTCGGTGTTTTATAATAACGATAATATTCAGATGATTATAGATAATTCAACTGTTGATTCTTTAGATGATTTTAGCGATTTAGATTTGAGAACTATTCCTTTTGGCGAAAGGTATTTATATACGAATGTTACTTTTAGAGAATTTTCAGATGAATATGAATCCGCTATCGAAATTACTCGAAAATTGCCTCTAATTCGGATAGACAATCAATGTGCGCGTGTGGCGGCAAATGTTACTCTTGTAGAGCCTCAAGAATGTACTCTAGACAATTTTAATCAGAATAGAGTGAACACAGTTACTTTAACTGTTGAAAATCCAACAGATCAAGTTATCACAATCACTGATCTCAATTCTGATAATCGTAATGTTGAGATTTTAGATGTGTTAGATACAGATGGTATTTCTTTATTAGAAGATTCGGGTGCGTTGAATAAAATAGTTGAAGCTGATGATGCCCTTGAAATTACTGTACGTGTGCAGGGGGGGGCAAATGAAGATGCAGGACTGACTTTAGTTTATAGTATTGATGTTAGAGTTGATTCTACTACCATTAATTTTGGTAATAATGAGTTTGATTTCAGTCCTTGTTCGGAGGGTGTTGGGATTAGCG
The DNA here is from genome assembly GCA_965660075.1 of Patescibacteria group bacterium. Lineage (GTDB taxonomy): Bacteria > Patescibacteriota > Gracilibacteria > UBA1369 > CAYYFV01. Next base: position 1,421 of record CBFHYO010000030.1, read on the forward strand.
CTCCAAATAGTAGGGATCTTAAGTGTGATGCTTTTCATGATAATGAATTAAAAGAAAAGCTTTCGGCAATTGATGATTTAGATATTTATGATCAAGAAGGGTATGAGGGTATGGCTAGAGTTAATTTGACTGGTTTGAGCCAAGACTTAAGGAATAGTTTAGAGATTCAGATTTTGAAGAATGATGGTACTCCTGTACGTAAATCTCAAAAAATTATTGGATCTGATGATGAAAATCAGATTGAATTTAATTTTGTTCGTAATGGAGTCAAATATGTACCGATTCCGGAGGTGGCTGTGCCTCAAGTTTTTACGATTGATAGGTTTGAAAGTGGGTTTGCATTTTTGAATGATGAATTAGATTATACAATTAAAATAACTTTGGGTGATCAGTCTTTTGAATTAAGCCGAGATTTTGAATGTGAGGGAGCTATTTATTGGAAGTTAAATCGAGATTCTGATGATCCTATAGGAGATGACTCTGATTTTCCAGGTTTACAAGATGATTATGTTATTAGCCCATTAGACGTTGCCTGTGATTTGCGAGGTGATTACGAGATTTATGCTTTTAATTATTCTCCTAAAAATATAACTTTAGATGATGGGTCTAGTATTTTAGCTTTAGGCTCTTTTAATAAGGAAGATGAGTTTAGTTTAGATAATAAGTTTGAATTATTTGATACAACAGATATATCTGAGTTAGGTTTTACTAATGATAGTTTTCATTTGATTGATTCTGCAGAAATTAACAATCAGTGTCCTGCTTTGGAAATCAAATTTGATAGACAAGAATTGCTACTCAATGAAGATTCAGGTTTGGCTTGTTATTCTCGTTCTGTCAATTCAGAATCTAATACCTGGGATAATTCTCGAGAATTTGTGCCAAATCGTTTTAATCTTGAAATTATTAATTATTCTAATGAAGATCAAACATTGTCTTTGAATCCAGATAGTGAGATTTTTAACTATTTAAATGTGCACTTTGTGGATAGTGATGTTTTATTTAATGATAATTCTGTGAATGTAGCTCAAATGAGTAGAGTTGATGATAAAATCACTCTCCAAACGGATGTGTTATTTAAATTAGATTCTGGAGATAATCTAAACATTGTTGACTTTGATAGTTTGTTTAATGGTGACAATTTTTCAGTTGAAAATGCTCAATTTGATGTGGATTGTAATATATTTGATTCTACAGTTGAAGAATTAGCATCTAACTTTTGTCCAGAGAGTCCTAAAATTTTAAATATTTCAAAAGTAATTGGTGAGGTTACTGACTTTGATGACAATGTGTTTAATAATAATACCTACGAGGTACGTGCAGAATCTTATGATTATGGAGAAACTATTAAGAGGTTTTCTTTGGTTAATGTTAACCCTATACCTGAGATAGATTTTACTAATTCTATTATCAGAAACGTTGATTATCTATCTGAATTTAATTTTAATGATATAAATAACTGTGTGCAAATATCTGTTGGGCGGTTTAATGTACAAGCTTGCCAATTGCCATGGAATCAAATTTTGCCTGAGCCAGTTATCAATCTTGCCGTGCCAGAGGTTGCGAATCAAGAAAATTTTGATTTTAGTTTTGACAGACTTGGTTTTGAATTTGATGTTGAAAACGGTTTTGGACCTTTGTTTGATATTGAGTTTTATCTTATTAACGAAGGTGATGATAATATTATAGAAATTAAAAATTTAGATTTTGAGTTTGTTCCAGAGAATGCTGATACTTTTAAGGTGATTTTTTCTGCTAGAAATGGTCTTCGAAATGTTTCTGATTTAGGAGATTATGGTATGGCTATCAAATATCCTCCTTATGCATTTGCAGATAAATTGCAATTAACAAAAGTTTATTTTGATGATCATGTCTACGAATTAGATCCGAATAACGGAGGTTTGGTTGATTTTAACTTTTATGAAGTTTCCAGACCATCTTTGCTCGGTCGTGATAATGTAACGAAATTATTTAATGTGGAAAACTACACTTATGATTATGTTAATGGTTTAAATACTGTTACTAATAGGTATTGTATGGGAGGTGAGATTGTGGTTAGTGACAATCAACAACCTGGGCAAAGTGGTTTAGGTCCATCCAATTTAGTATATTGGAATAAAAGTGTGTATCCAGTTATTTTAGATGGTTTAAGATTCCGTTCTAATATTTTTCAAAAAGCTTTTGTTCATGATTGGTTTGGTGCAATTTATGATTTTAATACTTTTAAGAATGGTATTCAATCAGCTTTAGGCCTGGATCCAGTTTCTAACAATTCTTTGCTTAAAATATGGACCTACTTTTTATACAACATGGATTTTGACACTTACTATCGTATAGCACAAGTTGAATCAGAGGACAATTCTGCTGGGGCCTCCAGTAATCAATTGGATGTTAATCCTTTTGATATCAATCCATCCGATAATAACTTTGCTGATTTTAATTTTGACATTAATGAAAATCTTTTAGATGCAGGATCTATTGATTTGACTCGGTCTGATTTTGAGAGGTTTTTAGATTCTATTAGTAATACGGAGCAATTTTTAGCTGTTAAAAACTTTTTAACTTCACCTTATTTATATTTTGCTAAACAATCTAAGTCCTTGTTTTTTATAAATGGTTCTAGCCCATCTTTAGAGCTCAAACCAGTCTTTGATGCACGTACTATTCCACCAGTTAAAGTAGATGCAAATTTATGTATTCAAAGCGAACCTGCTACATATTTAAGTCATGATTCAAGTTATGGTAAATCACTTAATCCATCACCAGCTGATTTGGATGATGATAATGTAATTCATGATTTTGATAACTATCCTTTAATTTTCAATGATAGAATTGGTGCTTATGAAGGTATTTTGGGATTTATTAATAGTAGTGGCGATGAAAATAGAAATGGACTTCTCGATGATATAAATATTGATGGTGGTGGTATTGCAGAAACTTTGATTTGGAATGTGGCTTCTCGTTCTCAGTTTTGGTTGGGTGTGCCTGAGGCTTTTGCTTGTGAGAATCCAGTTAACAACACTATTATTCAAGTAGAAATTCCGGGTGGAGGTTTTGGTTCGGGTACCGATTTTGGATTACCTGGAGGGGGTACTGGACCAGGAGTTATTCCAGGCGTGTTACCAGGAGCTGGTCGTTCTTAATAAATTAAAATTTATATTGTGAAAAAAAAGAATTTAACATTACTGGTTTGCATGGTTGCCTCTATTGTGGCTGCAGTTGCCTTGTATTTTGGGGCTGGGGGAGTGAACACCGATATGCCACCGAGTTTGCCAAATATTGGTGGGAGTCAGTTGGCTGGTAGTACCCAGGTGATTCAAATTAATAATACTAATGGGTTTCATTCGAGTCTTATTAAACCTGTTTGTAGTGCACGTTATGTTAAATCTTTGGAATTAATGAAATCTCCTTTGTATGTAAGTGCTTTTGGAGTTAATAAATCTGCAAGTGTGAGCGAGTTTTTATCGAAGGTCAGTCCAGATAATGAATACTATGCTATGCTGTTATTTAATCAAGTTACTCAAAGCTATGTAGAACTTGGCTCTAATCTATTTGGAAGTATTCCACGAATTGGGGTGGAGGAGTTTGATAGCTATACGATTGCTTCTAATCAAATGGTATATTTGTTTACCAATTCTGTTAATAAGTTTTGTTTTGATAATGATAAAACTTTATTTGAACCCTTAGAGGAGGTTGATGGTTGGGCGTTGATTCAATTGTATACAACTCAGTTTGTACCAAATGTTCGTTCTGCTTTTAAATTTAATAACGAATCTAAACCAGAGAAATATTTAGATAGTTTATATAAACCAGGTTTTTATTGGTTTGCTTTTGATTACTCAGAATTTACTGAGAACTTTGGTGATGAGGGGGTTGCAGTTAGTCTATTTAGATCCTTGGGTGATAAATCAATTTACTTAAGAAACAATCAAAATGAAAATGTGAGCTTGGGTGTTTTTGATGTTGTTTCTGAGGATTTGGTTGATCAAATTACATTTGAGGTTAAGTCTCAAACTCAGGCGGAGTTTTTATCTGTTGTAAATTCAATCGAACTGAAAATAAATGGTGAAAGCTTTAGTTTGGCTGCTCCTGACTCTTTGAGTGCTGAAGGTTTGTTTGTGGTTGAATTAAATCAAGATATGCAAAATGCGCTAGACGAATCTAAACAAATTGAAATTTTATTGAATGTAAACTCTGTTGAGTCTAATCAGGTTGTAGATTTGAGTGTGGTGTTTGAAGCTGGTGAAAACAAATCAGAATCTTTAGACATGATCAATGTAGCTATTTTCTTATCTGATATTAGTATTGTGCTTGCCGATAATTCTTCTGATTTAGAACTGATTAATGGGCTAAAGATTTCTAACTATGGATATTCAAATGTCGATTTTGATGTTGATGGAACCATAGAGCTAGAGTCGATTAAATTAAAATTAGATTCTGGATTGCAAATTGATCCTGAAAATTATTTTGCTGTAGATTTTGCAGTAGATTCTGAAGTTTTATTTACTCATCGATTTACCAATGATACTCGTGAGGCGACTTTGCCACAAGAATTGGTTAATAAATTATTAGAAGAAGGTGTTAAAACACTCGCAATGTTAATTAATGTCGACTTATTTGAGGAGCAGTCCGATATAGAATTTTTGTTAGAAACAAAATTAGCAGAAGATGATCAAGCTTTAGTGGTAGAATTGCCACAAGTTAAATTTGCAGAATCTCTAACTCTCGTTAGTGATGGTTATTTTACTTACTCGGACAAGTGTGAATTGGACTCGAATATTTATTATAATCAAGAGGATTTGATTCGATTATCTGCAGATTTTACAGATTTTTATGAATCTTTATTCGATGATGTTGAGTCTATTGATACTATTGGTTTTGGCTTGGATGTTACTCCGTATTTAGAAATTTCTGATATTAATTTTAATATTGATTTGTTTGGATCTGATGCTGCCGATGTTCCAAAATCTTCCGGTTTTACGGATTTATTTGAGTATAATTCTGCAGATTTTGAAGGTGTGCTAATTAATTTTAGCTCAAATGACTATCAAGAAGAATTTACCCAAGAGTTTAATTCTAAGCGATTGTTATCTTTGGATAAACTTGAATTGTCCACTGAAAATCTAAAACTAAGATTTAATTTATTTTCAGAAACTCTAGAAGGTGATTTGATTAAACTTGAACATAGATGTGTTTCTAAATCTGATTATGGATTTAGCGTTGATGAGTTGTTATTTGATTCAAAAATATTTGTCTCTGATTTGAGCGAATTTGTAAAACTTAATTTTACAAATCTTGTGCTTGGTAAAAATGTTTTTGTTAAAGTCGACTGGGAGCAAAGTTTACTTTCGTTATTAGATTTAACTTCTAATCCAATTATCGAACCAATTGTAGATGCAAATGGAATGTTGATCGGCTTTGATTACGAAGATGCTGAGGCACTTGGATCTATTTTAGATCAACTTTTGGAGGATCTTAGTACAGCAGATACCCCAATGAGTGAGCAAGAATTAGAAGATCTGATTGAATCTAATCCAATTAGTTTAACTGTTGGAAATGCCAATGCTAATTTAATTACCGAGGATTTTGATTTGGTGTATGCAGATGAAATTTATCGGGCATGTGCCGACCAGATAACTGAGATAAAATCTTATTCAAATATGGAAGTTGTCAATTTAGATGAATATATAAACTATTTTTATGATGTTTATGGGGGCGAGTGTGTTCAAAGAAAATTAGAAGGTGATGTGGTTTTAGATTCAAATGAATTTGAACTTTTCAATGCTTATTTAAAAAAGAAAACTGATATAGATTTCTTTAAATTAAAGTATTTTGAAAGTTTTTATACTTTTGATCTTGATGGAGATGGCACAGATGAATCTGTTGACTCTGGAAATCTAAATTTAAGAGTTACTTTAGATGTAGATGGTTTGCAACCTGTCACTC
>CBFHYO010000031.1:0-9908 GCA_965660075.1 Patescibacteria group bacterium
ATTGAATTGCCTAATCATGAATTTCAAGATGATTCCTTGAATAATATCTTTAAGCAAGATACATATCCAACATTCAAAACTTTGTATCAATATTTTTATTCTGAAAAGTTTATGTCTTCTAATGGTTTATTAGAAGTTCTTGAGCAAACAGAGGGTAAGTGGGTTGAATATAACTCTGAGGATCAAGCTTCTGAGGTTTCTGAAATTTTAAAAAATTACCCAGCTTTGGAGTGGTGTATAAAAGCTGAGTCTACAGCTAAAACTTTTTTGAACTATGGATCATTTTATATTTACTTTTCAGATGTACCTTCTACGCATCCAAACAAAGAATGGGTGAAGTATGGATATCCTCGTTTGTGTATAAGAACTAATAATACGAATGGTTCTATTCAAATTGATGAAACGCGTGGTTGTATAGAGGGTCAAGGATTAGATGAAGTAATTTCTAAAACAGATATTTTAGAATCAAAGTTAAGTGATTTTGGAGAGAGTGGTAAAGAGTATATTGAGGTTAAATCTCGATTGAATCGTTTTAATGAAATTTATACAAAATATACAGCAGGCCAAGACTTATCTTTTACAGAGTGGGTATTTGTTATTAATTGTCCAATTAGATTTTTGGGTTATAATCATGATCAAAGAGTAATTGAACTCAAAGAAAAATTGAATCGATTATTTGTAGGAGCTGATTTGACTTCATGTAATCTTGAGAATGTGAATTTAAATATTAATTCATCTATAACCCCTGAGGATGACTTTGAAGAGTATGAATTATTCTATGTTGATTTGAGTCAAGTAGATTTGACTGGTGTTAATATGCAACGTGCTAATTTAGTTTCTGTTAACTTAGCTGGAGCTAATTTAAGTGGAGCTGATTTGAGTGGAGCTAATTTGTACGCTGCCAATACTTCAGATGTTAACTTCTCTAATTCAGTATGTGTTGGAGCGGATTTAAGAATATCTCGTTTTTCTGATGTTGACTTCAGTAATGCTGACTTAAGGGAAGTCAAATTTGATCGTAATGAATTTATAAATACTAATTTTTCAGGTGCAGATTTAAGAGGGGTTGTTTTTTTAGATGTTGACGATTTGAGCTCTCTAAATTTTTCAGGTGCAGATTTAAGAGGTACGAATATGTCCTCTTTTCGATTTTGGGATGCGAATGAATTTAATTTTACCGATGCTATAGCAGATAGTACAACTATTCTACCAGAAGGCATGGTTTTTGATCCAGAAACAGGAAGGGTAGTAGAGGCCTAACAGCGCTACACTTTTACAAAAAAATACCACCTATTAATTAGGTGGTTTTTTTGTTATCATATTGACAAAAAGTTCATTTTAAACTATGTTTAAAACTGTTAATTTTTTTTTATGATAATATCACATGTTAATCAGGAAGTTGTTTTTGAGAGTGTTTGGAGTTCTTTGGTTGAAATTACTAATTCAGGTATAATTTCTGATAAAAATCAAGTTACTCAACAAGAAGTCAACAATTTGACCCATGAATATAAGGCACTGGTGAATTGTTCTATTGAAAATTTAGATATGTCTAATAGAGATTTGTCGAATAGTGTATTTTCATTATGTGATTTTAGAAGGACAAATTTCTTTAATGCTGTACTTTCTAATTCTAGGTTAACCGCACTTACTTTTGAAGATCCTGGATCAAGTTTTCGTGGTTGTAATTTTTCATTGGCAAGGCTTCGAGATGCAAATTTAGAAGCTGGTGATTTTACAGGTTGTATATTTAACGGAGCTGATTTGCAGAATGTTTTGTTAAATCATGCTAATTTACTAGGGGCCTCTTTAATTGGCGCAAATATTGCAGGGGTTGTTGTAGATAAGCATACGATTTTACCAAATCCAAACTTTGCAGTGGTAAAAGGTTCTCAGTTGATAGGTCCGGATGTAGTTGTTGGTAATTGTGACTTTTTTGCTGCTGATTTTTCTGATCTGAATTTACAAAGAACAAATTTCTCTAGATCTAATTTAATTGGAGCCCGTTTTAATGGAGCTGATTTGAGAGGTGCTATTTTATCTGGTGTTACTTTAAGTTTTACTAAATTTCATTATGCATTGTTAGATGATACTACTATTTTGCCTTCAAATAAATATCAACTAGTAAAAGCTGTTGTATCTCGAAATGTTAAAAAAATTGTAAGAGTTAAATACACCAAAACTCGTAGTGTATTAATTCAAGAAGTTAAATCACGTATGAGTGTGTTGGTTGGTCCTAACCTGTCTCTATCTGATATTGATTTTTCTGATCTAACTATTCACAACGTTGATTTTTCAAATTGTTACTTACAGTGTGTGAAATTTAATAATACGAGACTCTTGAATGTTAACTTTTCTAATTCTAATATTGTTTTAGATGTTGATTTTAGACGAGCTGATTTGAGAGGATCTAATATTACATGTGCACAATTAAACGCGGCGCTAGTGGATGAAACAACTATTTTGCCAGAAGGCATGGTTTTTGATCTAGAAACAGGAAGGGTAGTAGAGGCTTAACAGCGCTACACTTTTACACAAAAAAACCACCTATTATTTAGGTGGTTTTTTTGTATTTCGCTAACTTTAAATTTACCCTTATAATTATTTTGTTGTTAAAAACTTGACAAATAAAACAAGAGGCGTATAATTCCTGCAATATTTAAATTTTTTTTTATGAAAGAAACAGAATTGTTATATGCTGATTTAGGTCGTGAATCTAGTGTAGAACGTACAGATTATAATGAATTTGTCCAACAAATCAGAGCAAATTCAAACAATAGTACACAAGAAGTTATAGGGGCTAGTTCTATTGATTTATCTTTGTTTGATGACAACCAAATAAAAGGAATCCTATTTAATAATATCTCTTTTGATAATATTCGGGAATCGGAACGTCAAACAATTGACTTTCATGATTGTACATTTGGCCATGATAGAGAACAATTTGAACGTGGAAATTATGCTGGTTGTAATTTTTACCGTTGCATATTCGATATGGAAATAATAAATGAAGACAGACTGGGCATCTGTTTTGAACCATTTTATTTTCTTAGGTCTTCTTTTGTAAGTTCACATTTTACTGATTGTCGTTTTATAAGATCTGATTTTACTAGAGCTAATTTAGATGAGTGTGTTTTTGATCGATCTGCTTTATACAGAGCAGTGTTTAAAAACGCATCGCTTCCAAAATCAAGTTTTAAAAATATTGATGCTTATAGAGCTGATTTTACTAAGGCTAATGTATTTCAGGTTGATTTTTCAGATTCTAATTTAAGAACTGCATGTTTTATTGATGCAAAAGCGAGAAGTGCTAAGTTTGATAGATGTCATTTATTATATGCAAATTTTAATAATGCTGTTTTAACAAGTTCCACTTTCTATGGTGCTGAATTAAATTCTGCGGTTTTTAATAATTCTACATTAGTACGGAGTGTTTTAACTGACTCTGTAATTATAGAGGGAGAGTTTAGATCAGCCCTAATGACGAAAGTAAATTTAAGCAGAGCTGATTTAAGCAGTGCTGATTTAAGCAAAGCCAATTTAACTGAAGCTGATTTGACTAGAGCTATTTTGATTAAAGCTAATTTAAAACAAGCTAAAATAACTGAAGCTGATTTGACTGAAGCTGATTTGACTAGAGCTATTTTGATTAAAGCTAATTTAACTCAAGCTAATTTAACTCAAGCTAATTTAACTCAAGTTGATTTGACTAAAGCTACTTTGACTGAAGCTAAGTTGAATGGAGCTAAATTATGTAGAGCTGATTTGACTGAAGCTAGGTTGCTTGAAACTGATTTGAATGGAGTCGATTTGACTGGAGCTGATTTTTCTAGGGCTTATTTGATTTCTGCTAAGTTGAATGGTGCGGATTTAACTGAAGCTAAGTTGAATGGAGCTGATTTGACTGGAGCTGATTTGACTGGTGCTCAGATAACGTTTGAACAATTAAAATCTGTAATACTTGACGAGACAACTATTCTACCAGAGGGCATGGTTTTTGATCCAGAAACAGGAAGGGTAGTAGAGGCTTAACAGCGCTATACTTTTACAAAAAAATACCACCTATTATTTAGGTGGTTTTTTTATTTATATAAATCTCTTCTTATTAGCCTTTGATTTTCTCTGTTTCTTTGGTTGGAGGTAGTTCAAAACTATATTTTTCGCCGTATAGTTCGAATTCTAGTTTGTAGGCTTGCAGGATTTGTTTATCGATATCAAATTCTGCTTTTAATTGTTGATTGATTTTGCGGTTACCGTATTTTTGGTCTCCGGCGATAGGTAGGTCTATAGTTTTAAGGTGCACGCGTATTTGGTGGGTACGACCTGTTTCAATAAGAATGTCTAATAAGCTGAATGTGGTATCTAATTTTTTGTTGTAGAAACTTTCTATTAATTCGAAGTGGGTGATTGCATGTTTGGCATCCTTAGCTATCGAAATTTGCATTCCAGTTGGGTCTAATGGGTCTCTTTTAAGTGCTGCATTAATTGTTCCAGTTTTACTTTTAGGTGTACCTATGACTAAGGTTTGGTAATGTTTTTTGATAGTTCTATTTGCAAATATTTCTTGTAGCGCGTAGTGGGTTTTATCATTTTTTGCAATCAGCATTAAACCAGATGTGTCTTTATCTAATCTATGTACAAGTCCTGGGCGAAATGGAGCACCAATTGTTGAAAGTTGTTTTTTGTGGTGCATTAAAATATTAACAAGTGTTAATTGTTCTAAGTTTTCTGGGCTTGGATGTACTGTTAATCCTTGTTGTTTGTTTATTACAAAGAAATCATCATTTTCAAATACTATTTCAAGTTCGCCCTCTTTTGGTCTTAATAGGGTTTCTGTAGTGAAAAATTCAATGTCTAAAATGTCTCCTTCTTGTACTTTGTAATTTTTTTTAGGTTGTTTACCGTTGACTATAATTAGTCCTTTTTCGATAGATTTTTGGCATCTAGCCCGAGATTGCTCGGTTGCGTCTTGTAGGACTTTATCTATTCTTTGTCCGTGTTTGTCGAAGTCTATTGTTATTTGCATATGATTTTTTGCTTATTCTACATGAATTTGTATCTTTGTAAAGAATTCTTAGACTTGAGAAATATGCTTTGAATCATTATAATTTTGGTGATTTAAATTATATTCATGCAAATTTCTGTAAGTGATTCTATTTTTCAAAAAATTCCTCATCTTAAGTCTAATTATGTAGTTTGTGAAAACATGCGTTTTCGTGAATCTACTCGTCATGAGCTTTATGATGGATTGAATGAATTATTCTCTCGTCTTCGAGGTCATAAATCTCTTAATGACAAAAAGGAAATTGCTGAATATCAAGAACTACTATCAGAGCTAGGATTGGCGCATGCAGAAGTTTCTACTAGTAGTATGGTCAAATTAATTGTTGAAAAGAAAAAAGATCTTATTTTAAACCATCCTATTATAGATTTTTACAACTATTTTTCCCTGCATCATTTAATACCAATTGGTGCTTATGATTTAGATAGAATCCAAGGTGATTTGGTTATGCGTGACTCTGTGACCGATGATATGTTTCAAAAGCTTGGTACAAATAAAAAAGTTAACGTTGAACAGTCTGTTGTTATGGCAGATACAAATGAGGTCTTATGTGTAGACTGGGTTCATAAACAGTCTGATAATCAAAAAATAAGACCAAATACAAAATATGTTTTGTTTAGAATCGAAAGTCTTCGTGACGAAGTAGAAAATGCCAAAATTTTACATGAATTTATTGATTTGTTGTCAAAATTCTTTGAATTCGATAGTTGTGAATTTAAAACACTAGATAAAGATAATACTTCTATAAAGCTTTCTCTATCAGAGGAGGCGATTGCTCGACAAGATCGATTTGTAGATTATACAGATGTATTATCACGTGGTGTGTCTGATGTGATAGTGTATGATGATTTGATGGGGGATTTAATTGATGGCAAAAAACTTAAAATCAAACATGGTGTTGATCCAACCAAACGTTCTTTGACTTTTGGTCATGCTGTTAACTATGAAAAATTAAGACAATTTCAGGAGCGGGGACACGAAATCCAATTTTTGATCGGTTCTTTTACTGCAATGTTTGGAGACCCTACTGATAAATCTGAATCAAGAACAATACGTACACGAGAAGAGGTGATGGATATGGCAAAAAACTACATCGATCAAGTAACGATGATACTAGATAAAGAAAAACTAAAGATTTTCTACAACGATGCTTGGTATTCGAATATGCCAATCGAAGAATTCTTACGTTTGCTTGCTAAAACCACAGTAGCCCGAATGCTAGAGCGTGATATGTTCCAAAAACGTATGTCTGATGGTCGTGAAATTGGTTTGCACGAACTAATCTATCCTTTATTACAAGGTTATGATTCTGTAGAAATGAAATCAGATCTGACAGTTATTGGTACTGATCAAACCTTCAATGAATTACAAGCGCGTCCATTACAAAAGGAAGCTGGATTAAACCAGCAAAATATTATTTCTATGAAAATGCTACTGGGCACCGATGGTAAATTACTAATGAGCCAATCTCAAGGTAATTTTATTGCATTGGATGATACCTCTAAAGATAAATTTGGTAAACTAATGAGCATTCCCGATAGTGCTATAGAAATGTATGCCAATGCTTTAAGTCGTTATTCTCGAGAAGAACTACAGGCAATGTTCTCGCGTTTGGATGCTGGTGAGAATCCACGTAATATCAAGATGGAATTGGCGCATCATATTGTTACAAATTTCGATGGGGAAGCGGCTGCCAATCAAGCCCGCGAGGATTTTAAAGAAGTTTTTCAAAACAAAGGTCTTCCAACTGATATTCCTAAATTTGTGGCTTCTAGTACACAAACAGTGTTGGAAATTTTACAGTTATCAAATTTAGTCAGTTCTGGATCAGAAGCTAGACGTATGATTGCTCAAGGTGCTGTTAAAATGCATGAGGGAGATAAAATTGAAGATCTTTCACATACATTTGAATCTGGATTTAGTGGTGTGATACAAGTAGGTAAGCGTAAATTTTTAAACTTGAGTGTTGAGTAAGATGCTAAAAGCGCCTCTTAAAGATGCGATTAGAACAACTAAATCGCATCTAGAGCATTTATCATTAATGGGTATAAATACTGTTGAGGATTTTTTACTAAATTTTCCTTGGCGTTATAGTGATGAAACAGTAATGGCTAGTGTAGCAGATCTTAATTCTGTAGAAGCTCGATCTGTTTCTGGTCGTTTAAAAAACATGACTTCTATGCGAACCCGTAATGGTAAGTTTATGCTCACTGGTGTTTTTTATGATGATACTGGGGAGGTAGATGTTATGTGGTTTAATCAGCAATATCTAAAAAACATTCTCAAGAACGATACCGAAGTTATTTTAACTGGTAAGGTTAAATGGTCTGGTTCACGTGGTAAAATGCTGAGTCCTAAACACGAAATTCCAAAAGCAGGTGTGGAATTAATTCATAGTGGACGGGTGGTACCTGTTTATCATGAGAATCCAAAAATTAATTCAAAATGGATTCGTGAAAAATTGCAGCCTTTATTATATATGACAAAATTAATGGATGATCCAATGCCAGATACTGTTTTAGAAAAGTACAATCTTATGTCATTTGGAGATGCAGTATCTCAGGTTCATTTTCCTGATTCTCACGAAAAATTACTCTTGGCTCGTAGGCGACTGGGTTTTGATGAACTTTTTGCTATTCAATTAGGTGTGATGAATAGAAAACAGTCGCATCAAATTGAAACAAAAGATATTTCGAAATTTGTAAATATTGATTTAGAAATCAAGCAAAAGTTTCTAGATTCTTTACCTTTTGAATTAACTGGAGCACAAAGTCGTGCTATCGATGAGATACTGACAGATATGAGCTCACCAAGAATAATGAATCGTTTACTCGAAGGTGATGTTGGTGCTGGTAAAACATTAGTTGCAACAATATGCTTGTTAATGGTTGTTAAATCAGGTTTCCAAGGTGCGTTAATGGCACCAACTGAGATTCTTGCTAAACAACATTTTAAAAATTTACTGAAATCTCTATCTGCATTTGGTGTTACTGTTCAGTTACTTTCTGGGTCACTTAAAAAATCTGAAAAAGAAATCGTTCTTCAAGGTTTAGCGACTAAAACAATTGATATCGTTGTAGGTACACATGCAGTGATTCAACAATCGGTTGAATTTAATAATTTAGGTTTAGCTGTGGTCGATGAACAACATAGATTTGGTGTTTCTCAGCGATCTGTTTTTAAACGTTTTGGAAAGCCACATATGTTGGCAATGACTGCAACACCAATACCAAGAACCTTGGCCCTTACATTATACGGTGATCAAGAATTATCTATTTTAGATGAAAAACCGGCCGGCCGTAAATCAATAATCACAAGATCTGTTCCAAAGTCTAAACGACAAGATGCTTATAGATGGGTTGAAGAGCAAATAAAACAAGGTCGTCAGGCGTTTGTTGTTTGTCCATTGGTCGAAGATTCAGATGCAATCGAAGCAAAATCAGCTACAAGTGAATGGCAAAGATTATCCGAGGTTGTTTTTCCTCATTTAAAAATTGGTTTGGTTCATGGAAAGTTAAAGCAAGATGAAAAAGATGAAATAATGCTCAAATTCAAGAATAAAGAACTAGATATTTTAGTTGCAACAACGGTAATAGAAGTGGGTATCGATATTCCTAATGCTTCAATTATTATTATAGAAGCGGCCGAAAGATTTGGTTTAGCACAATTACATCAATTACGTGGTCGTGTTGGTCGTGGAGAACATCAAAGTTATTGTTTTTTATTTCCTGAATCAAATGCAGAAACCACTCGTAAAAGAATGAAAGCCATGGTTGATTATGATGATGGATTTAAATTATCCGAAATAGATTTAGACTTGCGAGGACCAGGGGAAGTATATGGTGTTCGACAATCTGGAATCCCAGATTTGAAAATGTCGAGTCTTGCAGATACTAAATTAGTATCAGAAGCCCGAGAAGCTGCTGAATTTATTATGGAGTATTATCAGAATACTCGTATTCATAAGAATCTATTAAATAAGATGAATGTATCTATTAATGAGATAGATTATTAAGACCTTATTATACCGCACAATTTTACCGGTGCGGGTAAAAATTTTTTTCGAGTTCAAATAAATAAAAGAGAAGTCTTTGTTTATATTTATACTTAATACAAAAGAGGAGAGTGTTTAATACTAGTTTTAATTATTAATAAATTATACGTTTTAAGGGTTAAAGGAAGAAGTTCTAAATTAATACAAATTTTACCTTTTAATTGTTTCTCACAAATTTTAATTTTGTACTTTTATTTTTACTTTCTTAATAAATTTATTTATTTTTAAAATACTTTCCTCTCTTGTGCATTGTGCGGGTAAGTCTTTTTTTTTATTAATTTTATTTTTGAATAAATATATATATCTGTTTGTCTTTTATTGAGAAACAGGAGGTATGTATAAATTAAAAAATTATATAGATATTGAATGTAATAATTTGTATTTTGTATAAATAACTAAATATATAGCCTTGATTTTTATTATTGAATGAATATAGTGTCGACTTTTTATTTAAAGGCGCTTAGAACGCAAATTTTAAAGCCCTTGATTTATATGGCTTACTGTAGCGAAATGCGTTACTTGTATTGTATTAAATAGAGTATATTTGTCTTTGTATATCAATATTTAGTTCAAAATCCATACTATATTATATGTATATATATTTATAAGTTTTTACTTGCACAAGATACATTGTACGGGGCTATAAATTTGTTAAAAAACCACCCTTTTTACGGGGTGGTGTTTTGTTCTATCTATATATTTGTTTGTAGTTGTTGTAGCTGGTATAGATTATAACTATTGTTATTAATGGTAATGAATAAATATTCAACTCTGGATAATTATTTACCATGTAAT
>CBFHYO010000032.1:0-1566 GCA_965660075.1 Patescibacteria group bacterium
GCATAAAATCATAAGTACGCAAATTAGCACCCATAAATTCATCTGGAATCGCATAATAAATAATCAATGGCACATTGGCAGCCTGAGCTGTTTTATAAGCAGCAATCAAGGCCCAATTATCTACAACACGTCTTTCGCGGTCCATCCAGTACAACACAGGGCCTTTTTTAGAAA
This sequence comes from Patescibacteria group bacterium, assembly GCA_965660075.1. Classification (GTDB taxonomy): domain Bacteria; phylum Patescibacteriota; class Gracilibacteria; order UBA1369; genus CAYYFV01. The sequence goes on from CBFHYO010000032.1 coordinate 175, forward strand.
CTATGTTTGTATTGAGTTTTCTAATTCTTTTTTTATTCATTTTATTTTTTAATTCCAGCTATTTTTCTACATTTTTTAGAACAATACTTAACCTGATCCCAAATACCTCTACTTTCCCAAGTTTTTCTATTTTCAAAAACTCGATGACAAATAGGACAAATTTTAGACTCTTTCATAGGGTAGATTTTTTATATATTAAGCATTTTTTCAGCTTTTTTCCAGAATTTAAAAAAACTTGAATCATAACCAGAAATCTCTGGAAATAATTTACCTTTTGGTAATTTATCACAATCCCAATCTTTAATTAATGGATGCATTTCTGTAACAAATTCTGTTGATTTAGCGTGAGATTTTAATTCAGAGTAATTCATTACTAGAATTTTTAGCCCGGTAATATTTTTAGCTAATTCTAAAATAAACTGCATTCTCATTGGACTAATTGGAAATTTATCAAAAACCCTTGGCTCTATTAGCAAAATTCGTTGCGAATTTGAATTTTTCATCCACTCTACACTTAACATCCAAGGGTGATATAGTAAAACTTGATTTGGTAAATTATTCAAATCCAAATGATCAGATTTGGGATATTCAGTTTCTAATTTTTCTAAAGACTGTTCAAAAATAAAATCAGGCATAGGTTGATTAAACAGGTCGGCATATTCTTTATCTACAAAAGTTCCAGACTGTTTTACTTTAGAATACTTGTTTAAATTATTTTGATTAAACAAATATTTTTTACTACTAAAACACCCAGCCACCCATTGCCAAGAAAGCATATTCGATGCCAAGTCACCATCTAACAAGTGATAATACATCCATTTAGCATTTTCTAACCAATAAAAGTTTGCAAAATTACACACAAATGCTGCAGTCCACATTCTAGCGTGATTATGCATATAACCAGTTTCTATTAACAATCTTAATTGCTCATCTATTGCCAAAAGCCCAGTACGAGCACTAACCATAGACTTTGATAACCCATAGTCCTTAACCCCTTGTTGTGGGTTTTTAATATCACGGAAAATATCTTCGTTTAAGTCCATCCAAACATTATGAAAATATTCACGCCAAGCCATCTGAAAAACAAAAGCTTTTAATTGATAAGGTTTAAATTTAGATTTTAACACCTCCATCACATTTACAGGACTCAAAGCACCATGTGTGATATAAGCAGATAAATGCGTTACCTGTCCGTCTAAAAAGTTTCTAGATTTTCCATACCTAGAAATATCAACAGAATCTAAAAATTCTAATATTTTTTCGTGTTTTGTTTCGAGTTTATACATAGTGTTTATATTTTAATTAATTTTAATTCATTTAAGCAAGTTGTATATCTAGGAGATTTAGATTCAGTTTTCATTTGCCAATTCGATCCCCCTAAGCACGAAGCCA
>CBFHYO010000033.1:0-34752 GCA_965660075.1 Patescibacteria group bacterium
TCCTGAACCCGAGAAGACTCAGCCAATAGTCGTGAGCCAATTAAAACGGAATTAACATCTGATTTCTCCAGATAAGAACCCTCAACAATTGAATCTCTTAAACCAGTAGTAATGTTTTCATCTTCTGGATCGATACCAGCAATTGTTGCATTTAGAGAGTCATTTTTGTCATAAGGATTTGATTTTGTTCTATAGTTAGCTTCTATTTTAGCACCAGACAAATATCGAATACTAAAATTTTCAACTTCCCTTAGAGATTTTATGTACTTTGCAATTCTTGGAGTTTGCTGAATGAAATTTTTACTCTCAAGTGGTTTTACTATCATATCTCCAGAGTATTTCTGTTTTACTCCCATAGAAGAACCTTCAACCAGTCCCAAAAGCACACCCGATACAAATACCAGGTTTAAGAATGTCAAAACCATTACAGCGATAATCAAAAGGTTAGTCCAAATACTCGCCCTAAATATTTGGCGAGTACCTAGAAACAAACCAACTCTGAGACTATTTTTGTTCATCTTCCATGAAGATTACTACTTCTTCTCCTGGTTTCACCCCAGAAAGAATCTCTAATTGACCATCGGACGAGCGCAAACCAGTTTCGACACTTCTCAATTCTACCATTCCGTTTTCTAGTAAAATTCTAATTTTACCATCTTCAACAGCACGAATTGGAACACTAACAACGCCTGCAGATTCGTCTACTAAAATATCAATATTTGCTGTCATACCAGATTTTACAAAGTCATAATCTTTATCGAATCTTAAAGTTATTTCATAAACTGGAACCCCATCGACTAGTTCCGCAGCTTCGTTTATATTTGTAACCTCTGCCATTAAAGTTTCATCGCTATAAGCATCCAAATCTAAAATTGCTTTGTTACCAACTTTAACTTTTGATAAATCGGTTTCTGGAATATCTGCCTTTATTTCATATGCACCTTCGCCTAAAAGTTTAGCAACTACAGAATTACCCATGGCTATTTCCCCAACCTCTATGGATATATTTGTAATCACTCCAGAGTAAGGAGCTTTTAATACTCTTTTGTTTAGTTCTGCATATACTTCATTCAATCTACCTTGTGCAGCTCTTAACGATGCCTTTTGGGCTTTCAAGCTAGCTCGTGCTTGATTAACTACAGATTCTTGTGCTTCTATTGCTTTCGCTGATGCAGAAGAGCGAGAAAGGTTCAAGTTTGAACTACCTTCACTCAAGTTGTTAGAAGCGTTATTAAGAGCAATTTCTTTGGCAAGTAAGTTTGTTTTATTTGTATTTATTTGTGAAACCACTGCGTTTTGTAATTTTGTTAAACTAGTTAGACTCGCATTCAATGAACTTTTTTGACTAACAATAGTTGCTGAGTGCTTGTTGAATTCAGTCGAATCTAATTCTAGAGAGTTAAAAGCATTAAGCAGGTGATTAACACCACTCACAATATCGTTGGCAAGCGAATCTAAAGTTTGATTGCTTGTATTAGCATCTAATCTAGATAGCTCATATTTTACGCCACCATTACTCTGAGAAATAGCTCTGCTACTCCATTTACCAGCATCTTGTGCTCCGATTAAAACTTCTGCGGCACGAGCTTTACTGATTTCTAATCTAAATGTCTCCATTGAACTGTTATAAAAAGACTCCAGTTGCATATCTGTAATCTCTAATAAAGAATTATAAGCTGTATTAAAAGCTTCGATAATACCAGATTTTAAATTCACATAAACTAACTCTAAATCACTTTCAGCAGTGTCTTTGGCAATTTCATAATCTAATTCTGCATTTTTAAGTTGAGTTTCTAAACTATTTAATTGAGTTTCTTTTAGGGTGATTTCCTCTGGTTTTGCACCAGCTCGTAAATCATCTAATCGAGCTTGTTCACTTGCCACCTGAGCCTCATACTGTAAAACTCGAGCTTCTTCTATCTCCACCTGTGCTCGAGAAGTTTGTGCTTGAGCAAAAAAGTTATTTCGATCTAACTCAAATAATACATCACCCATTTGAACCGTTTGATTTTCTACAACTTTTGATGCAACTAGTTTACCACCAATTTCAAATGCAAGATCCGCTTCTTTGATTGGTTTAACATTACCAGTCACGCTTACTTCGTCAACCAAATCAGCAACCTCTGCTGTTACTGTTTCAATTCTCACCTCTGATTTACTCGGTGCGAAAATAAACAAAGCTAATAATAAAGCAAGTCCATATCCAGCATTTTTTTTGCTTAAATAAGATTTGTAATTATTCTTTAGGTGTTTATACGATTTTAAAGCCATTTCTTGAACTTTTTGCATAATATAGTATTAAATCTATAAATTATAACATTTTTCTCTTATTTTTGAAACCAAAGCAAGCTACTTCAAGCAAATACTTCTTGACACACCCGAGACTTAGAGTTCTGATTTAAAGACCGGGTGTGACAACTCCAAAAAAATTTGTTATATTTAGATGAATTAATAAAAAAATATGTTTAGATTATTTCTAAATGTTTACAATTTCTTTCACGCCCTAAAAGAAGCTCTCAAAGATAGCGAATTTAGAGTGCTCTTATTGCTAGCCAGTTTTACAATTATTATTGGAGTTTTGTTTTACCGTTTTTACGAAGGTTGGACATGGATCGAGTCACTATATTTTTGCGTTGTAACTCTAACAACTGTAGGATTTGGTGATATGGCACCTAGTTCTGATGTATCTATGTTGTTTACTACGGTTTATATAATAATTGGACTCGGGATCTTTCTTTTATTTGTAAATACTCTTTCGGCACAATTAATAAAAGCAAATTTAGATACTCTAAAGCATATTAAAAAACACAAATAATGAACATCTATAAGTTTGGACTCTCATTCACTGCTTATGGCATTTTATTAATGGGATTTTTATACGTAGTGATTAAAAATTTAACGTCCTAGTTTACGTAAAATATCTTTAATACCTTTATTTTGTAGATAATATTTTAATAGCCTTACTTTTGATGGTTTAACAAAAGGAGACTTGAATGGATTCTGCAAAAAGCTCACAAGTTCATTAAAATCACTGTAATCTGCAGAATGTGTATGGCAATGTGCTGCCCAAATTTTTTGTTGGTTTAAAACTGCAAGTTCAATTTTTTCTGCCAAATCATCTGGATTACCCGATTCAAAAGTCACCCCTAGTTTCTGAGATTCAATGTGAGTTGCAACTTCCGAACCACGAGAACTAATTACTGGTACACCATTTGCAACCAGCTCGTTTATTCTATTTCGAGCTCCGGTATTTGTTTCTAGGCAGTCTAAATCACAATTCACGCCTAAATCACTACTCATAATTATTTCAGGAACATCCTTTGCATCTGCCCAGTTTAGCAGTTTAAATCGGTCTGAGAATTCGCTCTCGGAAACTTTTTGTTTAAACCATTTATATTTAGTATCATTTACACCAAAAATAGCACCTCCACTAACAACCAACTCAATAAAGCTAAACTTTTGCATGGCTTTTTGAATACCTTCAAATAGAGTTTTTTCGTCTGCCCAGTTATTAAATCCACCAAGCCAAATTATTTTAAATTTCGTTTTGTCTTTTTGAATGTTTTTTTTCTTAAACTCTATACCTTTATTTGCAATACTTGTGACAACTGTTTTTCCAAAATTTCTTGAGCTTAATTTGTTTATCAATGCTAGCTCTCCATAGGTTGCAAACTTTTGAGCTTGCGAAACAGTAGTAAAATAATCACCAGATTTTAGGATTTGTTTTTCTGTTTTTATTTTTTTTGGTATCAAAATATCATCCCCCATACTAAATGCCTTGGCTTGCATTTCGGCCATAGTCCATCCATTTAGATCATATATCAAATATTTGTTTTTAATTTTCAGGCTCGAAACAAGTTCACAAACGGCAAAGCCACTTGAAATTACAAATTCACTTTGGCTTTTATTGATTGTTTGTTGAATTATTTTTCGATCTTTTTTTGAATTAATATTCAAGCAATCTTCGTGTTTTCCATCGAACATGTAAATAACTTCTAATTCAAAACCGTTTTGTTTTAAACCAATTTCAAACATTTTAGTACGCAACGAAAATGCACTGCGAGAATCTGAGGAAATTGGGTCGGGTCCAAATCCGATTAAAATTACTTTGTTCATTGTTTTTTAGGTTTTTTGGGCCAAAACATTGGAGTGTTTTCTATGTATTTAGCATATTTTGGATTTTCCTGCATTGTTTTTTCGAGCATTGGCACACCAGAAACTTTTAAAATTAAAAATGTGATAGTCAAAGGTCCAATAATAGTCCAAGTATTTGCTAGTGAATTAAACGTACATAAAAAGATACCGTACCATAAAACAACTTCTCCAAAATAGTTTGGGTGTCGACTATAAGCCCATAAGCCGGTGTTGCAAACTGAATTTTTTTTTGCCGTTTGTAAAAACTTGGCTAGCTGCCAGTCACTAATACTCTCAATTGCCAAGCCTGTACTAAACACAATTAAACCGATTGCAAAAACAAACATATTAGTTTGCTCTCCGCTAATTATAAATAAAGTCACAGGAGTTAAAACCACATAAGCAAGTAATGCCTGTAGAATATAAACTTTAAAAAACTTGGTAATAGATCCTGTGTGTTTTAGTAATTCAACATATCTTTTATCTTGGGATTTTTTAGATTTAAACCTCTTACCAATATGCAAGCTTAACCGAGCAGCCCACAAAAAAATCATGCAGACAATTATAAGAACCTGGAGCCCTAACTCATCTACAAATAAACTTGCAGTCGAAAGTGTAAATGCCACAAACCACAAACTCCACATAACATCTGCAACATCATGACGGTTTTGCTTAAATCCGTAAAAGCTTCCTAAAATTAGAAGTATAAGAGGTAAAAAAAACATTAATAAATCCAGTTATAAATTTTTGAACTGCAAAGTGCTACAAGCCCAGTTAGCAAAAATCCCCATGCTATATCGATAGGAACAATGTTTACAGAAAAGTCTTTAAGAGTTGCAAGATTAGTCAGATCGTAAGTAGCATAACAAAGCGCTCCCAATAAACCACCAGTCAAAAATATTTTCATGTTACTTGCATCTAAATTAGGATTTACAGCGAAGTACATTACACCCGCCACATACATAAGATAGAAAATAAATGCAGCCATCCAGTTAACAGGACCAAGTAAATGCCCAATTTCTTTTTGATATAAGTTTTTTGCGACATATCCAAGCCAAACCATATCTATTGCTAAAAAACTAGCAAAACTTAGAATGTACCATGAGAAAAGTTTCAACATAAATTTTCAATTAAATGTGATATTATTATAACAAGAAAAATAATTTTGACCAAATGCCAAAAAGACCATGGAACCAAACTAACTTACCTGTCTATAGCTTAGCTACCAAAGATAAACTTGGGATTCCCAATTTTAATATCTGTACTTACGTTACAGCTATTTCATTAAAACCAAAACTATTTGCTGTCGCGGTTTATAAAGGTACTAAAACTCTGCAAAATTTAACCGATAATCCAGATTTTTGTAACCTTCAGGTTCTTGGTCTCGATTCATTAAATGTTTTTCAAATACTCGGAAAAAAAACTGGCAAAAAAATTAATAAGCAACACGCAATTGAAAAAAAGGGAATTGAAATTAGTACTTTTAAAAATGCCCCGTTGATTCCCACAGCGATAAGTGTAATGAATTTATCAAAAGTCAGTTCCAAAGAGTATGGAGATCATGTTCTATTTATTTTCAAGGTAGAATCTTATAAAACTCTTAATCAAAAACCAATTTTATATACTCAAGACTTAATAGAAAGGAGTTTAATTTTGTAAGACTTTCATATCTTCCGGACATCTTAAAATTTTCGCGCCGTAACTAAAGTAATAATTTTGCATTTGCTCTTCAGAAAAAGTCACAGACATACGTGTTCCAGTTTCTTCAAAGTAAATCTCTTTTAACCTTTGCACTACTGGATTTTGAATAAACATAGCTCGCGTGTTGCTCGAGAGCATCAATCGACTTGCATGAACAAAGTCCACAAGTCCAAACTCCTGCATTCGTGAATCTTTATCGGCAATTTCAAGGCACAAAGTTAAAAAAGTATACTCAAGTTTTTTCAGTAGTTCTTCCCGCCTTTTACTTGTTTTAAATGAAGAGTCGATATCTCTTTGATGCAAAAACAAATGGTTAGCCTCTGGATCTAAAGCTAATTTCGAAAAATGATAAACCCAGTTTTGCATTATAGAAAATGTAATTTTACTTACCCCTCGATTATAAGAGTTTAAATACATTCGCATTGCGATCCAGTTATTATCTACATCAAAATATTCACCATTTGCACGTGCGAGATTATTCAGAGTTTTTAAGTTCTGAGCCATTAATTCGCAAGCTACCCATACACTTACTCCATGTTGGTTATCCAAGATTTTTTTGATCTCATCAACTGCCAGATCCCGAGGTTTGATAAGATCTAATACTCTTATTTTTAAGTCAATATACTCTTGAATTTCTGATTCATCCATATGTCGCTCTTGCATATTCACAAGAGTAGCCAAAAATTTACACAAACGTTCTTTGGAAGTTCTAAGTTTGTCTATTTCTGGTTTTTCCAGAAGTCCATGAGCCTTAAAAGTTATAATTCTATCCGAAAAGCGAGTTTGGTTAGTTAGCGAATCTATCACCTCTGCCATAGACCATTCACTACGGTTACGTTTTAATTGTTTGGTGTATTCAAATTTGATACTTTGCTTTAAATCAAACAAGAGGGCGTCGGCAAACATAGGCTGGTATTCATCTTCGATTAAATTAATTTGATCTATTAAGTTTTCTAGTTCAATTTCATCTTCTGCAGACATGCAAGCGTATTGTGTTAAGCTTTCGTATTGTCTTAATTCATTTACCAATTCTATCTCTGGCGCAGTCAGTTCGTTTGGACACTTTAATACTAGTTCTTTTAACATCTTTGCTATAACAAAATTAGACCTCATTTGCATGAGTCCACGCGATTTAATTTCGTCTACAAATCCCAGTTCTGCAAATTTTTTGACTATACTTTTTATTGTACCTCTTACACTTCCTCGACCGGTTTCTAGTACTTGAATGACTTCTAAAACCCTATGCAACATTGGATCCTGAACATCCATTTGAACAAGCCAGCTTTGTAGAGTTTCACTGGGTTTACAAGAAAGTTTTTCACCTTTTAAGTAGTACTCAACATCGGCTCCACATTTATAATCAGGTTCGAATAAGCAGCTTAAACGCTGATTTTCTGAGTTAAATTGACTCTGAGTTTGGCTAAGGTTTTGTTGTTCAATAATTTCAGCAAGCACTTCTTGTGCACGCGTATGAGAATTAATAGTTTTGATTTGTCTTGAGGGTGTAAACTTATAAATAAGATCTTTAAAGTGTGTAAGTGTTTCTTGTAACATTGGTATTGATTTGTTTGCCAACTGAATTTAGCAGTAGCAAAATAATTTTCAATCTAAAAACACCTTTTGATTTGTAAAGAGGTTGACGAAAAATCACAATATTTTAAAGGTCAAAACAGACCGGGTTTTTACACACGCAAAAATGGCGGAGAGACAGGGATTCGAACCCTGGAGACGGTTACCCGCCTAACTCCTTAGCAGGGAGCCCCGTTCGGCCACTCCGGCACCTCTCCACTTTTGCTTTATCAATTTAGTACAGAATGGGGTGAGTTTGCAAGCCTAAACTTGAATTAATCTTTAAATTGAATCAATCCCTCTTAATCTATCTAGATCTGCTTGGGATCTAATGAGTTTTCCACCATATGAAAATAAATCGTTTCTCATGTCTGCCGTATCAAATGTGATACCAATTGGGCTACCGTTTTCTCGAGCGTAAATTTGATTTAATTCGACAAGCAGAGGACTACTCAATAATTTTTTTGGCCCTCCACTTTGCAGAATCAATCTTGCTTGAGATTCTATCCTTCTGCTATTCCAATTTGAGCCAAGTTTTCTGTTTCTTTTTAATTCTAACGCCACACTTTTAATGGTTCTATATATCTTAATTTTATTAAGAGCCATGGTTTGCGGGTTTTTTAAGCTATCTATATCGGATTGTTGAATCAAATTTGAATCCGAGCTCCTATCTGCCGTAAGAGTTAAAAGTTTGTAACTAAAGTTTTCAGCAATAGACATAAGCACATTACCAAGGCCTCTATTATGACAAGTTAATAGCATTCGATAGGCAACCCAGTTTCTGCTTGGATCAAAAGTTTGTCCATGTATAAAAGCAATATCATTAAGTGCATTCATATCGTCAGTCATGTTCTCTACAGAAACAATACTTGAAATAACCTCTGAATCTCCTAGTATGTCTCGAAAGTCAGACATTCTATCATCTAATTGACTTTCAAGTGGCAGCTGTCTTGCAGTTAACTCCGAATATCTTCTAATTCTTGATTGTTTAGCTTGTAAATTTAGTGATTGGTTTGTATAAATTCTCACGCAATTCATGAACACGATATAGAATTTTTGTTTATTCATTGAAGTTGTAAACAATCCTTTTATTAGGTTTTGAAACTCATCGGATTTAGCTATTTCTAAAAGCCTATTTCCTCGTGGATTTTGGGCTTTGATTTCTTGTAAAAACTCTTCCATATCAATGTTTCCATCAAACACACTTAATAATCTATCAGACGTACCAATGTTAAGTGGCAAATCAATCAACTCTCTTACTTTATTATCAAACTCTACAAATTGTTCGCTATATTGTGGGTTGTTAGAAACTTTTATTGATCCTTTAAATAGGCGATTGATCCTACTTTGCAAACGAGACAAGTCTCGCAGTACATTGTCTTCAGAGTTGATTAGTCTAGAAAATAGAGGATGTGATTCTATTTCACTTATTACACTCATAACTCTTGGCTGCTGACTGTCTTTAAATCTTTTATAAAATTGTACTACTCTCAAGAGATTTCCAGATGAAGCTCTAGTTTGTAGTTCGCCAGCCGACCTAACTAAACCAAAAGGTCTAGCAATTGCTTTTGCTGTACTTCTAATTATTCCGGGTCTTCGAACCTCTAAAACATGACTTGATAGAATAATGGTTCTAAGTAGATTGTCTGAGGTCACTTTTCTTACAGCTGAAACCATAGAATCCGTTGGGTTTAATTCGATACTTTGTCCATCATGATACACACTAAAATCTGTGTTTGTGTTTTCATAGTAATTTAATTTTCTTCGAGTGATTTCGTTCACAATCTCATAGAGTTCTTGCATGTTAATGTTTATTTTGTAGTTACCACGTCGAATATCCTCAATCGAAAAACTTTGATCAAGATGTTGAATTATTTCTATTCTTTCAAAATTGCTAAATAAATTTGAATCTGTTGCTGTTAGTCTAAACTGGCGACTTATTTTATCAATCATGTAATTTATAAAATCGAAAACTTCTTCTTGGTTTCTTAACTCTGGTGAAGTTACATTTTCGAAAGTTCTGTCTCTAATATCTTTGATTGTTTGGGCAATTTCTGAAACTCTTTGTTCAGAAATCGTTGTTATCTGACCAAAATTCAAACTTCGGCTTGTTAAATCGATAGATTGAATGCTCTGATCAATCATTTGAAGAATTAATCTTTTTTCTGTGCCTCCCAATTGTGGCACGGTCTGTTCTACAATATCAAAAACAAATTGAAAGTGGCTAGTAACAGTTGCATTTTTTTGCACTACTGCTCCTACAAGTCCTGGGTTATTTTCTAAAATAAACCTTAATTTAGATTCATTAATGTATCTTTCTAAATGTTCTTGGCCGCCATATCTATCAAGTAATTGATGAACTTGTTGCATAGTCAGTCTTGGTATTAATGTGGTTGGAGTTATTTTGTTACCTGGCAGTCCGATAACTTCAAGAGCTAAGAGATACGATTGAATATCTTGGTCATTCAGATTTAATTTAGTCTTTAGTAGTTGGTGCACACTTCTAAATCTTCTTACGCGTCCACCTCTGATATAACTAAGTTGGAGATAGCCAGAGACTTCTTGTGTTAACTCAGAAGCCTCGCTAGTTTCTGATTCCATGGTTGTGGACTCTAATCTTTCATTAAAATAATCTCCCCAAGAGGCAATTGTAAAAGCACCATCTATTCTTTCTCCTCTTTTGCCATAATAGTGTAAAATTTGTGGTTCGTTATATTGCACATAATCTTGGTTGCGAAGGATTGTGTCGGCCGTATATTCAATTGAAACCCCATCTCGAATAACCTCTAAATTGTATGGATTTTCTGGCTGGATCAGATATTTTGATTTATCACCTAGGTATCGAGAAAGTGTTTTGCCAGCTGATCTATCTATAACATCTCTTTGTAACTTCATACCAATATTGTATCCAATGTGTGAATTGTATGATTTGTGTTCTTCGGCTCGTCCGTGATTTGATCTTAAAACATGACCAAAATAGCTGGTTCTTCTGTGGTAAATCAAAACTATGCCTGGTTGAGATAGTACATCCGCCATCTGTCTTCTGTATCCTGGGCCATCGGTAATTTGCATTCTACGACCTCGTAATTGCATTGTGCTTAAACTAGATGCGCCCACCTGTAATTCTCCAGATCGCAAACCCACTTCTTTATAATCCCACGCATCTAAACTATCAGCTCTCAGCAAAGACTCTACATGTTCAGCTCCATATTCTCTCAAGATAAACTTTTGTACCATAGCCGAGCACACTGGCTTTCTTCTTAGTTTTTGACTTTCAACCAATACAGGAGCGACACCGCTTCTTAAAACAAGTTCAGAATCTCGGTAGGCCCGAGCAAACAACGTTGGTGTTTCGGGTGTTTGTTCTGGGCTGAAGTCTTGAAACTCAAAGTTAGAATGCTCTGATTCTGTAGACTCCCTTGATTCGTGGGACCTAAATAATTCATTCATTTAACAGTTGTTAATTATATTATTATAACATAAAAAACACAGAACAGCAAGATTGATCGGTTGCTTGAAAAATCTGTCAATCTAGAATTTTAGTTCAAATTTTTAGAACCTAATTTGGCAAAAAACCCCCCACCTTCAGCTTAACATTTGATGGTAAAATTATATCAAAAATAGCCTCTCCAAAATCGCTCTTGATTTTGCAGATTTCACAATATATTGTGTTTTTACATATCCATAAACACAAGATATGCCTATCCACAAAATTCAAAAAAGAACAGGTCAAATCACCGATTTCGACTCAACACGAATCACTCAGGCAATTTTAAAAGCAGTAGATTCGACACAAGATTTTGAATTGTCAGATTCAAGTCTCCCAACAAATTTAACCGAGCAAATTGAAATCGAATTAAAAAAACACTTTTTCGATGTAGACAAACTTCCAACCGTGGAAGATGTCCAAAATTTGGTCGAAGAAAAGCTCGTCGAAGCTAATTGTTTCGATGTTGCAAAGAGTTTTATTATGTATAGAGCTCAAAGAACTAAAATCAGAGCTAGAAAAAGAATTTATGAATTAGAGCAGTTAGATCAAAATAAAATTCGAGTAAAAAAATCGAATGGAGATGTGGCAGCTTTCAACGAGCAAAAGCTTAAAAACACCTGGGCAATTGCAGCCAAAGGGTTAGAAGAAAGATGTAAATTCGAAGATTTGATCAATCTCTTTAATATTACTCTTATCGATGGTCTCGACACAGAGCAAATTCATAGAAACCTTCGAAAAGCAGCTATTGATTCAATATCTGTAGAAACTGCAGAGTGGCAATTAGTTGCAGGTAGAATGTACACAATGGAGTTTTACAAAAAAGCTATGCGCTCAAGAAGCATAACTTTAGACGACATCTACACTCCAGATGCCTGGATTGCACATTTCGATAATTACTTAGAAAAAGGTTTATACTCAACTAAGTTTCTTGAAAACTACACACGAGAAGAAATTAAAGATGCAGCTAACTGGATCGATAAAGCTCGAGATTTCGAGTACGGTTACTCAACAACTTTAGCTTTTAATAAAAGGTATTTGTTAAACAGAAATGGTCAGTTTCACGAATTACCACAAGAAATGTATTTGGCAGTTGCACTTTTCTTGGCTATTCCAGAAAAGAAAGAAGATAGATTAGAGGTTGCCAGAAAAATTTACGAAGTTACTTCTTCACAAAAACTTAGTCTACCAACTCCGACATTATTAAATGCAAGAACTAATTTTCATCAACTTTCTAGTTGCTTTAAGTTAAATGTAGATGACGATTTGAGATCGATTTATCACAATATAGAAAACATGGCACAAATCTCTAAATTCGGAGGTGGGGTCGGAGTTTATCTAGGTCATATTCGCTCTAAAGGTGCAAGTATTCGTGGAGTAAATAACGCCTCTGGTGGTGTTATTCCTTGGATTCGTGTTATCAACGATACAGCCTGTGCGGTTAACCAACTGGGTGCACGTTTAGGAGCAATCTCTCCAACTATAGATGTGTGGCACAGAGATGTTCACGACTTTTTAGAAATGCAAACCGAAACTGGAGACATTCGTTCCAAAGCATTCGATGTATTCCCGGCAATTTCTGTACCAGATTTATTCATGCAACGTGTTGCAAACAACGAAAACTGGACACTTTTTGATCCACACGAAGTAGCTACAGTTACTGGCCAAAGGATGGAAAATCTATTCGATACACAATTCGAAGCCTTCTATACAGCTTGCGAACAAAACGAAGCGATCACTCTAAAACATGTACTACCAGCCAAAGAACTCATGAAAGCATTCTTGCAAACAGCTGTAGAAACAGGAATGCCATATGTATTCTTTAGAGATACTGTAAATCGATTAAATCCAAACAAACACGCGGGAAACATTTATTCAACACAACTTTGTACAGAAATCTGCCAAAACACAGCGCCATCTGTATACGAAAGTGAAACTAAAGAAGGTGATTCAATCTCAATTAAATACAAAACTGGAGATTCTGTAGTATGTAACTTAGCTTCTATTAACGTAGCTAAAGTAAACACTCCAGAAGAAATCGAAAACGTATTCCCAGTATCTATGCGAATTCTCGATAATGTAATTACTTTAAATTACTATCCTATCGAAGAATCACGAATTACTTCTGAGAAATATCGTTCAGTAGGTCTTGGATTCCTAGGTCTAGCTGAATATCTTGCCTGTAACAAAATGGCATACGATTCACAGCAAGCTCGTGAACATGTAGACGAATTATTCGAAAGATATGCTTACGCAGGTCTCAAAGCTTCAAACGAACTAGCAAAAGAGCGTGGAGCCTACGAATTATTCGAAGGATCTGAATGGCAAAAAGGAAAACTATTTGGACGTGACCAACAATGGTACGAAGAAAACGCCAAAACAGATTTAGACTGGAAAGCTCTCATCGCAGATATTTCAGACTCGGGTACTCGTTTTGCATATCACTTTGCACCAGCACCAAACACATCTACTTCTGGTGTGGTTGGAACAACTGCGGGTCTACTACCAATTTATAAAAAATTCTTCGTTGAAACAAACGTAATTGCACCAACTGTAACGGTAGCACCAAACTTAAATCAAGAAAATTTCTGGTACTACAAAGAGTACAAAAACATGAAAATGCCAGAAGTAATAAACATGATTTCTACAATTTATAAATGGATCGATCAATCAATTTCATTTGAATGGATGATGGACCCATCACAAACATCTCCAGCAGAATTATTTGGATGGTATTTCCAAGCTTGGGAACAAGGAGTAAAAACCGTTTATTACCTACGATCACTTTCGGGTGAAATCAAAGAAGACTGTGCTAGTTGCTCAGGATAAAGAATCTAACAAAATAAATCACAAAAATGAGTATTAAAAAGAACAAACTTTTCAATCCACAAGCCGATGATTCGATTTCAAAAAGAACGATAATCAAAGGTGAATCCACAGGATTATTCAACCTTGGAGAAGTAAAGTACCCATGGACAAAACAAATGTATCAAATAATGGTTGGTAACTTCTGGGTTCCAGAAAAAGTTTCTGGTCTTGGAGACGACGCCATTCAATACGGCAAACTTACAGATGACGAACGCCGTGCCTACAAAGGAATCATTTCTTTTCTTACATTCTTAGATAGTATCCAAACAGTAAACCTACCAAATCTATCAGAATATGTAACTTCTTCAGACGTAAACTTACTCCTTTCTATTCAATCTTTTCAAGAAGCAATTCACTCGCAATCTTACACAACAGTTCTTGAAACAGTTGTAGATTCTAAAGAACGAAACGAAATTTACTATTACTGGAGAGACGACGAAGTGCTACTCAAAAGAAACGAATACATTGGTAACATCTACCAAAGATTCCTAGACGATCCATCAGACGAAAATTTCTTTGCAGCCCTAGTCGGTAACTTCTTACTAGAAGGCCTATATTTCTACAATGGCTTCGCTTTCTTCGACACACTGGCATACAACTCAAAAATGATAGCAACCAGCCGTATGATCAATTATATTCGTCGAGACGAACTTACACACGTTGCACTATTTGCCAATATTATTAAGGAAATCAAAAAAGAATTCCCAGAAATGTATTCAGAGCAAGTAATTCGTGACATGGCCACTAAAGCAGTAGAACAAGAAATCGAATGGTCTCACCACATTCTTGGAAACGCAGTTGCAGGAATCACCAAAGATTCTACAGAGCAATACACAAAGTACTTAGCAAATATCCGGCTTGGAATGCTTGGATTAACTCCACTTTATCCAAGTATAACGAATAATCCATACCGCCATTTGCAAGCCATGCAAGACAATAATTCCGAAAAGACTAACTTCTTCGAATCAACAGTGGTAAACTATACGCAAGCGAGCTCGCTTAAAGGCAGCTGGGACTTCTAATTAGTCACTTCTTGCAAGTTTACCCCCATAACCCACCACTAAACACGGTGGGTTTTTAAGTTGCTTTGACACCTTAAAAATATCATGTATAGTTTGATTGGATAACTACTCAATTCAATTATGATTCCAGAAGCATTCTACAGAACATCAGTCAAAGCCTTGATAAAAAATCAAGAAGGAAAAATTCTTTTAGCCAAAGAAGAAAATGGCATGTGGGAGCTTCTTGGAGGTGGCTTGGATCATGGCGAAACACCACAAGCTTGTTTAGTCCGCGAAGTGCAAGAAGAAACAGGTTTGCAAGTTCATAGTATAGCTACTCAACCAAGTTATTACATTACATTTCCAGTTCTAGACAGAAACTATTATGCAGCCAACGTTTTATTTACAGCAAAGATAGACAGTTTAAATTTCACTCCAAGTGACGAGTGCATCGATCTTCAATATTTTTCCCCCGAAGAAATACTCGAGCGCACAGACATGTACAATAATGTCCAAATGCTTGCAAAATTAATTCTTGAATCTTAAATATCATGGCTCACAAAAATCATATACCTTGCCGAAAAACCTGGATCAAAACCTTAGCCAAAAGGCACACCGCCTCTGGCGCCTTTATTTTCAACGACCAAAACCAGTTACTGATTCTCAAGCCAAGCTACAAAGACGGATGGAATTTGCCTGGGGGAGTCACAGACGAATTCGAATCTCCATACCAAACAATCATTCGTGAATGTAAAGAAGAAACTAATCTAGATATCAAAATCAAAGACTTAGTTTTAATAGATTATTCACGTAAAATAGTGGATGATTTTGAACACGACTACATAGAATTTTATTTTTCAGTCATTGTTGAAAACTTTTCAGATATAAAAATAGACAACGAAGAAATTCTAGATTATAAGTTCGTTGATATTAATCAAGCACAAAAATACCTTGCTCAAAATTACTATACTCGATTACAAGCTTTCTTGAATGCTAGCAGCTATCCTGTTTTATTCGAAAATTGCCAGCCTCACGCATCCTAATCTAAGCTTCATTAGCACCCAAAAACTCTACATATCTATCGAGTCCAGGCAAATTATCGGTATATAAGCTAGCTCCTCCAGCAGTATTATTTCTTATTGGAATACTACGTCCACCTGGTTCGTTAGCTTCATAGTGTACATGCAAAGCATCTGCCATACCAGAATTATATCTCAATTCAGCTATTTGATCACCTTGCTTTAGACTATCACCAACTTTTACTGTTGCCTGAGCATGCAACATGGTATGAATGTTGCCCTCACCATCTTTAATAGAAACACCATCCGCTCTTTGGAATCCAGGTTTATGTATGGCAATATATTCATTCAAAGAATTAGCACCGGATTTTATATAGTCAGTTGTAAGTTTTAAAGTATTTTCTGCAACTTCTTGGTCGGTAATCAACATGTTTTCTAAAATTCCATCGCGTGTTAAATCTACATTACCAGCCTTACATGATTCAACATATTCAATCATTTTTTGATTCAAGTCATATGGTGACGAATGAACCTCTACCACTTCTCCGTCAACAGGACTATTTATAATATCATTTGCCTCGACCATAAAATCTACAGCAAACTTGCTAGCATATAAAATGTGAGCGAGACCCCCAGCTGGTTGTGACGCTTTTATAAAATCTATACTAGCATCTGCGACTTTATCTATTAAATAGGGAGCAAATACATTTGCTAGTTCTGCCTGACTTGCTTTGCTATTAAGCCATTCTTGCATTTGGTCACATGCTATGAGTTTACCCCAGACACTAACACATTGAATATACAACTTAGTATTTTCTTGGTTTGGAGTTAGTGTGGATAAGTGTTTTGCAATTTTTGTTAAAACTTGAATGCCAAGTTCTTGATCTATTTTAAAAATAGTTAATCGATTTGCAAAATCTATACAACCCTGAAGATCACTCAAAGATTCAGTTTCTGGATTTAATTTAGTTAATTTTTTAGCAATCTCAACCTCATCATATTCAAGAGTTTTTCCAGCTGGATTAAACTTACTTAAACTAAAATCATCCATCTTTAATTCAGCTGCAATTTGATTTTGCTTTTGTTCTACAGAATTTTGTTTTTCAGTACTATCGATGGGAGTGTCTATTTGCTCAAGACTGTGTATTTGCTTTGATTGCATGTTTTTAGGTTAATCTTTTGATTATACCACAAGAAAACAATTGTAACAACAAAGCTCTAATATAAAAAAACACAAAGTGGCGGAGAGACAGGGATTCGAACCCTGGAGACGGTTGCCCGCCTAACGGTTTTCAAGACCGTCGCATTCGACCACTCTGCCATCTCTCCATACTTTATGTACAGCCAATATATTAAATACTAGATCAAATGTCCAGTCTTTTTTAAAATAAATTAACATTTTTTTTACATTTCTTTTACATTCGAGTGGCATTATAAGTTTGCTACTAACCTAAGTAACCATGGCAAGAACCATTTTTATCTCCCCAGTTAAAAATTTAAAAGAGCAGCTAAAAATGCCCAATCTGATTCAGTTTGAGTCCATAGAACAAATTCCAAGCACAATCAAAATCAATCAGATTAAATATCTAGTTATTTATACTGTAGATACAACCAGTTACAAAACTCTTTCTAAAATACGCATGCTCAAATACCTAAATCAAGAATTGAAAGTTCTTTATATTATGGGCAAGAGCAGTCCATCACTCAAAACATTATTTAATCTAGGTATAGATTTACCCTTAAGAGAAGAGCTGGGCTTTGAAAAACTTAGCGAAATATTAATAGATTTCATAGCCAGTAACGATATTTCCAGTCCACAATCTCTTATTCCAAAAATAAAAGTAGAGGACTTAGAGTTAGATCCAAACACTCGTATAGTCACTCGTAATTTAAAGTCGATCACACTGCGCAAAAAAGAATTCGATTTGTTAGAGTTTCTCATGTGCAATAAAGGAAGAGTAGTTTCTAAAGCACAAATATTAGAGCAAGTTTGGGATTACCACTTTGATGCAGAATCCAAAACTGTAGATGTTCACATTTCGAGTCTCAGGTCAAAAATAGACAAGGGGTTCAAACGCAAATATATTAAAACAATTTATGGAGCAGGTTACACACTAGATGCTAGCCGATAGTTTGTTTGAGATAGCCTTTTTAGCAGCATCTAGCTGACTATCAAAAGCATTTTTAATGTCTTGCTCAGTTATTTCAACCTCCAAATCGGGTGTAATTCCATGCTTATTAATATCTTGTCCTTTGGCAGTTAACCATTTTGCAATAGTGATTCTTAAAGTCGAACCATCGCTAAAAGGAACTACATCTTGAATTGTACCTTTTCCATAAGATGTTTCTCCAATAATCACTGCTTTACCAAAGTCTTGTAGAGTACCCGCTACAATTTCTGCAGCACTAGCCGAAGCACGATTAATCAAAACAGCCACAGGTAATTCCGAAAGTCTTGATGGTCCAGATGTAAAAATAGTTTTACTAAACTCTGGTGTTTTACCAACCATTTGAACTGCAGCGGATTCGTTATCTAAAAATTCACCAAGAATATGTACAGCAGATTCTAAGTAACCACCACCATTAAATCTTAAATCTAATATAATCCCCCGAGCACCACTTAACAAAGCTTCAGAAGTAGCCTTTTGAAATTCCTTTAGGGTATCATCAGAGAATTGATTTATCGAAATATAAAAAAGGTCATCTTGTTTTTCAAAAGTAACACTGTCTAATGTAATTTGATCTCTTTTGATTTCGATCTCCAAAAGGTCATCTTCGCCCTCTCGCACAATACCAAGTGTTACAAATGTGCCGCTTTCTCCACGAATCAGTTTTACCACTTCTAGTAGTTCTAAATCTTGGATATCTTGCAAATCTACCTGAACTATAACATCACCTGTTTCTACACCAGCAGATTCGGCAGGCGAACCTTTAAGTGGCGTTTCTACAACCACTCCCTTTTCACTCATACCAAGAACAGCACCTATACCCTCAAGTTCTGAGTCCAAATCCGACATAAACATTTGAGTTTCTTCCGAATTCATATAGCTACTATATGGGTCATCTAATGCTTTGACCATTCCTTTAATTGACCCATCAATAATATTTTCACTATCTATATTGGACACATCTAAGTATCTATCAATAACTGTTTCCCACACATCTTCGTAATGTGATAAATCCAAATCCAGACTCGATTTCTCACTCTCAATTAAAACATTGTCCATATTAGTAGAACCAAAATCATAACCAAGTCCAAAACTTAGTAGTAGTAAAATTATTAATGAGGGGATTTTTACAGGTTTCATTTTAATTAATTATTTTTGTTAGAGGAGCTACACTTAAGGCTAGTTTTTTAACTCCATAGCTTCTATCCTGAAAGGCAATTGTTACCACACCTCCAGTTACATTCATTACAATACCGTCTCCAAAAGTTGGATGCGAAACCTTGTCTCCAGTTTTCAAATCAGAGGCACTCACACGAGCGTTAAAAGTTTCTTGAGGAATAGGTTTATGTAAAATATCTTTTTTAGCAAGTGGTCTGTGATTTATACGTTTCTCTCGAGAATCAAACAACGATGAATTAGATGTTACCAACTCTTGAGGAATGTCTTGTAAAAATTGAGAAGGGCTATTGGCTTGAATTTCCCCAAAAAACAATCGAGACTTAGCATAAGTTAGGCATAGAGATTGCTCTGCCCTTGTTACACCAACATACATTAGTCTTCTCTCTTCTTCGAGTTGTTCTGGGTCTATTAAAGATCGCGAGTGCGGAAAAATACCATCTTCAAGTCCTACCATAAACACATGTGGAAACTCCAACCCCTTAGCTGCATGTAATGTCATTAGAGTTATTGAATTTTGACTATCTGGTAATTGATCAATATCGGAAATTAATGCCATTTCTTCCAGAAAGACGGTTGTCGACACCCCAGGTTCTAAACCATCGTATTTAGATGCTACCGAAATCAATTCGGCAATGTTTTCCAGTCTACTTTGGGCTTCCGAAGTACCTTCTTCGATAAGCATTTTTTTGTAACCGGAATCTTCAACCACAAATTTAATCATCGAAGAAGCTTTGCATCCAGCATAAAGTTTTTGTAATCCATGAATTAATTTTACAAATCCGAGCAAGTCTCGTTGTTTTGCAGGCGAAATTCCAATTTGATCAGCTCGAGTTAAGGCTGAAAAAAAACTAAGGTTTTGCTGAGTAGCAAACTCTTGAACTTTCAACAGAGTACTAGCACCAATCTTACGAGCAGGTGTGTTTATAATCCGAGTTAAACTAACACTATCATTTGGGTTAAGAATTAGTTTTAAATAGGCAATTATATCTTTGATTTCTTTACGATCATAAAACTTCACACCACCAACTATTTTGTATGGAAGTCCATTTCTAAGTAAAATTTCTTCCATAACACGTGATTGAGCATTTGTTCTGTAAAGAATTGCAAAATTATTAAAATTCGGATGTTCGTATCTTGTAAGAATTTTATTTATATTAGAAATCACATAGCTTGCCTCATCTTTTTCGTTGAAAGCTTCATAAACGTCTAATAAATCACCATCAGGATTGTTAGTCCACAAAGTTTTATCCTTACGGAAAGAGTTTTTTTGTATGATTTTATCTGCAGCAGCTAATATATTTTTTGTAGATCGGTAATTTTGCTCAAGTAGTACTACTTTTGCTTTCGGAAAGTCTTTCTCAAAATCTAGAATGTTACGCATGTTTGCACCTCTCCAGCTATAAATACTCTGGTCAGAATCCCCAATAACACATAGATTTTCGTATTTAGCAGCCAGTTGTCTAATTAGAATATATTGAGCTTGATTGGTATCTTGGTACTCATCTACGCTAATATATTTAAATCTGTTTTGGTAATATTCTAAAATTAAAGGTTTACTTTTAAACAACTCTACAGTTTTCATAATAATATCATCGAAATCAAGAGCGTTTGAGCGTTTAAGTTCTTTTTGATACTCATTGTAAACTTCGGAAACTTTTTGGTTAAAATATTCAAAAGCAGATTTTTGATATTCCTCAGGACCAATCAATTGATTTTTCGCCTGAGATATAGCATATAGAATTGCTTTTGGATTGAATTTTTTATCATCTATTTTTAGGTTCTTTAAAATTCTTTTTACCAAAATTTGTTGGTCTGTAGAGTCGTAAATTACAAAAGAGTTTTCCATGTCCATTTCATGCAAATGTTGTCTAAGAATTTTTACGCAAATTGAGTGAAAAGTTCCCAGTAAGGGTCTTGTTTTATATTCTGAATCATGCAAAAGTTTCTCAATTCTTTCCATCATTTCTTTTGCTGCTTTGTTGGTGAAAGTTACCGCTAGTATATTTTCTGGTAGTGCTTTTTTTTCGGTTATTAAGTGCACAATTCTGTGCGTTAAAGCCTTGGTCTTTCCACTACCTGCACCTGCCATTACTAAAAGTGGCCCATCGAGAGTGGTCACAGCTTCCAATTGTTTTTCATTTAATCCAGTAAGTAAATTTTGCATATCTATTTTTATTACCGAGTTATTATACACCCAACATTTATTTTCTTAAAGCCAAAAAAATCAAATTTTTCACAAACAAACTATTGACTCAATCAGGAAATATTATTGTCTTCATGTTAACATTTCAAAAAATTAACCTATATAAAATGCAGTTTTTTCTTGATACAGCAAATCTGTCAGATATTCACAAGCGATCAGAACTTGGAATTATAGATGGAGTTACAACCAATCCAACCTTAATTGCTCGCGAAGGTGTTGAACAAAAGAAACGTATTTTAGAAATTGCCAAAATAGTCAATGGCCCAATTAGTGTCGAAGTTACAACCACAGATTTACAAGAAATGATTGATCAAGGCTTGGCTTATCACAAATGGCACAAAAACATTTACGTAAAATTGCCTTGTACAGACACTGGTCTAAAAGCCCTAAAAGAGTTAAAGAAGAAAAAAGTAAAAGTGAATATGACTTTAGTTTTTTCAGTGTCTCAGGCAGTGTGTTGTGCTAAACTTGGAGCAGATTTTGTGAGCCCGTTTATTGGCCGATTAGATGACATAGGAGATTCGGGTCTGCAGTTAATCTCTGACATAAAAAATACTTTTCAAAATTATGGATACAATACAAAGGTGTTAGCAGCAAGTATTAGATCGCTAGACCATGTAACTCAATGCATGCATATTGGCTGTGATATTGCCACAATTCCAGTAAAGGTTTTTGATAAATTACTACCACATCCGTTAACAGAAAAGGGCCAAGAAAAATTTCTAGCTGATTTTAATAACTCACAAAAATAATGTTACATCCAACCCTCAAATTTTTAGAGTTTCAAAGTGATTATAAAAACTTACAGGTTAACACTCTCGACCCCTCTAGTTTAGTAAGTAGTTTTGTGCAAAAAAACAGAGTTTTTAACAAGATTCAGGACTCCCTTGAGAGCAATTTAAAGCAAATCCAGATATCGCATAATTATGTAGATTTTAAGGTCAGAAATATTGTGGTGATTGGAATAGGTGGTTCAAGCTTGGGTTCAAAAACAATTATAGATTTAATTGGAGACAAAGGTTTAATAGATAAGAAAATTCACTTTGTTGACTCCATCGATCCAGACAGTTTGGTGCACCTTGCTAATAAAATTAATTTTTCTGAAACATTATTTTTTGTGATTTCCAATTCTGGTAATACTATCGAAACTTTAGCTGTCACACATTATTTTTTATCAGAGGCGGAGTCTCGAGCTTGTGATATCAAAACGCATTTTCAATTTATAATAGGAAAATCTTTCTCTGAATTATACAAATTGGCCCTTAAGTACAAATGTCCTGTTTTTTACTGGCCTGCAAATCTCTGTGGTCGGTTTAGTTACTTTTCACTTCCAAGTCTAATTCCAGCAAGCTTTACAGGTGTAGATATAAAAGACTTTTTACAGTCAGCATCTAAAGTTAATTTAAAGTACACATTAGATAAACCAGAATTAAATTCGGCACTTAATTTAGCAATGATATATTCCGAATATTTAAAACTAGGTTACAAAAATTTAGTAGTTTTTAACTACGCCAATAGACTTTCAAGCTTTGGAGATTGGGTTGTTCAATTAATTTCAGAGAGTTTAGGTAAAAATGACTCATCACCAAATATTCAGGTCTCAAGAGGTGTCACAGACCAGCACTCTGCTTTGCAATTATACAAAGAGGGTCCAAACGATAAGTTTTATATTTTTATTCATCCACAAAATTTTTCTCACACGCTTCCGATTACACATTTTTATAATAAACCCGTTAGTTATCTAGATAAAGAAACATTTAACCGCCTCCACAAATTCGAAATGCAAGGAACAATATCCTCCTTGGTATCAGCCAACAGACCTGTGGTCGAATTAGCAGTGCCGGAATTGTCAAACCATAACGCTTGCTCATTAGCAATGTTCTTTATGTTTTTTACAGTTTTCATGGCTGAAATAATGCAGATAGATGCGTTTAATCAACCCGGGGTAGAGGAATCAAAAGTAATAACAAAACAACTTTTAGAAGCTAACAAGATTTATTATGCTTAGCCAAAAATATTTTCAAGCATTTACAAACTCTGTACGGCAAACTGCATTGCAAATGGTCACACAAGCCCAGAGTGGTCACCCGGGTGGTTCATTTTCGTCCATAGATTTTTTATCAGTTCTGTATTTAGAAAAAATTGCTCAAAATCACTCGCCAATAATTGTTAGTAATGGACATATATCCCCAGCAATTTACGCAATTCTAGCTGAACTTGGAGTTTTTAGTAAAAAGCTAGTTGTTGAGGAATTCAGAAAAGATGAAAGTATTTTTGAGGGGCACGTTTCTATAGATGTACCTGGAGTTTTTTATTCCACAGGTCCTCTAGGAGTTGGGGTCTCTGCAGCCGCAGGTGTTGCAAAGGCATTTAAGTTACAAAATGATAACAGGCCAGTTTATGCAGTCATGGGGGATGGAGAATCTCAAGAAGGACAAGTTTACGAAATGGCACATTTTGCTGCTAAATATAATTTAGATAATTTAATCGTAATTGTTGATGATAATAAAGTTCAGCTAACAGATTCAATTGCAAAAACAATGCCAATCGATCTTAGGCAGAATTTCCAAGCTTTTGGTTGGAGTGTCTTAGAGTGCGATGGTCATAATCCTACTCAAATTTTAGATGCACTTAACAGAGCCGAATCTCAGCAATCCAAACCTACAATTATTCTCTGCCAAACCATAATGGGTAAAGGTGCAGAATTTATGGAGTTAGAAGGGCAGCAACATAAGGCAACTTGGCATGGAAAAGCTCCATCAAATGAATTAATGGTTAAAGCTCTTACCGAATTACAAAATACCAAAGAGCAAATTACTGATTTAAAACAGGGTCTTAAAAAACTTAATTTCAAAGCAGTAAAATACAAAAAACAGAAAGATTTAGCTAAGATCCCGGGTGTAAAAGTTCCAAAATCAATTGAGTACACCTCAGATACTCTAACCGATTGTAGAAGTGCCTATGGTGCAGCCTTGAAAGATCTAGGCTTAAATAATCCAAACATAGTAGCAGTTACTGCTGATCTATCTGGTAGTGTTAAAACAAATCAACTTCAATCAGTCTTGCCATCTCATCATATCGAATGTGGAATTGCCGAGCAAAACATGGTCAGTGTATCAGGTGGATTGAGTAAGTCTGGCATAATTCCTTTTTGTTCAACATTTGGAGTTTTTATGACTTCTCGAGCAAAAGACCAAGCTCGTGTGAATGATATAAACCATACAAATGTCAAAATGGTGGCTACCCACTGCGGTCTTTCTGTAGGAGAAGATGGGCCAACTCATCAAGCCTTAGATGATGTAAATTCTTTCTTAGGTCATCCAAATACTCACATTATAGAGCCTGCTGATCCAAATCAGTGTGATAAAATCATCAGATTTATAGCAAGTCATTATGGAAATTTTTACGTTCGTATGGGGCGTCATAAATTCCCAGTAATTACTGATAAATATGGAGATCCTGCTTTTGGCAAATCATACAAATTTCAATATGGGTTATCAGACAAGTTACAAAAAGGAGATAAGTTAACTTTAGTTGCAGTTGGTGCATGCGTCCATGAGTCTCAAAAAGCTATCCACAAGCTAAATAATTTTACAGATATTGATTTTTTTGCTCTTTCAAGTTTAAATCACATCGATAATAAAATACTAAAATCTATTCAAAAAACTTCAAAATTAATTTTAGTTGCAGATCAATTTGTTGATACTGGAGTTTTTTCAGTAATGTCGAATGCTCTCGTGCACAAATCTCTAGCGCCTAAAAAACTTTGCTACTTAGGTGTAAAGAGATATCATAGGTCTGCAACACAGAAGTATCTATATAAACAAGCCAGAATCGATTCGGATGCTATTTATAAACAAATTAAAAAATTTATTTAACTTTCAAAAAATGTTTGAATTACCAAATTTAAAATATGAATACAACGCTCTAGAACCTTTTGTAGATGCTAAAACAATGGAGATTCACCATTCTAAACATCATCAAGGTTACATTAACAAGCTAAATGCAGCTTTAGAGTCCCATACTGATAAAAAAGATATGAGTTTATCTGAACTTCTTTTGCAAAAAGATTCATTCGATGCTGATTTACAAAAAGCAGTTCAAAATCATGCGGGTGGACATTATAACCACTGTTTGTTTTTTGATATTATGTCTCCAAATCCTGGTCAAATGTCTTCTGAATTAAAATCACAAATAGAGTCAGATTTTGGATCTCAAGATAACATGATCGAAGAATTTTTTAACGCAGCAGCATCTGTATTTGGAAGTGGATGGGCTTGGTTAGTTAAAGACAAAGATGGGCATTTAACAGTCCAAAAAACCGCCAACCAAGACACTCCATTAACACAAACACAAACTCCTATTTTGGGAATCGACGTTTGGGAGCATGCCTATTATCTTAAATACCAAAACAAAAGACCAGATTATATTAAAGCTTTCATGTCTGTTTTAGACTGGCAAAAAGTATCTGATAACTTCAAGTCCTAATGCATAATGAATTAATAGGAATATTTGGAATGATCTGCATTCTAACTGGATTCTTACTAAATCAAGCTCAAATTTGGAAACATGATTCTATTCATTATGATTCAATAAATCTGATTGGTTCAATTTTGTTAATAATATATGCAATCAATCTAAACAGTGTTCCATTTGTAATTTTGAATGCCGTATGGGCTGCAGTATCTTTGAAAGATATTTATAAATTTGTTAAATTAAAAAAGTAATAACCTCTAAAAAATGAATAAAAATTTCTTAATAACTTCTATGGTTTTAATTCTCGGTGGTGAAGAGATATTTATGAACATAGTAAAACAACTTTTACAACTTACATTACAATCACCATCTCCAGAAGCTATGCAATTAGCATATATTAGCGTTATGGTACTCCAATTATTAGTAATGCTTGCAACAGTAGTATTTGCCCTATTAGCTATGAGAGACAAATCACTTAAATTACTAGCTACTATTGCAGCCTATGCAAGTGGAATTAAACTTGGATATGCAGTATTAACTGTGGTGGTTGGATTTTTTTCTAATGGTTTATCCTTAAGCTAATGCAAAAGTTTTTTATAACAACTTTTATAGGTCTAATTTTACTTTTTGGTTACGGAATGTTTTCTAAGGGCAAAGCCGAGCTAGTTTTTTTTCTAAGTCAATTCGACGACGGATCTTACCAAACGCAAAATAGGTTTTTATCTTGCGAGCCACGAGTAGCCATCAAAAAAACAACTCTAAGCTTTAATGATGATTTAGAATCTGCCTTAAACTGGATGTTTAGTTACAAAACTCCAAAGGTTGCCAATCTTACAAATCCATTTTACGCATCCAACCTCAAAGCCTCTGTAAGTCAAAACGCACAAGAGGTTTTGGTTGATATATCAGGAACCCCTTTGCTCGATTCAGAATGTTTAGAAGAAGATTTCAAAGTTCTTATAAAACAAACTGTATTCTACTATTTTCCACAAAAAAAACATCTCATAACCCTAAATGGGTCACAAGATGCATTTGAAAATCTAGGTGATTTAAAGTAACTAAACGTTACAATTTGTATATACATCTGTTATATCGTCATCTTCCTCGAGTTTAGAAATAAGCTTGAGGATTTTTTCTTCGATAGTTTTATCAGAAATTTCAATTTCTGTATCTGCTACTTTTGCAACTTCTGCAGAGTCAATAGTTACATTAGCAGACTCAATAGCGCTGCGTACATTTAACATGCTTGATGGGTCTGTTGTAACAACAAAACCATCATCTGACTGCTCAATATCTTCTGCACCCAAATCTAGAATCTCTAATGATAGCTCATCATTAATTTCACCTTGTCCAACAATAACACCTCGTAATTTAAACATGTAAGAAACACTACCACTCTCTCCCAAAGACCCTCCATTTTTATTCAGAATCGTTCTTACAGAAGTAATTGTACGATTTTTATTATCAGTAATTGCATCAATCAAAAAAGCCACTCCATTTGGCCCATAAGCCTCATAAGTCATCTCAAACATTTGAGTATCGTTGTTTGCACCAGAAGCTTTATCTATAGCTCGTTGAATATTATCATTAGGTACATTTGCAGCCTTAGCATTGTCAATTGCTGCTCTTAATAAAGCATTCAAATCTGGATCATCACCGTTTTTTGCTGCTAAAGTGATTAGTCTTGCATGCTTAGTAAATATTTTGCCACGTTTGGCGTCGTTAGCGCCCTTCTTGTGTCTAATTGAGTGCCACTTTGAATGTCCAGCCATAAGTATAATTAAATCCTCTCTAATCTTAAACTAAAGCCTCTCAAAAAATCAAAAAAAAACTATTGACAGTGAGCCCACGCTCACCTAAAATGGTAAGTGTAATATCACCCCTATAATATGCAAAATCTCACTGCTAAGCAGGCTCAGGTGCTCGAGTATATAGAGGCCTATCAATTAGAAAATGGCAAATCTCCAACTCTTAGAGAGATTCGTACTTTTTTAAATGTAAGTTCAGACAATTCAGTTCTTAAGCATTTAAATGCTTTAATAAAAAAAGGCTTTATTGAAAAGGATGATACTCCCCGTGGCATCGGTTTGCTAGAAAGTGTTAAGCAGAGATTAGCATCCACAACAATATCAATACCAATCTTAGGTTTTATTCCAGCCGGTGGACCAGTTAATGCGGAGCAGTATACAGATGGTTACATGACAGTTGATTCCAATTCTGTAACTAATCAATCCAGTTGTTTTGCACTAAGAGTTACTGGTCAGAGTATGATAGATGTTGGTATATACGAAGGGGATTTACTAGTTGCAGACGCCAATAAACAGGCAAGAGTAGGCGATATAGTTATTGCACTTGTAGATAATGAAAACACTGTAAAGCGTTTAATTACACGAGAAGGAAGGTATTATCTCAAAGCCGAAAACCGAGACTACCTAGATATAGAACCTATAGAATCTCTTCAAATTCAAGGTGTTGTTGTATCCTTGCATAGACGTTTTGGCTAAAATCGTAATTTAATTACCAGTTTTATAAAAAATTATAACCCTTTTGTTATGTTCTTATTTGTCTTGTTAGAATCTTTAAGGTCGGATAGAAGTTCAAGAAAAATTGGTTTTTTCAGCAAACAACCAAAATATTCTTACTATTATTAAGAATCAGACTCTTCAGATTTTTTTACCGCATTGTGTATTTCACTCAATTTTATTAAGGAATCAATAGGAGTCATCGAATTTGTATCAATTTCCAAGATTTCTTTGGCAATTTTTTCTAAACCTATTTGCTTTCTAGTTTTCAATTCTATCAATTTTTGTTTAGGCTTAGCTTTTTCAAATTTGGAAACTTCAAAAAGTGTTGCTTGATTGCTTTCTTTTTTTTCAGAATTTAAATAAATTTTACTTTTTTCAATTACAGTTTTTGGTATTCCTGCCATTTCTGCTACTTCTAATCCATAACTTTTTTCGACAGAACCTGGAACAATTTTTCTTAAGAAAACGGGTTTGTTATTTGAATCAAATTCCACTGCTACTTTTAAATTTGCAGTTTGCTTTAATGATTCAGATCTTTTACAAATTTCAAAAAAGTGAGTTGCAAATAGAGTGCGGCAGCCAATTTCTTCTGTTATAAATTCCATTACACTACTTGCAATTGCAATACCATCTAAAGAAGATGTCCCACGACCTAACTCGTCGATAATCACAAAACTTTTTGAGCTGGCATTGTGTAATATCTCCGATGTCTCTTGCATTTCGACCATAAATGTTGATTGTCCTTGGCTCAAGTTGTCACTAGCCCCAACTCTCGAAAAAATTGCATCGCACACACCAACTTTAGCACTTTCACAAGGCACATAACTTCCAATACTAACTAGCAGCATAATTATTGCGTTCTGACGTAAAAAAGTCGATTTACCACCCATATTTGGACCAGTAAGCACCTTAAATTTTGCTGAGTTTAGTTCACAGTCATTATGTATAAAATCACCAAATTTAAGAATATTTTTGACTACCGGATGAAAACCTTCGGTCACACAAAATTCAGCACCATTAGTTACCTCTGGTTTTCTAAAAGCATTTTCCAGTGCACATATTGCCATTCCATTTGTTAAATCTACCTCTGCAATATAATCAGAAATTTCTAAAATAACGCCCAGTTTCAACTGTAAGTCTTTTAGCAAATCCAAAAACATTTTTTGCTCATAGCTAACAACCGTAGATTCTGCAGAATTTATTTTTTGTTCAAAGTTTTCTAACTCCACCGTGGTGTATCTTTCGCAATTAGTCAGAGTTTGTCTTCGAATAAAAAAATCTGGAACATCTGCCATTTTACCTTTTGAAACTTCGATAAAGTATCCAAAAACCTTATTGTGCTTAATTTTCATGTTAGATATACCCGTTTTTGTCTTTAAATCTTCGAGCATTTGATTCATAAGACCCTGAGAATTCTCAAGTAATTCTCTTAAAGAAAGTAGTTCTTGGTCGCATTGTTTTTTAAATAAATAGCCTTTGGTAAGAACAACCTTTGGCTCTTGGTCTATAAGGCAATCCAAGGATTTAACAACACTTGAAATTGCATCTAAATTTTCACATTCATCAAAAACATTTTTGATATAAGCCAAATTGCAAACCTCCAACGCCGAAATAAGACTGAATTTTAGACTAACCAAATCTGCAGGTGTAGCTTTTAAAGTCTCTATTCTTGCTATTAGTCTGGGTATGTTTTTAATATCTTTCAAAGTTTCAGACAAATCTTGAGTTTGATTGTGTTCAATCAGTTTCGATATTTTCTCAAGTGATTTTTCGACTAGTAGTTTATTCGAAAAAGGATTGCATAAACGATTAATTAGTTTGCCCCTACCCATAACAGTCTTACATCTGTTTATATGAGTAAAAAGCGAGTTTTTTTGACTGCCATCAAAGTTATAAAAAACTTCTAAATTTTTTAAAGTTTTATGACTCATTAAAAACCTATCTGCACTTTTATAGTTTTCTGCCTTATTAAAATACCTCACAAATTGTCCAAGGTGAATTTGTATATAGTGCTTTATTAGTCGAAAATTATTTTTCTGAGAAAGTTCAATATTGAGCTGTTCTAACTCTGTATCTAGTACCTTTTCGGTATCCTTAAGATCGATCTGTTTGTGTAGAATATTAAACTCACCAATCAAGCTATTTAATTCTAAATTATCAGAATTGACCGAAATTATTTCTGAAACATTAAACTTTTCAATCAACTCTCTTAAATCACAAACTTGTAACAACTCACCAAACGTCAGATTTAAAGAGTGTATATTTACAATTAAAAATTTGATCCCTGCCTGGTTAAAATCCAGGGCTATCAAGGTTTTGTCAGAGTTATTTTTAACACTCAAATTTGTAGCCGGTGTAATCACAGATGTTACTTTCCTTTCAACAATGCCCTTTTGAGACGGGTCAGAAACTTGCTCCGCAACAGCTACTTTGTATCCATGTTCAACAAGTTTGTTTATATAGTTTTCGCTTGAATGAAAAGGAATCCCACACATTTTCTGACTTCCATTTTTGTTTTTACGCTGAGTTAGTACGATTCCAAGTATCTCCGATGCTATTTCGGCATCTTTTTCAAACATTTCATAAAAATCTCCGAGTCTAAAAAATAAGATTGAGTCACTATATTCAGCTTTAATTTTTTCATACTGAATTTGCATCGGGGTTTTTTTTGAATCTCGTACTTCAGACATAGAATTTACAAATAATTTAACTTTGCTTATTATTTTTGTAACTTAATTAGACTATAGTATGCAAGTAGAATCTCGAATTTTAAAACTTGATAATCATCTCATCAACCAAATTGCCGCAGGTGAGGTGGTCGAAAACCCAGCATCGGCACTAAAAGAAATTATCGAAAATTCTATAGATGCCCAAGCTACACATTTATCAATAGATTTAGAGGCAGGTGGAAAAACTCTCATACGCGTATCAGATAATGGCAAAGGTTTAATCGAATCAGATTTGCCCCTAGTTTTCGAAAGACATGCTACTAGTAAAATCACTTCACTGAAGGATTTAGAAAACAACTTTCATCTGGGTTTCCGTGGCGAGGCCCTAGCCGCAATTTCTTCGGTTAGTCAGATCGAATTTGCCTCGAGACATCACAAGTCTTTGCATGGTTCTTGTATAGATGCTAGTGGTCAAATAAGTTCCAAGGCCATGAATGTTGGCACCACAGTAACTATTAAAGATCTATTTTTTAATACCGTTGCTCGTCAAAAATATTTAAAGACAGATTCCACAGAGTACAAAAAATGCTTGCAAGTTATCACCGATTACATGCTGGCACACCCACAAATTGCCTTTCGGGTAACTCATAATTCTAAGTTAATTTACAAGTTAGATTCTCAAGACGTGTTAGATCGTATCGCTGCTGTAAAAGGTCAAAATTTTGCAAGTCAACTAATCAAGGTTAACTATTTAGATGATCAAATAAAATTAAGTGGATTTATTTGCAGGCCCCAAGCCGCAGTTTCCAAGATGCCTACCCAGCAAATATTTGTAAACAAGCGTCCCATTAACGCCAAAAACTTTAATCATGCCATACTCCAAAGTTACGGGTCCTGGTTGTTTAGTCCAAATAAACCACAGTTTGTTTTGTACTTCGATATCGATCCCAAAACAGTAGATATGAATATCCACCCAAGAAAACTCGAGGCTAAATTCTTCTTAGAGTCAAAAATTTATGGAATATTAAGACAGGTCGTTCGAAAAACATTAGAAAGTCACCATCTAACACCATCTGTATCTAAATCAGATTCATTAGCAAAGTTTGTACCCGGTTTCGAATCTATGGAATCCTCAGAGTCAATCAAGTCCACAGAATCCCCAGGATATAAACAGTCTCTAGGGTCTTTACAATCATCTGGATACACAGCAGCCCAAAAACTCAAAGACCAAGCTAGTCACATACCAAGTTTTGGATTAGTTTCAAATACTAAATATTCAAATCACTCAAGTAACTCACATTCCACACACAGGCCTTTGCATGATTCTAAAATGAATTCATCAAACACCAAAAATGCTAATATGTACAATAACGATTCAGAGTCGTTTTTGAATCCAGAGCCAGAGGTTCAAGAAATTCAAGGCATTGCAGAAAATCCCAATTCAGAACATGACCTCAAAGCAGTTTGCCAAATTAAAAATTCCTACATTATCGCAGAAGGCGTAGATGACATTTTTATAGTCGATCAACACGCGGCTCATGAGCGCATTTGGTACGAGATACTCAAAGAAAATGCCAACTCTAAAATACCTCAGTCCCAGCCACTACTTGTAACTCAGAATTTCGATCTCGACTTGTCACAAATTGAAACTTTGGATAAATGTAAAGACACTTTGTTAAAGCTTGGATTTGATTTCACAGTCAATCACAATCAGATTAAAGTGACAGCGGTTCCAACAAAACTCAATAAAATTTCGATCCCGGAATTATTTATAAATATTTTAGAAGATATAGAACAAAATAACGAGTTTTCAAATCTGAGTGAGCTCGAAGATATAGTAATTAATTACACAGCATGCCGAACTGCAATTAAATTTGGTCAAAAGCTACAGTTATCAGAAATGCAGAAGTTACTCGATGACATGCAGGCTATTTCGCACCGAAAATACACCTGCCCACACGGAAGACCATCTATTATAAAGCTTGGAATGCATGATTTAGAAAAACTTTTTAAGAGGATTCACTAACAATTCATTTCATTGAAACAATCCATAAGACCGATCATAAAGAGTTGGTGTTAGCTAAAAAACACTTGCAAAAACCTTAGCAAAATGTTAAAAAATGACTACCTTTTGCTTAAAAGAATTAAAGAACCAGACTACCTGGGCCATTGAGATTACTTTTAGGCGCATTATTTAACCACAAAAGGTATGGCAAAAAAAGCACATTTAGTAGACGTGGCTGACTTTTCTCAATTAGAGTTAGCACCAAATAAATACGAGTTAATGCTTGTATTATCTCCAGGAGTAACTGAAGATCAAAGATCAAAATCACTAAACGAACACATTGGGCAACTCGAAGAAAGAGGTGCAAAAGTTTTCCACGTAGATGATTGGGGTAAAAGAGATCTAGCATATACTATCAAAGGTCAAGACCAAGCATATTATATTACTTACTACCTTACATTTTCTGAAACTAAGTATCTAGAAGAGTTCGACGAACTTTTAAGATTAGATCCTGCTGTGTTAAGACACTTGTTAATTAGAAGACCAGAAAACTTCGAAATTCAAAAATTCGAAGAACCAGAAGAAGGTGAAAACAAACAAAGCAAACCAAGATCAGAGTTAGTAACTGCAGATGTTGATTATAAAAATCTAAGAGTATTAAACCGATACACATCTAGATTCGGTAAAATTGTTGCTAGACACTACACAAAAGTAACTCTTAAACAACAAAAGAAACTTTCACAAGAAATCAAAAGAGCTCGTCACGTAGCACTTTTACCTTTCGTAAAATAGTTTCAAAAACAGTTGATTTTCAAACCGCCAATCTGGCGGTTTTTTTGTGTTCTAAGCGAGTAATGCAAAATCTTACTAACGCATTACAAATTAAATCATTCAAAGCCACTTGATCAAATATAGCACTCAGATTTACAATATATGCAAATACTTGCTCAAAAGCTTATGTTTATGATATAATAATAAGAATAATTTATATCTATGGTAGAGCCAAACAGTACAAACATCACAGAAAACAGCTTACAAAGCACTGATAGTCTAAATCCAAATATAGAAAACGATAGTCTTAAAAGTATCAGTTTTTCGAGTGTAAGTTTCTTTCCATATGGCAGGGGATTTATTTGGTATGCAATGTATTTACTCATTTTAACGACATTGGTTTATTTTTCATTAAAGTACTCAGCGCCATTATTTTCGGCAATTTTAGTTTTTGCCTCTGGCTTATATCTAGCTAGCACCCTTTCGGAACCTGTAGCAAACACTGTGCAAATTACAGATACTGATTTATTCGTCGATGCAAAACCTTTTCCTCTCAAAAATTTTGAGTCTTTCTGGATTGAACCCCACGGATTAGATTTTGGTTTTCTACACATCTACAAAAGCAAGCAGCTTTTAGCCAATAAAGAAATTCCATATCTTAATATAAATTCAGAGCTACTCAGAGAATTTATGAATGAAAAACTTAAGCCAAATAACTCAGAGTTGTCTCATAGTTTGGCTAAGATCTCACATGTATTAAAAATTTAATTTTCCACCCCCATGCCTAATTCTAGAGAAATACGAGATAGATTCGACACAGTCACATCTACAGATGAAGCAGTTGCTTTCTTAGAACCCATAATGAACAATTACAGATCTAATCCTTTGTTAGATCACTTTGATATTCAGGACACAGAAGTCAGAAATATCTTTATATCTGCATTGCAGAATTCTACAAGAAGCATTCTCACAAAAAC
>CBFHYO010000034.1:0-10805 GCA_965660075.1 Patescibacteria group bacterium
ATATCTCTATCAGAAATAATTAAAACTTTTTGTTCAATATCTTGAATACTCGAAACCAAATCCTTTCGTGAGTCAACAGATTTTATAAAAACACCAGAATTTCCTTTCATAAATCCCAATCCATCCTGGATATATTTCAAGTGATGTTCATTAAAAATCTTTTCAATCTGTTCTTTTTTTTGTGTTAACAATAAAATTTGCCAATTATTCTGCTTTTTTAAGTTTAAATCAGAAATAAAATCATACATTGTCGAATACCGCAAAGTAGAACTAAACATACAATGCGCATGATTAGGCTCATCTTCATTAAAAGTCGAATACCAAACTTTAACAGCATCTGTTTGGGATAAAAACTTTTCATACAACTTAAAATGCTCATCATACAAATCGATTTCATCTTCGATAATAAAAATATCTTCAATCGCATATTCAGAAAGCATACCATTTTCATCCGAATCCAAAATTGGCCAAACTATAAAACTTTCCACTTCCGATACTGCTAATCGAGTATCACGTTCTAAAATCTCGATTTTTTCAATTTTATCAAACTCAACACTAATTCTTACAGGATAGTCAAAATTGGCAGGAAAAATAGTTAACTGATCACCCATACAATAATACTCCCCATTATCTACCTGAACACTTTGTCCATTCAAATAATTCATAGAGATAAGTTTTTCAAAAATTTCCACCATATTTACCTGCATACCAACAGTAAACTCGGTTAAATTCCGAAAAACTTCTTTTTTGCGAGCAACATTAGATAGCACATCATCAAAAGTAGATACAATAAAACCAAAATTATCCCGCGACAACTTGGCAGCTAAATTAGTTTTACGAATAAGATTATCTCGATCTATAAATTTATCTTGGTTAGCATTCGATTCAAGTTCAAATTCCTCAACATTAAATTTACTAACTACACGCAAGTGATTAACCAATGCTTCTCGTTGTTTAGTGTCATTAACTAAAATCAAAGCAGATTTTCCAAGACTTGCACGTAAAAAATTAGCTGAACAAATGGCACGACCAGTTTCGTTTGCTAAACCAGATACAACAATTTGTCGATCTCTACTTGCCAACAAAGTAGCATTCTTTGTTAAATCATCAGACCACAAAGATAAAATATCAGACTGAGACATTTAAAAATTATTAGCGCCTAAATCTTTAAAGGCATTATAATATAAACAAAATTCTCGTCACTAGGACTCAAAACCTTGATTGGCGAAACGCTTTCATTTACTTCTAAAATAATTTTATCAGAAGAAATTACTTGCAGACAATCCAATAAATACTGAGAATTTATAGAGATTTTATTAGAATCTCCAGAAATTGCAACCTCAATTTCAGATTTTTCTTCACCAACACGAGTCTCACCAGTTTTTAATACCATAGTTCCATCACCTGCATCAAATTCAACATGCACAGAATTGTTCACTTCTCGTGCAAAAAGATTTAACCTTCGTATAGCTCCCTGCAAAACATTAGAACTCACTTCAACTGTAGTCTTCTTTTGTGAAGGAATAATAGCCTTATAATCAGGGAACTTACCTTCTATCAACCTCGAAACAATAACAATCCCAGAAATTTCAAACGAAATCTGCATATCAGAAATCCTTATTGTAACATCATCATCAATAGTATTAGCCAAAGTCTTCGATAGTTCTTGCATAGTTTTTGCAGGAACAATACACCCAAATCCATCTGGAGAATCCACTTTCGATGCAATTTTAGACTCACTCAAACGATACGAATCCGTAGCTACAAAATATAAATTTTCTTGATCACAATACATATAAACACCTGACAAAATCGGCCGTGTGCCACTCGCAGAACAAGCAAACACTGTCTGATTAACCATATTAAACAAACTACTAGCCGGTAAACTCAAACTCACATCACCAGTAATCTCAGGAATAGATGGATAATCCTCAGACTTAAGACCCTTAATCTGAGATTTACTTTGACTAGTAATCAAAGAAACATTCAAATCATCATCAGCCTTAATCAACACATCCGTATTCGGTAATAAATTAACATAAGAACTCAAAAGTTTTGCAGGCACAGTAATAGAACCTTCCTCTAAAACCTCAACCTGACAATTAGCACAAATAGCCACCTCCAAATTAGTCCCTGAAATCTTCAAATTATCTCCAAAAGCTTCCATAAGCACATTACCCAATATAGGCAAAGTATTACTAGAATTAATTGCTCTTGAAACAGTTGCTAGGGCCAAAGCTAATTCACTTTGCAAAACTCGAATTTCCATAATCTAAATTTACTTAATCATTCATCTAAAACAAACTACCAAATAAAATCCATTTTTCAAGCTTTATCTCTTTCCAAATCTTTAAACATTCCCTTATTAGAAATAATAAAAAAATAAATTAATTTAATTAGTAGTAATAATAGTACTCCAATGTGCATATTTTTTTTTCAACAGAGTTAACTTGCTTTTATACTCCACCCCATAAGTGTATACTCACCCAATTACTTTTTGCTTTCTATAAACACCTTCTATGATTTTATGTGCATTTTAATCCTCTTTTCCACATACACTTTGTCAACCAAGCCAACAAACTTCCACTTTAATGCTTTCTTAATTCAAATAATCAAACTTTTAACTTTCAACAAACCCCGTGCAAATCACGTTTATAAACCTTTGTCTAATCAAAAAAACATTGTATTTTTCTTACCACCATATGTGTAAATTATATAAAACACCTTTCGGCTTCTTTAAAGTATATTTTGTCAAACATCCGCTTTCTTAGCACGTGCAAAACCTACCCACCTACTTATTAATCACTTATTCACAACTACCCATTACTTTTAAACTAAAAACGCCTAATCAACAATTTATTAACAATTTTCACACAAGCTCAATAACACCTTAAGTTAAACGAAAAAAGCCTGTTTCCTACACTTATACACAATCCGAATTAAAGCACATTTAAAAAAGCGCACAAGTTATTTGTACGCTTTCTTCAAATTAATACCTTAGACCAAAGTAATTACTGGAATAACCAAAGGTCTTCTTTGTACTCGATTAAGTATTTGTCTATCAGCAATATTTTTAATTAGCATTTCGATAGTTTCAATATTCTTTAATTGTTTCTTTCTATGTTGTAGATTGTACTGTCTCTTAGTTTCATCCAATAATTCCTTGAGAACTTTTTTCGTAAGTCTCATAAATATAAAACCATGTGACTGAATATCCATACTAACAAGTTTTTTAGTCTTCTTATCAATAACCGTATGCATAATAATCACTCCATTCAAACTCATGGATTGTCTTTCTGATACAATTTTATTGGCAACACCACAAAGTGTATTAGTTTGATTGTCTACCATAGTAAAATTATCAGGAAGTTTCTTTTTAGATACTTCCGCATGACCATCGCGAACATTCAATATACTACCATTTTCAAGCAAGAACACGTGGTCTTTACGAACACCACAAGTTTCTGCAATTTCACCATGTACTTTTCTATGGTAATACTGTCCGTGCACAGGCACGAAATATTTTGGTTTTACCATTGTTAACATCATAGCTAGTTCTTCGGCATATCCATGCCCAGAAGTATGCACATCTAAGTGTTTATTAGTAATAACTTTTGCACCTGTTTTAGATAATGCATTCATTACAACCATCAAACCTTGTTCATTACCAGGAATTGGTGATGAAGAAAAACAAATAGTATCATTCGGAGTGATTTTTAAATCCGGGTGTTCATTTAGCGCCATTCTAGTTAACGCAGCCAAGCTTTCACCCTGAGATCCGGTACTTAAAATAAGAGCTTTTTTGGAGTGAGCTCTGTTTTTAGCTTTCTTAAGTTCACAAACCATCCCTTTAGGATATTTTAAGAAACCAAGTCTAGTAGCAATTTTAAAGTTCTGAACCATGCTACGTCCGCTCAAAAACACTTCTCTATCATATTTTTTCGCAGCATCTAAAATTTGTTGCATACGCCCAATCAAAGACGAGAATGTAGCTATTATAAGTCTACCATTAGCATCACGAACTACCTGTTCAATTGACTCCCCAACAATTTTTTCACTCATTGTTTTACCTTGTTTTGCAGCATTAGTTGAGTCACTCATCATTAGTACAACCTTTTTGTTTCCTAAAGACTCAATAACATCCAAATCAGCCATAATTCCATCGGCAGGAGTAAAATCAAATTTAAAATCACCTGTATGCACAATTAGTCCATCTGGAGTCTCGATAATCACACCGGTAGCATCTGGAATTGAGTGATTTACACGAAAAAGAGTCAACTTAAACACGCCAAGTTTAAACATTTGCTTAGGCTCGATAACATTAGTGTTAACCTTTTTATTTAATTTATGCTCTTTTAATTGAGATTCAACAAATCCCATAGATAGTTTTGTACCAAAAAATGGCGGATTGTTAAGTCTTGGAGCGAGATAACTAATAGCACCAATATGGTCAAGATGAGCATGTGTAATTACAACACCACGTATCTTATTCACATTTTGCTCTAAATAAGAGGCGTCTGGAACTACATAATCCACCCCAAGCATATCATCTTCAGGAAATTGCAAC
This sequence comes from Patescibacteria group bacterium, assembly GCA_965660075.1. Taxonomy (GTDB): domain Bacteria; phylum Patescibacteriota; class Gracilibacteria; order UBA1369; genus CAYYFV01. The sequence continues at coordinate 4,568 of CBFHYO010000034.1, forward strand.
CCCATATCGATAATAATAATATCATTACCATGTTCTAGAGCCATCATGTTTTTACCCCCAATTTCATTGAGGCCACCTAAGAATAATACTTTTAGGTGAGATTTATTTTTACGAGATTTAGATCCAAAGCGAAAAAACTTTGATTTAGAGCCCTTTTTAGGGGCTTTTGAATTGTTCGCTGCAGGCATGTCGCTGCTATGGTTAACATTACGTTTTAACCATCGATCTAAATTACTCGACTTGTCTTTATCAGTCATTCGATAATTTAGATTAAAATTTTTTATAAATTGCTACTAATTTTACAGTAGCTAAAGTCTTTATTAATAGTCGTTTCTAGCATTTCTAGAGATTCTAATTCAAATTGTTTCAGCACAAATCTCCACTTTAATTATACTCGTGTACACCTATAATTGTCAAGCGGCCATTAAAGTTTTGCACATTTTAAGCACAAATTGTGTATAACTTATCAGTTTTTTCGTAAATCTGCTAAGTTCAAAAGTCCAGTTTTCATGCTTAAGAAAGCATATAAAAGCACTCCGAAGGTAATAGATATTAAAACTGCAAAGTTTTGCACATATGTGTACAAAAATCTGAATAACAAGTTCACAAACACACCCATAATTAAACTAATGCTTATTATAGACCAAAAACCCTTTAATTTTTGAACATACCCAGTTTCCTTATTCACATAATAATACGTTCCAATTAAAATCAGTATTTCCGATAAAACAGTCGTCCAAGCTGCAGCTACAAAACCAAATTTAGGAATAAAGAAAAGATTTGTACATACATTAAAAATCAAGCAAACAGCGTTAACCTTAAGTAATTGATTTTGTTTTTTCATTGCAACCAAACAAAAACCAAATAATGAGTTTAGAAATACAAAAAATATTGCTATTAGTACAATTTTCAAAGCCACATCAGATCCAGCCATATATGCAAATTTCCCATTAAAATCACCTGCAAAAATTGGATCTAAGGACGTGTTCGAGCAGATTTCCATTGCTTTTTTGGCAGTTTCAGAAACAATTCTGATATCATTTTTACAATGATAACCACTCAAGTATTGTGGACTTGAAATAATAAAGGTCAATCCAAAAGCCAAAGCGATCCCCCCGATCATTATTGGAGCTGCAAGTAAATTTAGATATTTAAAACTTTTGTTAATAATATCAAAAAATCTGTCTTTATTTTTAATAAAACTATCTGTTAAGTCGGGTAAAGCAGAGTTCATAAAAAATACAGGTATAACTGCAATAATTTCCATTATTTTTAGCGCCACGGCATAAATTCCAGCTTGTGAATTACCAACCATCCATTGGATAAACACTACATCGATTTTGAAATACAACTTGTTTAAAATCAAAGCCAAACCATAGGGTAAAGCATTTTTCATTAAACTTTTGATATAAGGCATATCAACTTTCAAACGAATGTTAATTAATTTCGAAACAAAATAGTAAGTCAAACCAAGCATTACCAAATTTCCAACAACTGCAACATTGATTAATCGAGAAAATAAAACTTCTATACTTGGGTATTGCCAAGTTTTCACCACATAAAAAATTAGTGACACGGTTGTTACTTTTCCAAGAATTTGAGCCAATGAAAACCAAATCATTTTCAGTCTATACTGCAGCAAAGCTGAAATTGTCCCGCTACAAAGTGCCAAAGAAGTCACCAGTGCAACTAGCCATGCATTTTTTGCAATCAATGTCCCACTGTATTTTGGAATCAAAGGAATAACAATACTTGCAATACCAAGGGTTAAAGCAATTAAAATCAGCCTAATAGTTAATACATTTGCTAGAATATGTTCATTAGAGTGTTTTTTTTCTGCCATCTGTTGAACGCAAATTGTATACAGCCCAAAGTCTGCTATAATTGCAAAAAAGCCAATCAATTCAAAAAGTGTGGTATACATTCCATACACATTGGTTGGCAAAGCAGAAGTTATAAGTTTGATTGATATTACACCCACCAAAGCTGTAAACAAGCGGCCAAAAACTTGCCAAAACGTATTAGAAAACACTTTTGATGATAAGCTCATAAATGAAATTATAAAACTACCTTAGCACTTTTACAAAAAAATGCTACACTTAAACCTTAACTAGCAATCATGACTTTAATCAATCAAATTCAGCAATCAGTGTCAAAGCTCAAATCAAAACTAGATTTAGAATCGTTAAAAGACAAGGCTTCGCGCTTAAAATCACAAACTTTAGAAGAGGGTTTTTGGGATCATAAAAATTCTGGTCAAATAGCACAAGAACTCGGCCACATAGAAAATACCATTGCAGAATTTGAAGATTTTGAATCGAAAGTAAATGAATTTGTAGAATTCAGTGATTTGATAGAAAATTACGATCAAACAGAGGATGGTATGAATGATTTGATAAACTTAGAACAAATAAATCACAAGCTAGTCAAAGCCCAAACCCTCTCGGGTGAGTTTGATAAACTATCAACAATACTCTCAATTCATTCTGGTGCTGGAGGTGACGATGCTCAAGATTTTGCCAATATTCTCCTACAGATGTATATTTCTTACGCTAAAAACAACGGATATTCTGTTGAATTAATTGATGCAGATTATAGCGCAAGTGGAATAAAACATGCCTCATTAAAAATCAAAGGCGCTTTCGCATTTGGTAATTTAAAGGCTGAACACGGTGTACACAGATTGGTAAGATTATCACCCTTTAACTCAGGCAATACTCGCGAAACATCTTTTGCACTTGTAGATGCAATCCCAATTCTAGAGTCTACAGAAACTAATTTCGAACTAAACCCAGACGATCTAAAAATAGACACTTACAAATCGAGCGGACCTGGGGGGCAATCAGTAAACACCACAGATTCTGCAGTGCGAGTTACTCACCTGCCAACTGGAATTCAGGCTTCTTGCCAATCTGAAAGATCTCAACATCAGAATAAAGCCAATGCATTAGAAATACTCAAGTCAAAATTAATTCATATTCAAAAACAACAACAAGCAGAAACTCTTGATGATATTAGAGGTGAAAAATCCGCTAACGCTTTTGGTAGTCAGATTAGATCATACACACTTCACCCGTACAAATTAGTAAAAGATCACAGAACTAAATTCGAATCAAATAATCCAGATAATGTATTTGCTGGGGACTTGCAAGATTTTATAGATGCCTTTTTGATGCAATAGATAATAAAAAATAAAAAACACTCTAATGTAAGAGTGTTTTTGTTTGTTGATTTGGTCTGAGTGAATTACTCAGCAGCTTCTTCTGTAGAAACTTCTTCCATAACAACTGGTTCAGCAACTTCTTCAGTCATTTCTTCTTCCATCATGTCTGTAGTTACTTCTTCAGTAACTTCGTCAACGATGATATCGTCTACAGTTACTTCTTCTGAAGCAGAGCAACCTGCAACAGCTAAACTTGCAACAAGCATCATGCCTGCTAAAACTGCGAAAGTTCTTTTAGTCATTTGAAAAATGGTTAATTTAATAGTAGAAAGTACGCTTAATTTATTACACACTCGGTTAATAAATCAATATTAAATTAAGATACTCTCTCGACATACTCTCCTGATTCTGTGTTAACTCTAATCTTCTCACCCTCTTTCAAAAATAGTGGTACAGATACCACAAAACCAGTTTCTAAAGTTGCTGGTTTGCTCCCTCCAGATGCCGTATCTCCTTTTACTCCAGGATCGGTTTGTGTGATAGTTAAATCAACTTTTGGTGGAAGTTTTACCGCTATAGGATTGCCTTCGAATGTTAAAAGATCTACATTCAATCCATCTATTAGAAAATTCTTAGCCTCATCTACTGTTTCATGGTCTAATTCGTGTTGCTCATAATCATCATTTGTCATGAAATGAAAGCTTTCAGGGTCTGAATATAAAAACTGTGCTTTCATATGTTTTACATCTGCTGGTTTTAGCTTGTCAGCCCCTTGAAAAGTCTTAGGAATAACAGCTCCAGTTTTAAGATTTTTTATTTTTGTTCTACAAACTCCACCAGCTCGAGCTTGTTTTGAGTGTTGGGCGGAAAGAATTACATAGGGGTCATTATCTATAATCACAGCTTTACCTGGTCTTAATTCTCCAATCGAATACATTACTTTTAGTTAAATACTAGTGTATAATATCAGTGAAAAAATAATTTAGTCTATAGAATTTAAAATATGTATAAAATTATCATTGAGTTTTTATCAAAAAAACTCCCAGAATATGGCTTCTTTGTACTACTCTTATCCATGATGCTCACAGGTAGTTTTACTCTAGATATGCAGTCCCATTTGTTTTATGGCATATTTGCTCCGGCAATCACTTTGGTAATTACTTCGTTTTATAAATCTTTTAATCCTAAGCTTAAATTTTCACTAGCAGATAAAATACTGGTTTTATTTTTAATTCTATTTAATCTTTCTATTTTAACATCTCAAACTCCCTTTGGATTTAAAGAGTTCATTAGTTTTAATGTGGGTTCACTTATTTATTTTCTAGCTGCTAATTTAGACCTTAGAAAATTTTACCCATCTCACCTAAGATTCACAATTCAAACAATTATGCTAATGGTCTTTGGTTATGGATTTTATCATATAATCAATCTATACGATTCAAGATTTAGTTCTTTTTTCCGTGGAACAGAAGTTTACACCACATATCCAAATGCCTTGGCATCACTTCTTATGGTTGTAGTAGTTCTTGGGTTTGTTCTTAAAAAACAAAGTAAAAATGTTTTCTCACTGCCTTTGATTTCAATTCTCTCATTTATGGCACTGGTTCTCACCTGGTCACGTGGTGCTTTTTTAAGCTTGGCAGTTGTGGCGGGATTAAACTTGTTGTATGGATTTTTCAAAGTACGACCACTCAAGAATCTAGTGATTCATTCAGCTAAATTGTTAGTTGTTTCTACACTTATTTTCTCTTGGGCAGTTTCTTATGATTCAAGTTTGCCTTATCCAGTAAATGGTGTCTCACGGCTTGCATCTCAGGATGTATCTTCTAGCCGCAGCTTAAACGAACGCTACGTGCATTTTCAAACAGCTTTCTCACTCGGACTAAACAATCTTTTAGGTGTTGGACCTGGTTCATATGAATACATCTCTGCAAAAGACCAAAAAGATCTGCTTACACAAGCTCCACACGCTCACAACTTAATTCTTAAACTATGGAGCGAATCTGGACCACTAACGGCAACTTTATTCGTTTTATTCTTGGTACTAACCTTGGCAAATATATTTAGACACCTGGTAGAAACCAAGGATCATTTACAATGGCATTACTATACCCTATTTACCTTATTGCTTGGATTATTAATTCACAATTTGGTGGATTACAACCTAAATTTAACATCACTAAATTTTATTTTCTTTGCTCTACTTGGAACGTTAAAAAACTTTTATTTATTTGGCTCTAAACCTCATTTATTTCAACATGTTAAATATTTATCAAAAGACAAAACTACAAATTTCGAAGCTGTCTTAATGTTCTATGCACTGTTTTTAATGTCTATTTCGACACTGCAATTAGCAGGTTATTACAACATCAAGATGATCGAAGAAAATCCAGAACAAGAAGCACAAAGATCTACAATGGCATCCCTAACACCTTTCAAACACCAATACTACGAAGTTACAAACAACAAAAACAAAGGCATTAGCAAATACCCAAACTACTACCCAGTTTATCAATCAGCAACACTTTACGAAAAAGCTTTAGAGTTAAACCCTAAAAACGATTTATATCTTCATTACCAATATCTTGATTCCATCAATTTCGCGCTCGAAGCAACACAAGTTCAAGAATACCAGGATCTTCTTACAGAATACCTTTACCTTTTACGTCAAAACGCACATAATACAGTCACTACTGCCAATCCTAGAGCTGCATATTACATTGCCAAAAACCTTGGCCTAGAAGAGTTAGCTCTCGATCTGGAATTTGCTCATTTTAATGAGATAGAAAAATTCAATCAAAGATTCGGCTTAGAATTAAATCAGTTTGAATATGAAGAAGATTTTAATAGCATCCAACAACCAAGGCAAACTCAAGACAGCTAAATCTGTATTTGCCAATAGTGATTTTGAACTTTTCACACCAAGTTGCCTAAACATAAATATCGATGTGGATGAAACAGGCACAACCTATAAAGAAAACGCCCTGCTGAAAGCAGAGGCTTTTTCTAAATTAGCCTCAAACTACATTGTATTTACCGATGACTCTGGAATTAATGTAGATGCTCTTCCAGGCC
>CBFHYO010000035.1:0-15526 GCA_965660075.1 Patescibacteria group bacterium
AACTTGTATATTTTAGACCAAGTGAGGGTGAATAGTTACTTGCCAAACCTTTACTTTTATGTTAAAATATAGTTAAAATTAATACCCCAAGCATGTCATCTGAATATCCAATGATCCCCCAAGAAAATACTAGAGTCGATAATCCAAAACCTAGTTTTGTTGATGCAAATGCTGTGATTGCAAATATGCGCAATCAATATGGCAGAGTTTTTGATAGAGATGGGGCCTGGAACTATCGTGAGGATGAAGATGGAAATCCAACTGCTCCAGAACCAGGAGATTGTGTGTTTATCAAAAGATTAAGTGATCATGTGCGCACGCAAACTGATGCAACAATCCAAACTATCGCTACAAGTCCTAATCAAATAGAAAATTCTAAAATTCGTGTAGCACTGCCGAACTTTATGCAATGTGCAATATTTTTTATGTTAACATCTGTTGCATCTGCCTATATTTATACCCAGGATCAATTTGAAAGAATTGTGGATAAACCTACTGTTGGGGAAGATCAATTGCAAGAAGGACGAGAAGCCTTCGAAAATCAGTTCACATTACAAATATCGCAAAACCAGAATGCTCCAGATGCAGAAAATAACGAAACTCAAGAGCAAATTGAAAGTGAAAATGCAGACTCTTCTACAAGTTTAGATCAAAGTGAAACACTAGAAGATCCAGAATTTGTTCAAGATTTTAATAGACTTAAAGAAATTGTTTCTAATGCTAATATCCAACAACGTGTAGCATATGAACATTTTAATAATAGCGAGTTTATTACTAAACTTACTCACATTGCAAAAACTTATAATAGGCTGCAAAAAATGCAAGTTTTTGATTATTTAGAGAGTCTGCATATTATTCCTGCTTCTGCTAGAGAAATTGTAGAGCTTAACACCTCTGCAATGCTAAAAGTGTACAAATATCTTGAAGATTTTCAATCAGAATCAAACATAGAAAGACAAGAAAGAGTAAAACAAAGAGCTTACACTTTGCTACTTAGAGCTATTGTTGAACGTGAGCCTGTTAGTGATTTGTCTTTTGTTATAAATTCATTTAATCCGGGGGCTAATCTAAATTCTAATTCTAGTTATGTAGAATTAATTGAAAGTATTTCAATGGATTCTAATTACCTACTGGAACCAAGTAAAATTTTGGCTGTAGAACCTTTTGAATCCAATGGACTAATGCAAGATGTAGAGAACTTTATGCAAATCTACCAAACAGAAATTGAACACACAGATGTTATAACAGCAAGAACTTTTGCTGGAATAGGGCTGCATGAGATTGCTCCACGATTTACTCAAGTAGAAAATCAAGAACAAGCTAACATGCTTCTTTTGATGTTATTTGATTATAATCCTTGGAACGTAGTGAGGTTTAGAAATGGTATCTTGACTTTGGGTCCAACTCAATTACAAGATTGGAATAATGACTTTGGACAGTTTCCTGAACATATTCAACATAAAGTTCAAAATCTTGGAGATGATATTGGTGTGCAAATTACAGATATGGTTTCGGCAATGCGTGCCGCTGTAATCCAACCAGAAATTACTTTTTTGCTTGGATCAGCGTTAATGTCTGCAAACTATGATACTTTAGATAGAAATATTGAAGAATTTAGAACAGCTGGTATTGCTCAAAAACGTAGAGCTTTGATTTATGCAAATCACATTGGGGCTGGTTCTCGAGGTATTAGAACTATTAGAAAAGCTCTACAAACAAAAACTTTAGATTCTGTAAATTACATTACATCTGTTTATAGTTACATTACGGAGCTGTTAAATATCTCTAAGTAGTCTTTTTGATAACCATTAAAGTAATGTCGTCTGCTTGTGGCATGCCTTTGATAGATTTTAAGACATCGTCTAGAATATAATCTTTGATTTCTTTGGCAGTGTTGCAGCTTTGGCAAGCTTTTTGAAGGGTTTGTTGTAGTCGATCGAATCCATATTGATCTGTTTTATTGAGCCATGCTTCTGGAATACCATCTGAGTACATAATTAATACATCGTCTTTTTCGGCCTTAATTTCTCGCTCTATTAATTTATTACGCATACCAGCAAATAAACCTGCAGCAATACCACCGGCTTCGAGCATGCTTGTTGTGTTTGTTTTGGCATGGTATTGAATTATTGGCTCGTGACCTGCAGAAATATATGAGAGTTTTTTGTCTACAGTGTGTTTTATTAGAGCTAACGTTATAAATAAATTTGGTGAAGATTTTTTTACTAATACCTCATTGAGTTGATCGGTGATATCAACCAAAGAATTTGTGGATAAGTTGTTTAGAAGCAAAGCATTCGACACAGATGCCAAAATACCGGCTGCCACCCCATGACCAGTCACATCGCCTACATATAGATAATCATCGCCATTTGGTGCTTTAAGAATATCGTAAACATCGCCACCAATTTCTTCTGCTGAAATAACTTTTGCATCTACATCTAGTCCGTCTATTTGAGGAATAAACATTGGCAATAGTCTGTTTTGAATGCTGGTAGCCAATTCTAATTCTTTTGTAACACGAGCCTGATAAACCTTTGCTTCTGTTGCTTTTTTTAGATCTTTAGCCATTTGATTAACATCGTGGGCTAACTGTCCAACTTCGTCTGTGGATTTATTTTTGGCACGAAAACTTAATTTACCCTGAGCAATTTTGTTAACTACACTCGAAAGTTCTTTTATTGGATTTGTGACTTTATGAGCTAAAACAAATGCAAAATATACACTTATAATTAAAGCCAGCACTAAACTTAAGATTGTAACAACAGTTGATTGCCAGACTCTTTGGGCCAAGTTTTTATAGGTAAAATCATACACCACATTGTATTTTGGAATCACTGGAAAAGAAAAATTTTGGATCGTTTGATATTTGATTTCGGTGTTGAGTGGTTGCATGTTTAAATCTACATACTCATATTCTCCGGCTGAATTTTTAGTTATATAAATAACATCTCCGTTTGTGAGTAATACAGATGGATTAGCTGATTGAATTCTCTCACGCGAAATTTTTACAGCAGTATTAGGTATGTGACTATATAGCCCAGTCCCCTCAAAGTTGAATACAGATATGTTTTGGATGTCTGTATTTTGTGAAAGTAACTGACGAATATCCCTTTGGAAAAACATATCGTTATCGCTCAAGAAAAACGTTTCGAATGAGTCTATTACATTACTAGCTGAAAGTTCGATGAATGATCTAGCATTTTGAAAAATTTGTAATTTAATTTGATTACTTTGGGTACGTATTAAAAATGCTCCAAGTAAAGTTAGTAAAACTACAATCAGAGTAGTTATAGCTACTGCAAATTTAGTTTTGAGAGAATTAAACTGAAATATTTGTGGAACTTTAGTGTTTTTCATTATAGAGAGATTAAAGTGAGATCTAAAAAGCCATCTAACCTAGGTTTAAGTTGGTATCTTTGATTAAGAGCATAGTAGACCTTGTTTTCGAATAATGGCTCTGCAAGTTTATTTTGCGAATCTAAAATTAAACTTGATAGTTGCTGTAAAACTTTTTGACGTTGTTTAGGTTTTTCAATTTGAGAAAGTGAATCATATAATTCTCGAGCTTTTTGGTTTTTGTATCTTCCAAAATTAAATTGAGAATCTGTCAGAAAGGTTGAAAATAAGGATTGTCCATCATAAAAATCGCTTTTAAATCCAAAGAAAATCAAATCATAATCAGAAACTATTTTTTGTGAGTCTAGTTGATATAAGTTTTCAAAGCTGAACTCCGGATATATATAGTGTTTATTAAGTGCCTCTAATAGTTTTTCTGATAGTTTTTCGAACCCCTTTGGTAATAATATCTGAGGATAGTATCTGGTGTCTGTTTGTTCGAACAAATCATCTGTGCTTATTTGAGGGTTAAAACCAAATACACCAGAGGCAAGCAGTTGATTTGTATCTTTACCCATGCCTTGTGAAAACTCAAAAAAATCCATGTCTAAATTGATAGCTTGGGAAAGTCTAGATTGAAAATCTTTATTTTTTGAAAGATTACGTGTGTAGTTATACAAAAAGAAGTTTGTAGATCCATCGATATAGGTTTGTAGAGACAGACCAGTTTTCTCTAAAGATTCTTTGAGAACTGGCGACATGCCAAAAATGGCTAAAATATGAGGTTTGTTTTGCGAATATTCTAATCTTTGAGATTGATTTTCGATAGTGGTGAGCAGTAGCTGATTGAATTTGGCTTTGTGTGCATGGTAATTTGCAAATGGCTCTAAATATAATTGATTATTAGTTTGAGCTTTAAGAATAAATGGTCCAGTACCTATAGGGTTTGCTTCTATATCTTGACTTAAAAGTGCTATTGGAACAGATGCCAATTTTGAAAGTAATAAGTAGTCCGGATTTTTTAGGATTATATCAAAAGTATAATCACCAGTTACAACTACTTCTTGAATATTTTCGAGCAGTGGTTTTTGTGAATCTATATTTTTTGCAGAGTCTAGGATCTCTTTGATTAAATTCGCATCCAAATGACTATTATTATGAAAATAGATATTGTTTTTTAATCTAAATTTATAATGTGTATTAGAAACAGAACCAAAAGAAACTGCTAATTTGGGTATTATTTTAAGATCTTCAGAAAAACCAACCAAAGCTTCAAACATATAATTCAATCTCGAATTATTAAAGTCTGAATAAGTATAAGGATTTAGTGATACAAGATTTTGCGCATAGACAATTTCTATGCTTTTTTTTGAGTTTATGGAATTAAAAATTGCTGATATTGTCAAAATGACAAATGCAACAATCAAAAATGCTAATCCAATAGTACGTCTTTGGAAGAAAATTCGTGTTTTTGCCACCATTTATATGCGTTTAATGTGTTTTCTATTAATAGAGCGACCGTCATTGGTCCCGCACCACCTGGGACTGGAGAGATTGCAGAAACGTGCCCGTTGAGGGCTTCGAAATCGCAATCACCATAGATTTTTTTACCTTCTTTAGAAAAGCCCACATCTATCACAACTGCTCCATGTTTCACCATGTCTTTAGTTACAAGATGCTTTTTACCTACCGCAGAAATTAATATATCTGCATTCAGAGTTAATGATTTTAAATCTTTGGTATGCTTGTGTGCGATTGTAACTGTAGCATCGCGGTTAAGTAACATTACAGCTAGAGGTTTACCAACTATATCAGAATGGCCTATAACAACTACATTTTGGCCCTTAATTGGGATCTTATTATCTTCTAAAATTCTAATTACTCCTTTTGGAGTGCATGGAGCTAGTTTTTCGTATTTAGAACTGCGGAATAACTTTCCTGTATTGTATGCATGAAATCCATCTACATCTTTTCTTGGACTCAGAAACTTTAACATGTATGGGACACTCAACTGGCTCGGTAAAGGCAACTGTACAAGAATACCGTGCACCAGTGGATTATTTGATAACTCTTCTAATAACTTGGAAATTTGATTTTGAGTTGTATCAGTTGGTAAATAAATTACATCTGTAGATAAACCAACTTTTTGGCAGGATTCTTGCTTTTTTTTGACATAAGAAATGCTTGCAGGATTATCTCCTACTAAAATCATTGTTAGATTTGGTTTGATTTTGTTTTGATTGAACTGTAGTAATTGATCGGTATACTCTCGAAGATAACTATCTGCAAGGGCATTACCATTAAGAATTTTTGTTTCCAAGTTTCGATGAAATTAAATCTAATAAAAGCTTTTGCGTTTGTTCTATTTTAGGCTGTCTTTGAATTAAATGCCAGCCTTGTTTGTCTGCTAAATGCATCAATTTGTCTGCGACCTTGGATGCTAAATCATGTTGATTTTCGTGAATATGGCCTTTTTCGACTGTTTCTAGGGAACGCTCTCCATGCAGTAGAATCTGTAAATCCGATTTGATTAACTTTGCGTTTATACTCTCGATCCATTCTTGCTCAAGACCCTTGCAACTTCCCCATGCTACTGCTGTGTATGTGTAATCCTCTGCTAGTACGATATCGTAAGTGGCTAAAAGGTGTTGCAACTTATCTTGAAACTGATAACGATTAAGCGCAAACCACATCTGCAATTCTGCCTCCGAAATTGTTTGCTGTCTTGATCTAAGTACAGAATGCAAAAAAGATCCAGATGGGTCTATATCGTAAATTGGGTATTTGAGGTTAAATACCTTGAGGCCTTTTTTTTCTAAATTCTCTTTTAATAGCTCAACTTGAGTAGTTTTGCCGATATTGTTGATTCCGTAAATTGTTACAAACATAAGAGACTAATTAGAATATATTTAAAATTTGAATGCTTTTATCCGGTCGAACCAAATCCACCGCGAGATTCTTGATTGTGTGAATCTACTTCGACAAACTGGGCTTTGACAACTGGTACAAAAATGCCTTGGGCGATTCTATCCCCTTTTTGAATTTTTACTGGTTGATTGGTGAAGTTGTAAACTTGAATTTTCAATTCATCTGTCTCTCCACAGTAATCTTGATCGATAATCCCAATTGAATGAGGTTTTGTGAGGCCTTTTTTTCGAGGTGTCGAGCTTCGCGAAACCAGCATAAGCATTAATCCAACTGGAACTTTCACAACTAAACCCGTTGGAATTAATTGGATTTCTCCTGGGTTAATTGTTACATCGGCCGATGATGGTAAATCAAAACCAACACTTCCATTTGTTTGATACTGAGGAATTTCTAGGGACGGATCTAATTTTTTAATTTGAATTGATTGGGAGGACATTTTTTTACTTTTTAGATTCTAATTCGAGTGCATTTTTTAAAGCCAGAGCAGCTGTATCTAACATTTCTGGTTTTGGTGGTAGAGTTGTAAGTCTTTGGAACATTAAACCAGGATAGCTCATAACTTTACTAAAAATTGATTTTGGATACTTTGCAGACAACTTTAGTAATTCATAAGAAATTCCAGCAAGAACTGGTAAAGTTGAAACTCTTAAAACAAGATTAGTTACAAAATCTGGATGCTTTGGAATAAGCGTATAAACAAAAATGCTCAAAACAAAAACAAAGACTAAAAAACTAGTACCACATCTAGGATGAAAACGCGTTTGTTCGGATATATTTTGTTGGTTTAATTCAAAATCTTTTTCGTAAGCTGCAATTGCCATGTGCTCTGCTGCATGAAATCCAAAAACTCTTTTTAGCATTTCAGAAAAATGCATTAATTTTAGATACGCGGCAAACAGAATAATTTTGGTAACAGAATCGAGAGTGTTAAATAAAACGTAGTTGTTACTAACTGCTGGAGACTTAGACTCGATAAAAGATGCAACAGCTAATGGTATCACTTTGAAAATTAGGATGGCTAAAGATAAAGAAATACAGATGCTAAAAAGAATTGTTATTAGCTCTACTAATTTAGATTTTGACTTAGGTTGATTTTTGGCTTGTGGTTGATTGTCTGATTCTTCATCATCTACAAAAAGTTCAGTCGAGAAGTTCATGGCTTTGGTTCCTATCAAAAGCATTTCAACCATATTAATAAATCCTCTTAAAACAGGTATATTTAAAAACTTGTACCTTTGTACTAAATTTTTATACATGTAAGTTTGTGTAACAAAGTCGCCATTTTCTTTGCGACATGCAATCGATACATAATTTGGTGAACGCATCATTACGCCTTCCATAAGTGCTTGACCACCTACTGCAAAATCTATTTTGTTTTTCATAAGAATATTTTTTCTGTATTATATGGATAATTACAATAAATTAAAAGGCTTTATGATATTCGATGTTTTATTTACCGGACTACATGATCACGGTAAAAAAGATGATTACTACTATATTTCTCCACACACATCGAGTGTGACTTTGTACTCTAATCAAAAAGATACTCATATTTTATTTGATACAGGTTCTTTTTTTCATAGACAAAAAGTTATCGACGGACTTGCTAAACACAATCTTACACCCGCAGATATCACTCATGTACTTATGACACATTCTCACATGGATCACACAGCAAATTGTACAATGTTCGAAAATGCAGAAACTCATATTAATAGATCCATGCTAGATCACAAAGATGGCATTTGTAAGATATATCCAGACCTGCATGACAAACCCTTGCCATTAGATGTGGAGGTGTTCCCTACTCGAGGACACACAGACGACCATGTGAGCTACTTTGTGAACTATCAAGGAAAAAGGTATTGCATTGCCGGTGATGCAATTCGCGAAGATCACTTTCTAAAGGCTCCTCCGGAGTACTTTAGTTTTCACCAGAGATTTGAATTCTTGGAGTCTGCCCGACATATCTTTGAAAGTAGTGATGTGATAATTCCAGGACACTACAAAGTAATTGAGGGTGATTTTAAAGAAAAACTATATAAAAAATTACTGATTCACGAAAAACACATGTTTAACAAACTTTCGGTAAAAGATAAGATTCGACACGTAACCAGAAAATTTAGAACAAAAAAAAGCTCCAACTAATGGAGCTTTTTAAATATTGTTGGTGTAATGAACTAAAGTTCAGAAACGTCTACTTGTAGACCAGGACCCATAGTTGATGCCAAGTGAACAGATTTAATGTAAGTTCCTTTTGCACCTTCTGGTTTGTTTTTCTTGATACCTTCTACTAGAACTTTAATGTTTTCTTCTAATTTATCAGCACCGAAAGATAATTTACCAACTAGAGAGTGAGTAGAACCAAATTTGTCTACACGTACTTCTACTTGACCTTGCATAATGTTTGTAATCGCCTCTACAACGTTTGCAGATACAGTTCCATTTTTTGGAGTTGGCATTTTACGAGCTTGTCCAAGTTGTTTAGCAATTTTAGCTAAATCTTTCATTATAGTTGGGTGAGCTACTGCGTAATCGAAATCCATAAAACCTCCAGCAACCTTTGTAACTAAGTCTTCTAGACCAGCTTCGATAGCTCCAGCTTTTTTAGCGTCTGCTACCATTTCGTCTGGTACGAAAGCAACTACTTTGTATTTTTTACCAGTTCCGTGTGGAAGTGATGTTGTAAAACGTAGAATTTGATCAGCATGTTTTGGATCAAGACCAGTGTTCACATGCATTTCTACAGATGCGTCGAATTTAACTTTAGAAGTTTGTGGCATTAATTCCAAAGCTTCTTTTAAAGTATAAAGATCTTTTGTAACTAGTGCTTTTGCAGCAACATAGTTTTTTGATTTTTTATTAGCCATAAAAATATTGGTTAGTGGTACGAGCCTAGGTGTTACCCAGTCCCACGAAATATATTGCGATTTTAGTCGAATTTGTTTGTAAATGCAAGTTTTTTTGTGATTTGGCAATAGCTAACTTTAGTACTTATGTGACTTAATTTTAGAAAACAAAAAAAGCCACTCTCAAGGAATGGCTTTGATTGAATGTTTAGTGAATTACTGTTTTGCAGCAAATTCAGCGATTTCTTCTGTTTCTGGTACTTCTACACCAGCTCTTTTAGCTGTACCTGCAATAATCATCATAGCGCCACGTAGATCTTTAGCATTTAGATCTGGCATTTTGATTTCTGCAATTTCTTTAATTAATTCTAAAGAAATTTTACCAACTTTATTAGTTTGTGGTACACCTGAACCTTTTTTTAGGTTAAGTTTTTCTTTGATTAAAACTGCCGCTGGCGGAGTTTTACAAATGAATGAGAAAGTTCTGTCTTCGTAAACATAAATTTCTACAGGAATAATAGTATTACCTTTATCTTTAGTTGCAGCATTAAACTGAGTACAGAAGTCTTGAATTGGAAGACCGTGCTGCCCAAGAGCAGGACCTACTGGTGGAGCTGGATTAGCTTTACCAGCTGGAATTTGAAGTTTAATTACTGTCTTAATCGCTTTTGACATCAATCCATATTTAAATTTAGTATGATCTTTATACCTGAATTAGTCTCTATTAGTCAAGCGTTTTTATTACTTTAACAGGGTTTTGTAAAAATCTTTCAACTGAGAGTGAATATCTCTCTGATAATTAAGTGCATAAATCACTTTTTCGTCGCGAATAACAACAAAAGCTCGATCCACTCTACTTGGATTGTTTATATAAAATGATTCGGATCCAAACTCGTTTGTAATATTTGTTTGAACTTGATTATAAGAACTAGCAGTGGCCTGTATAATATTAAATGCAAGTTGAGACTGAGAAATGTCATCAAAATGTAACTCATTTACAATCGCCACCTCGTTGTTATTTTGCAAGAGCTGAATGTTATAAATGGTATTTGCGTTTAGGTTGCTTGAATCAATTGTCGAAAATATTTTTCCGTCAAAATCCACCTCAAAATAATTAAGCCCATCCAAATACAGACTTGGAATAAACATTATAAACTTTGATTTTTGGCGAAAAACATCTGAAATTGATTTTTGTTTAACCTCTGGAATTGGAGCTGCAATAGCAACCTGGGCTGCATTGAGGTTTTCGTTGAGGGAGTCTTTTAGAATCGACTCTTCTTGTTGTGTAACTGTTGTTTCGGCTTTTTGTTCGATTTGAGTCAAAAAAGAGCTAGCTTTATATTGAGATAAAGCTAACTCTGTAACTACAGATAACATCATTACTGCGAAAACCACTGTAAAAATTGTAAATTTGTGCATATTGAATATCTATTTTCTATATTTTAGTAAGAAAATTTATATTCGGCAATTATTTTTGTTTGATTTGATTAAAATCAAGTTCGACAGGTGTTTCACGTCCGAACATAGAAATTAGAACTTTTACTTTACCTTTTTCTTTGTCGATCGCATCTACAGACCCTTCGTAGTTAACAAATGGACCATCGAGAATGGTAACATTGTCTCCAACTTGAACTTGAATCTTGAATTGAGGATCTTTTTTACCCATGTGTTTTTCGACCACTTGCCATTCTTCTGGAGAAACTGGAACTGGAATAGTACCTGCACCAACGAAACCTGTAACATTAGGTGTATTACGAACAACATACCATGAGTCGTCTGTTACTTGCATTTTTACTAGCACGTAACCTGGAAAAATTCTTTTTTCTTCTTCGACAGGCTCCCCTTTTTTCATTACGATTTGAGTTTCTTTTGGTACAACTACATCGAAAATGTAATCGGCCATGTTCATAGTTTCGATACGTTGGAATAATGCTTGTCTAACAGCATCTTCGTAACCAGAATAAGTGTGGATCACATACCAATTGACACCGGTATTACCTACTTGTTTTGCCATATTAATAATTTTTTAAATAAATAGTGTGTTTACTCGCTAGCTTCTTGTGTAAGAGCTTGAGATTCTTCTGGGGTAACTGGAGTGATAGTAAAACCAGCTTCGTCTACTGGATTACCTTGAGCATCTTTGAGTTGAATGTTAGCCGTGTCGATACCTAAATCCGCTGGATCTATCAGATTTTGATAGTTTGATTTTGGTGACATATCTAGTAATTGACCATATCCTTTTTGCAACAAACCATCTACAAAAGTTAGTGCGGCAGTAGCAACTGCTGTAATTGCAATTGTAAGGATAGTGATTTGAATTGCATGTTTTTGAGTTGGCCATGTAACCTTTTTGATTTCCTCAATGCTTTCTTGGATGTATTTCATAAAATAGTATTAAAAGGCAAGTTTAAAAACCTCTGCGGGGTGTTTATGAATCAATATTGATATAAAGCTCTGGAAAAATCAAGCAAAAAATGTTAAAATAAAGAAAAACCCCCTATCAAATGTGTCGAAAAAATTTTTTTAGTTTAGCACTAATTATTGTTGCATTATCAATAATTAATATGGATCTGTCGTTTATGGGTCTAAGTGAATTATCTGCTTTTGCAAACAATCGAAAGGGCTTTATGGATTTACCAGACGATACATATGCTACAAACTTTGTGACAACCAAGGGTGATAATTTTGTGGAAAGAACTGGTTTTTTATCTGGAACACTTATGAGTTTAATCAAAATAATAATTGGTTCTGTAGCAACTTTATTTGGTGTGTTGGCAGCTATAAAAATTATTGTAAACCGCGACGATGACACACTCGAAGAAGCAAAACGAACATTTTTATATAGTATAATTGGTTTTGCATTTATTTTAATGAGTGATGAATTTGGTAAACTACTTTCTTTGTCAGATGGTGGTTTAATTGGAGACAAACAAGATGTAATGAATAGAGTACGAATTTTTGACAACCAAATTGCAATAATTGTCACTTTCTTAAAGTATATTAGTGGATCTGTTGCAGTTTTCTTTATGACAAAATCAGGTATGCGTTTGATTGCCGGCAATCAAAATGACGACAATGTTTCTAAAGATAAGCAAAAACTTGGTATTGCCAGTGTCGGTCTGATTGCATTAGTAATGTCGAACAATCTTATTTCGAATGTACTATATAATATAGACAATCCATTTTCGGATCCAAGTATTGATGCAGGACAAGGTGTAGCAGAGATTATTGGTTTCACTAACTTTATAGTTAGTTTTGTATCCCCTATTTTAATTCTAACTTTGGTTGCTGGTGGTGTGATGGTTGCGGGGTCTGGGTTTAGTGAAGATGCAAACGAAAAAGGTAAGAAAATTATAAAATTATCAATTGCAGGAATCTTTTTAATTTACGGTTCTTTTGCAATTGTCTCAACTATTATCTCTGGCTCTTTTTAATAAATAAATATGTTTAAAAAATTCATTCTCTCGATGGCTTTCACGCTATGTTTGCTTGGAAGTAACATTCTACCAAATGCTATTGATACTCAAGTAAGTTTGGCAGCAAACCCTAAAATTGAAAAAAAGACTTTGGATTTTTTCAAAGCAGTCGAAAAAGAAACTGGCTTGCAAACTCGATCCGATGCACCATATGATTCTGATGTTCGAGCCCCTGGAATTTCTAATATTGTGAATATTATAAATGCAATAATTGGTATTATGAAATATCTTGCATATGGATTGATATTACTATTTGCGACTATTTCTATTGTGCAGATGATTGCCGGTGGTGATGATATTTCGGAGAGTTACGAAAAAAACAAAGGATATCTTATTAACATGGTAATGGCTGTTGGGATTATTCTTACAGTCGATGTTATTTTCAATGATGTGCTACAACTTGGAGATCAGAACTTTGCAAGTAGTACAGCAGGTGCCAAAGCTGCTGCTGCTCGATTTTCTGCTGAGCTTGGTGGAATAACAAATTTTATAGAAATGATTTCTGGCGCTCTGGCTGTTATGATGTTTGTATTTGCCGGGTTTAATCTTACTATCAACGCAGTTGATGAAAACGCAGGTGAAAAAGCTAAAAAACAAATTATTTATGGTGGAATGGGCCTTTTAGTAATTTTACTTGCAGAGACAGTTGTTAAACGTGTTTTATTTGCCGATAGTTCCAGTATAGATGCGGCGGCGGCAAAAGAAATGATTGTTAGTTTAACAAACTTTGCTTCTGGATTTATTACTACTGTAAGTTTACTTGCATTCTTTTATGCAGGTTATCTGTATGTATTTAAAGGTATTGAGGATTCTGGAGATAAAATCAAACAAACTATCACAGGGGCCGTAACAGGTATACTTATTGCAGCGGCTGCATTTGGGATTGTAAATACTGTTATAACTCTAGACACAACAGATGTTTTACTCCCTGGAGAAAGAAGCAACGAAACTGTAAATATGGGAATTGGAAATTAGCATTTGCACAAGCAAAAAAACTAGGTGTTTTCTTTGAAAAAATGATAAATTTATGTTACAATATTAGGATAATTGTAACAAAAACCCTCCATGAGTACAAAATTTACACAGTCGATAAAGTCTATTTTTCGGCTAAAGACCTTAGTTTTAATACTATCTTTAGTATTAGTATCTAGCCAAATTGCTAGTGCCGATTTTTGTTCGGGACTTAGTGGTGAATTTGGTGGATTTATTGAATGTTCCGAAGAATTTACAAGTTTTTCTAAATTCCAAGGTGGACTCGAAGCACCAAGTGCCGATGGCTACGACGCTACTCTAACTCAAGCTACTGATGCTCGGACTTTTGTAAAAAACATTGCTAATTTTGCCCTTGGGTTTTTGGGGCTTGCTGCAGTGTTGATTATTATCTATTCTGGATTTTTATATGTTACATCAGCAGTAAACAGTGATGCTACAGAAACTGCAAAAAATAATATTAAGTACTCTGTGATTGGGATATTTATTATCCTTGGGTCTTTTGCTTTTGTTAACACCATTCTTACTGCTCCTGGAGGGGGTGCAACTGGTGGTGCTGGCGGAGGTGCTGGCCAAAGTGATTCTACAAATGCACAGCAATTGGCAAACTACAACACAGCTGCCAACGAAATCAAAGTGATGACTCGTGATTTGATTAAAGCTTATGAGCGTGTGCAATCTGACTTGGGGTTGATGAATAAAATGCGTAGTTTTCAAGTAAACGAATACACTTCTAGACAAAGTTTTGCTAACTACTTATCTAACGTGAGATCTAGTTTAAATCAATTAGCATCAGTTCGCGGATCACTGAGTAATACTGCTGCAGCAGCAAGAAGTATTAACTTTATGTTAGTAGATCAAGCACTAATTGCTATTAACAATGTTGTGCAAGAAGAAAAAGTTGCAAAGCTTAGAGAGACAGTTGGTGAATCTGGATTAGAATCTTTGTGGGACGATATCGCTGGTGGTATTGGCGAGGCCTTTAACTCAGCATTTACAGATAGTGGAGCTTTTACTAAATATTTATGTAGTTTACCAGAGGAAGAAAGACCGGTTAATATTAAGGTTACTGACTGTGAAGACGATGACACTGTACCTGATGCCACTGCACTTGGTTCATCTGCAAAAAGCGTAATTGATACACAACTTGGAGATACTCTTAAACTTGGAATCTATTTAGACTTTAGATCTGAAATTGATAACGTTAAATTTAAACTTGAAACCTTAGAAGCACAACTGAAAGGAAATCCAATCTTATCAAACAAAGTAACAGAAGTTAAAGATCAGCTAATTCAAATAGATAGTCAGATTGACACTCCAATAACTTCTGAAACTAGTTTTGATAATTTTAACTACCCTTCTTTCTTTGATACATTTTCATATAGTGAGGAAGTTCAAGATTTTGAGTGGGATGGAAATGTAGATTGGATTTCAAATCGGACAGATGAACTATTTACAGGAACAGTCGATACCTTAAGGATTTATATTCAACAATTACAAGAGGTCTACAACCTACTTAAGGAGGCTAAATTTACCATACCTGTTATTACTGCCTCTGTAACTACAGGAACTGCACCTTTGGTTGTGACTTTTGATGGTTCTGGATCTATAAACCCTGAAGACTTAACTTTGAATAAAGAACTCATGGACTGGGATGTTGATGGTGATGGAAACTATGGAATTATAGATGCAAATGTAACTTGCTTAGACAAAGATAATACAACTAATTTCATTTTTAACACCTGTACTTTCCAAGAACCTGGTAGCTATAGAGTTGGCTTAAGGCTTCGTCCAACAGATACTGCCTTTCCTATGGAGGGTGAAGGTGCAGATGCAACGGCTAATAATGCAAGAAGTGCAATTTCTGACCCTACTCAAACTCTATACCCAGGGATTGCCTATGTGACTATTCGTGTGTTGCCGCAGTCGGCTAAGATTCAATTG
>CBFHYO010000036.1:0-38727 GCA_965660075.1 Patescibacteria group bacterium
TTACCAAGACTGAAAATTTTTCCAATATAGTTCATGCTAAATTAAATTCGGAGGTGCATAAAATTTTAAACGATTTAGACGAAGAAAACTTGTGTAAAGAAAAACTTGCCAAACTATTAGACCTATACAATCTTTTGGGAGCTAGTAAAGAATTTTTATTGGTAAACAGTCTTTTAAGTAAATCATAATTTTACTATAATAGTTGTAAATTAACTTCTATTATGGCAAAACTTGATTTGAATGTTTTAGATAAACAAATTTCATCTGACGACTTTGTTGTTGTTCAATTTAAGGGAGAACTAGATAAAACAAATGTTGAAGATGTTCGTTCTGTTCTTTCTAGATTTACATCGGAAATGAAAGAAAACCATTTGATTTTTGATCTTACTTATTTTAATTTTACAAATTCTGAAGGAGTTGGTACCTTTGTTTCATTATTCTATGCAATGCAAGCAAATAATAAACATCTTTATTTTTGTACAGTTCAACCCCAAGTTATGGATGTTTTTAATGCTGTTGGTCTCACAAAAATCATTCCTACACACGACTCAGTTGAGTCTATAACATCTAATTTAATAAAATAAATGCTATATTCTACCTCCCGATATAGATCTTTTAAGAAAATTCTGGTTTTATCCTTACTTTTTTTTATTCCACTTATTGCCACAATAAATTTAGATTTGTTGGATAAAAATATTCAAAACTTACTTTTTGCTTTTGCATTTGTTGCAACTTTCTTTGTTTTGTTTAGAGTGTTTATTAAACCTTTAGATAAAGTTACCAAAGAAATAGCAGCTTTGGTTGCTTCTAAACCATATTCTAGACTTAATATTTTTTCTAAAGATGAATTTGGTTTGATAGCTTTTTTCTTTAACGATATTACGAAAAATGTAGAAAAAATATCTTATATGTTAAAGGAAGGCTCTAGAATGTCGGAGGAACTGTCGATAGCAAGTTCTATTCAACAAAGCGTACTACCAAAATCAATCCCTAAAATTCCATTTTTAGATACAGTCGCTAAAACACGTTCAGCAGAAGAAATAGGTGGTGACTCATTTGCTATCACTCCACACAATGATAATTTTTTTATTTACATAGGTGATGTAACTGGCCATGGTGCCCCGGCGGGATTGGTGATGATGATTACAAACACTCTGTTTGAAGTGCTTTTGCCTAAAGCAAACAAAACCAATGATTTAGCGGCAAGTATTAATAAACTTTTAAAACCTCGTGTAAACTCTACAATGTTTATGACTACTGTGTTTTTTCGTTTTGATCCAAATGAAAAAAGAATGTTTTATACCGGTTGTGGCCATGAACACATTTTAGTCTACAGAGCAGATGAAGGTGTTACCGAAGTAATTACAACAGGAGGTATTGCACTAGCAATGGCAGAAGACATTGAAAAAATTGTTGAAGAAAAAGAAATCAAACTAAAACCTAACGATGTAGTAGTTCTCTACTCTGATGGTATTACAGAAGCTATCAACGAAAAACAGGAATTATTTGGTTTAGAAAGATTAACTGCTTGTGTGACAAAATATGGTCATATGGGTGATTCGTTGAAAATATTTGAAGCTATTAGCAAAGATGTCACCGAGTTTGTTTCGGAAACTATTCAGAACGACGACATGACTTTGATTTGTATGCGATTAACTGACCTTGATTTTAAATCAGATAGAGAGCAAACTATGCTCGTAACTAACTGGTAAAAATGCTCGATCCAAAAGATTACTCTTTCGATCTTCCAAAAAAATTAATTGCTCAATATCCTTTAGAAAATCGCTCAGATTCTAAATTGCTTTACTTTGATGGTAAACAGTTAAAAGATTCTGTTTTTCATTCAATCACAGACTTAATTCCTGCAAACAGTGTTTTGGTATTTAACGATACATTAGTTAGAAATTCAAGATATGTATTTGATTATAATGGTAGTCTATCAGAAATATTTTTTATAAAGTCAGTAGAAACTAATGTGTATGAAGTTTTTTTGCGTAAAAGTTCTAAGTTTAAAATTGGTATGTCTTATTCAACTCCAGATTTTAACTTTGAGGTGATTTCTAAAATAGATAATATTTCTATCATAAAAGTTAGTTGTAATGATTTATCTCTTGTTTTAGAGGAAAAAGGTCAAGTGCCTTTACCTCCTTATATCAAGGTTGAAAATCCAAATGAATTCAAAAAAAGATATCAAACAGTTTACGCTACAAAAGGAGAAAGTGTAGCTGCTCCAACTGCTGGATTACATTTTGATCACAATCTTCTTGATAAACTTTTACACCTTGGAATCGAATTTGCATTTGTAAATCTAACAGTAGGTCTTGGAACATTTGCTCCATTAACTTCTGATAACCTCAAAAATTCAAAATTACACCAAGAGCATTTTGAGGTTACACAAGTCAATACAGAGATTTTAAATAATGCAAAGCAATCAGGTAAAAAAATTATTTCTGTAGGGACTACAACCTTACGATGCTTGCAATCTTGCTATGATTTTAATTCTCATAAATTTATTGCTAAACAAGATTCGACAGATATTTTTTTATATCCTCCTTTTGATAACTTTGTAGTTGATGGACTGATTACTAATTTTCATCTACCAGAATCATCTCTGTTTATGCTAATTTGTGCGTTTATTGGAACCAACAATGCAAAGATGGCATACCAACATGCAATCGAAAAGGAATATCGGTTTTATTCTTTTGGTGATGCATGCTTGTTTCTAAGGTAGATTTTTATATTTATCAGGAAGAATAATATTGTAGTTTATAAAATTCATTTCTTTAATTAAATCAATTTTATCTACATCTATTTTACCAATATATAAATCTCGTATATCTCCACCTTTCTTTATAAATTTTTCTATTTTAAGAGCTCCTCGAGTATAAATTACTTGTTTAGTAATCCCTCCAGGAAGTGAAGTGTCTGATAATCCTCTTTTTGTTCTAAGCACATGCCTTACAGCTATTTCTCTTTTGTAACCCATTTCAACTAAAATATTTACTGCCTCTGCAAAACTATTCTTTAGTGCAACATATGAAGAAATCATATTTTTGGCTGCATATGATCTAGTTGGCAAGTTATTTAATTCATACTCATTGTAGATAGCCATTCCCTCTTGAGTTTCCAAATACTTTGCCATACCATCTTGAAAAATTAAATATGGTTGTTTTTTACCGTTTTGAGTTGTTAATACATG
Organism: Patescibacteria group bacterium; assembly: GCA_965660075.1. GTDB lineage: Bacteria > Patescibacteriota > Gracilibacteria > UBA1369 > CAYYFV01. Next base: position 3,200 of record CBFHYO010000036.1, read on the forward strand.
AGTAAGAATTTCATGTGCGATTATTTTATTCAAGCGCGCTTGAGTAATAGATGTGCCTTTTTTTACAAAGATCTTATCACTTTTATTTACACTAAACTTGCCAATCATGTCGTTTTTCACTTGTATTCTCCAGTTTTTTAACTTGTAGTGCTTTAAAGTATCTTCTAGTTGGCTTAAGACTTGTTCAAAATCGAGGTGTTTGGATTTTGAAATAACTTTCGCATTTTTAAGTTTTTTTGCTAATTTAAATTCAGACTCACTGGGAGTTGGTATGTATTTAGAGTAGAAATACTCTAATTCTGGATTTCCAATGTTTTGAATAATATTTAAAATATTAAACAACTCCGTTTTCTTATCTTCATATATTTGACCTAATGCAGAATCATTACAGTGAATATTTAGCAAATCATTTTGTTTTTGATAAACCATTTCTAAGTGGTTATCGTATTCAAACTGAGGGTTGTAATTAGAATCTTTGGCTACTTTATCCAGCTCTACTTTTAAATTTTTAGGTTTGAGTTTTTCTACCAGTTTTAAACTCGATGCAATTTGATTTATCTTGTAGTCTACCTCACCAAAGTTAATACTTGGTTTTATATACACTGTTTGATCTGGGGCTTTTTGAGACTGGGGTAGTTGGACTTTTTTGTTTTTAGAAATAAAATTCACTTGATAACTTTCTAGAAACTTAGAACCTAAACTTACTGTTTGAGGTTCTAAATCTTCTTTGTATTTGAGCTTTATGACTTCGGAAATTTTTCCGATTTTGATTTTAATTTTAGAATTTTCTTTTATATCTAGTTCATCAAAAATATCCTTAGATACATAAGTGTTTTTGGTTGAAGTTTTAACCTGTAAACTAGCACTTATTTTTTTGTGGTTAGCTAAAATAGATGCTCTTGAATTGATATCTATAATCTTATTTGAATTAGCATTAGATTCTTGCTTGTCGGTATTAAATAATTGAGAGACTATAAAAATTTTATCTTGTTTATTTCTATGTTTAATACCATCAATTTTTTCTAATCTATACTTTAGACCTATATTGTTTACATATTGAATTTTTAGTCCAGGTTTAGAATTTAGCTCAATTAAAACGGGGCCATTTTTAGAAATTGCAATGTCACAACCAAAAAAGCTAATATTGGTAATTTCTGCAATTTTTACGGCCATTTGCAGGGCTTCACTATAAAAAGGAACTTGAAAATTAAAATAAGGATTGTTTTTTTGGAGTTGCCCATCTTGATAGCATGTTTTAACTTTACCCGACACAATATCAATACCAAGCCCCCAAGCTCCTGCGTTTAAATTAGCTTTACCTCCAGATTTTTCATTTGGCATTCTTAGCATAGCTAAAACAGGAAAACCTTTATAAACAATAATTCTTATATCAGGCAAACCTATTGGGGCGTATTCTCTGAGAGCTTTGTGTGTATCTATTTTTTCTTCGAAAAAAGCAACATCTGGCAAAAAGCCCATTGAATATTTCCCATCTAAAATTTCTTGAATATGCTTATGTAAAACCTCACTTTTATAAGTTTTATTACTTACACTGATTAAGTCACCATTTACCTTCTTTTGAAATGGTATAATCCCCTTACCTTGAGAACCCTTGTTTGGTTTAATAACTGTTTTAGCAGGTAAGTTTGCAAAATCAAAGTTTTGTAAATCCTTATGATTTTTAATGATTGCATGTAATTTTGGGACCTTTATCTGTCTTGCTGATAAAAAAAGTTTAGTTTTTAGTTTACTATTTGTAAAATCAGTCCGGCTTTTGTCCCAATCAATATACTTTTGATTTCGGAGATTCATCCCCAGAAATTCGCTGACTTTCATTATTCTTCTATGTTAGAATTGTATTTTCGAATATTATAATATTCTGTGAATTTTAACCCCTTCCACTGACCAAGATACAAAATCGCTAAAATGAGAATTATATTCAAATCAGGATATTGCATTAAATAATTCTTGAAAAATGAAACACTAATATCTAAATTAAAAACAGTGATAGCACCACCAGCTAGATAATAAGCAAAACAACAAAGTAAAAATGTTTCAAAAACTTTTTTAGATCCACTTTTGTAACCTTTTAAATAAATTTGTTTAGCAAAACTTTCAACAACTGTGATTAAAACTACCAAAGGGAAAATTGCTATGTTTATAATATGCATTTGATTAGTACTAACAATACCAAGAAAGGCAATTATAATGATTGCAAGCAATGAGAAAATTGACACAATCAAAGCGTTTTTAGCTAGATAGTGTAATTTAATTTTTGTAATTGTTTTATATGCAACATAAGAAAACAAATATAACAAAATAAAAATATAAGACCCTGTGCTAAAACCAATATTTAAAAGCGCAAGAGAAGTTATTAAAGGAGTATAAAATCCAATAGCTTCGAGCCCAATCACTTGTTTTGCAAAAGTTATAGCAAACGCTAAGAATGGAACGATTAAAAGAAGATACAAACTATTTTCGTTCACGCCGTTACTTCTAAGTTGATTTACTAGGTATGTGAATGGTAAAAAACTAACTTCTCCATACTTACTATCTAAAATAGTGTAATCGTGCTGTTGATTAACTAAATTTTCAATAAAATCAAGATATGAATTTGTTTCTAGTAATGTATATAGGGCCGGTTTTTTAACAGCAATTATGTTTTCTAATCCTAAATACTGTTTATCTTGGCTGCTAAATAATGGTGATTGATTGTTATTTACAAGTACCAGTGTAGAATTATTCAGACTAATATTGTGTTTTTGACGATACTTTTGAAGTATTTGTTTAGAAAGACCAGACTTTGTCCAGTCAATCACATACTGGAAATTCTGAAAAGTCCTAGGGTCTGGCATTTTTTGTGAAAGTAACTCTGTTGTTACAAATACCGATGGACTATTTGGTGCACTAATTACTGAGGTGTAAATATCGAAACTTTCAGCAGTTTTTTTGAATTGCTTTATACTATCGAGCTCATTGGTTTGATCTGTTAACAGAAGTATATTTGTTTTGGATACAAAAATATCTTTGATAGTAGTCGTTTCTTGGTTTTGATATTTTGTATTTAAAGTCACAGTGTATGATCCAGTTTGGGTATATCGGTGAACAACCTTGTTACCCTGATCATAATTTTGATTCCCAAAATCCCATTCATACTTGATTTTTGAAGAATCTAAGTCTGGGTTTTCAAAAAAAGACTCGGCTTCAAATACCATTGGTTCTTTTAGCTTTGTAAATTCTTCGGAATTGATTAAACTATAAACAGCATCATCATCGATTGTCATTGCCATGCTGCTTGGAACAATGCATAGAACTGTTAAAATAACAGTAAGTATTCTTTTATACATAATCTAAATTATTACAATGTCTATTCTATCTAAAGATTTAAAGATTAGCAACAATCAATCAATTGATTCGAGCCCATCTAAACCAGACTCTACAAAAATAGAAAATACCGAAAATAAACCTAAAATGCCGTCTCGTAAAACGATGATTAATGACATTAAAGAACACAAACACTACCTAGCCAACAAGGACAATTTTAAAAGAGGCTCAGCCTATAATATGACTAACCTCTTTTTGAAACTATGTAACATGAATTTCACAATCTACAATTTACGACAAATGACCGACGATCAATTACATGCAATTTGGCTCGATATTAAATCGAATAAATAGCTCTGCCTACCCTTTTAAATTCAGGATTTTTTTGTAGGTTAAGACTAATTGTTCCGATTTTAACTTGTCTTTTTTCTAGGACCTTTTCAACAATTTCTTTCTTTTTTAGAGGACCATTTTCTTTAAGGATTTCATAAATCACATCTTTAACAGTACCTTTAGAATACCCCCAACTTTTAAGTGCATACAATCCACGACCTACAAGTACGAAATCTTCATATCTTATAAGTTCGTTATGTACAGCTTCTACAGTTACTGTTTTATGATCAAACTCGTTCTCGTGAATAAGCTTGTTAATAGTTCTAAAATGCAGTGGTCTGTGAGCTCTTTTAAGAATAATAATAGCTTTATCTTTAATACTCTTAGGATTTACATTTCTCCAAGTAGATAAACCATATACACCTTCAAGATATTTAACATTATTAGTAATATCTAAAATTTTAGTAATTTGTTTTTGGCTAACTTTTTCAAGTTTTGCAAGATGTGCAGTTAATTCTTCTATATCCAAAGTTCTTTTTTCTTTATTAAGAACATTTATAGTTTCGTTGATTACATTTTTGATAGACTTCTCGCTTAATGTAACAGTATCAAAAATAGCTTTTTCGGTTTTGATAGATTTTTTTATATAACCGATGTTACCTGAAATTTGGATAGCTAAGTAAATAATCCCCGTAAATTCCTCTTCTAAACCTTGATCTATCAATGAATTACAGAATTCTTTCTCTGTAACCACACCACCTTGACTTATTAAATTTGATTCTACAACTTGTACAATTTCATTTATTTGAAAAGCTTTTACATTTCTGGCAATCTTAGATATTGCTTTTTTTTCAATTTGTCTTACACGTTCGCGTGTAATATACATGTCTTCTCCAATAGCTTGTAACGTCATTCTATAAGGCTTGTCAATTCCGTTTCTTTTTAAAATAACTTCTTGCTCTTTAGAATTAAGAATACTCATTATCTCCTCTATGTATTCTACACTTTTGTCTCTAATGTTTTTAAGTATACTAGTCATATATTTGTGAGTGTTATAGTTGCCTATTATATATGATTTTTTTAATAAGTCAACTTCAAAATGATATAAAAATGGTGCCGTGGAAGAGACTCGAACTCTTACAGGTTTCCCTACTGGTTCCTAAGACCAGCGCGTCTACCAATTCCGCCACCACGGCACTAAGATAAAATGAGTTTAAAAGATAAAATTATTAATTTCAAGGTTTTTTTTAATTTTTTTTAAACATATTTTTTGCTACTATTTTCCTAGCTCTAATTATCCGCATGAACTTCATTAATATTCACAATCACACACACTATAGTTTGCTCGATGCACTAAGCAGACCTAAGCACCTTGCTAAATTTGCTAGTGATAATAAACAACCGGCAATCGCTATAACTGACCACGGTAATCTTTATGGTGCGTGTGAGTTTTTCAAATACTGTAAATCTGAAAATATTAAACCTATTATTGGTTGTGAAATTTATATTTCGAAAGATCGGTTTATAAAAGATTCAACTAACAGATATTCAAATACTATACTTTTATATGCTAAAAATCACACTGGCTATCTAAATCTTATAGAACTGGTAACAAAGTCTTATCTTGAGGGTTTTTACTATGTACCTCGAATAGATCATAAATTACTTGCTGGTCACACAGAAGGTTTAGCATGTGTGTCTGCTGGTTTTCAAGGAGAAATCTGCCAATTTTTACTTGCAGAAAACTTTGAAAAAGCAGAAGAAATCGCTCAGAAATACAAGGATCTTTTCGATGATTATTATTTAGAAATTCTTCCCCCAAAAACACACCCAAAACAAGAACAAATCAACTCTCAAATAATTGAAATATCAAAAAAATTAGATATCCCAGTGGTGATAGGGTGTGACTCTCACTATGTAGATATTAAAGATAAACAATCTCACGATGTCTTGGTATGTATTCAATCTGGTAGAAATGTAGATGAAATCGACCGTCCAAAATACGAAGGTGATATGCATTTGCGTACTAAAGTAGATATAGAACTAGAATTTAAAGGCTTACCAGATCTTGAGAAATACATGCAAAACACTGTCGAGTTTGCCGATTTATTTTCACTCGAAATAGAATTTGGTCAAAACCTACTACCTAAATTCGAAACACCAGATAACAAACCTGCCGATTCTTACTTGAGAGAACTTTGTGAGCTTGGGTTAGACGAAAAATACTCTTTGGATGAAAAACCAGCAGCAATTGAACGTTTGAACTACGAACTTTCTGTTATCGAAAGCATGGGTTTTATTGATTACTTTTTGATTGTTTGGGATTTTGTTAAATTTGCTAAGGATAAAGGTATTATGGTTGGACCTGGTCGTGGATCTGCTGCTGGTTCGATTATCGCCTACTGCTTAGATATCACAACCGTCGACCCTTTAAAATACGGCCTGTACTTTGAACGTTTCTTAAATCCAGAACGTGTGAGCATGCCCGATGTCGATATTGATTTTGCAGATACTCGTCGTGAAGAAGTCATGGACTATGTAGTAGAAAGATATGGGAGATTAAACGTGGCACAGATTATAACATTCGGAACCATGTCTGCAAAAGCTGTAGTGCGTGATGTAGGACGTGCACTTGGATATCTTTATGCAGATGTTGATAGAATTGCAAAATTAGTACCACCGCCCGTGCTTGGTAAATATGAACCTTTAATTAAATCTGTCGAAGAAGCTCCAGATCTATCGCTTGCTTACAAAGCAGAGCCTGCGACAAAAAGACTGATGGATTTTGCTATAAAACTCGAAGGAACTGTTCGGCATACAGGTACACATGCCTGCGCAGTAATTATTGCCCAAGAACCTCTGACCCACTTTACTCCAATGCAACCAGCCTCAGGGCGAGAAAACTCGATTGTTACTCAGTACTCAATGAAGCCACTTGAAGATATTGGTCTTCTGAAAATGGACTTCTTGGGTTTAAAAAATCTGACAATTTTAGAAATCGCTCTAGAAATAATTAAACAGAGACATAATGTAGAAATCGATATCGATAATCTCAATCTAGAAGATGAGAAAACATACGAATTACTTTCAATTGGTCTAACAACCGGTGTGTTTCAACTTGAGTCAAATGGCATGAAACGTTACTTAAAAGAATTAAAACCTTCTAGACTCGAAGATATTATCGCAATGAACGCCCTTTATAGACCTGGACCAATGGACTATATTCCGCAATATATTCAGGGTAAACATGATCCAAAAAGTATAAAATATATGGACCCTGTTTTTGAACCAATTTTAGAAGAAACCTATGGAGTTGGTGTCTACCAAGAGCAGATTCTTAGAATAGCCCGAGACTTTGCTGGATTCTCTTTAGGAGAGGCGGACTTACTTCGTCGGGCAGTAGGTAAAAAAATACCAGAACTCTTAGCAGAACAAAAAGCCAAGTTTGTTGAAGGCGCCCAAGCCAACGGCCACGATGGAGAGTTTGCTGCTAAAGTATTTACCGATGTAATTGAACCATTTGCAGGTTATGGTTTTAACAAGGCTCATGCTACTTGTTATGCTTACATTGCTTATCAAACCGCATACCTTAAAGCAAACTATACAGTAGAATTTATGGCAGCATTGTTAACTGCCGATTTAGAATCCACAGACCGTGTTGTAATCGAAATCGAAGAATGTGCAGAACTTGGAATTAACGTGCTACCACCAGATATAAATGAAAGTTCTTTGAATTTTACAGTTATAGATGAATCAAATATTCGTTTTGGACTAGGGGCAATTAAGGGTCTTGGTACTAAAACAGTTGAACAAATAATCGCAATCCGAAATGAAGTCGGAGCGTTTGAATCACTCGAGGACTTTGCTCAAAAAGTTCCGCCTGAACTATTAAATAAAAAGTCTATTCAGGCTCTTAGTTACGCCGGTGCATTTGATAAATTTGGATCCAGACACCAAATTGCTAACTCTTACGAAATTATTAATAAATATTCTAAACAGCATGAAACGGCTAGAAATTCTGGACAATCCTCACTTTTTGATATGTTTGAATCGACGACAAGTGCAGACAAACTTGAGCTATTACCAGTAGAGCCACTAACTGACTTTCAAATACTAACTCACGAAAAAGATGTTTTAGGACTATATGTTAGCTCTCACCCACTAAAAGGTCTTGGCACTTACCTATCAAAAAAATACAACCAGGTGTCCGATTTAAACGAGGATTTTATCGATAAGAAAGTCAAAATGTGTGGAATGATAACTAATTATAGAAAATTCTATACAAAAAACTCTAAACAAATGATGACCTTTACATTAGAAGATCTAACTGGATCGATAGATGTCGTATGTTTTGCTCGTAACTTAAACTCTTTAAAAGATGAAGTTCATCCAGATGAATTCTTTGTGTGTTATGGGACAGTTGGCAAACGGGATAACTTTCAGTTGCGGCTAGATCAGGTACAAAAAGTATCTCTAGATAAAATGAAAGAAAGTGCTCTAGAATCAGATAGTTTTGAGCACCAAAAAGAAACATTTGAAATCTCTATTCCAAAAGACACTTCAAAAACAAATCTTTCTAAGCTCAAAGAAATACTTGCATCAAACCCTGGAGAAACACCAGTTTGCTTGATTTTAGAGAATATAGATGGCTCATCTAAAAGTATAAATCTCAAAAGTGGAATCACCTTGACACCTGCGGTCAAATCGCAAATTATGTCTTTACTAAAATAGGTCTTTTGATGTAATTTTATTGTAGTATTAATTAACTTTTCTGATGAAACGAACACATTATCTTAATGAATTAAATCTTTCACATGTTGATCAAACTGTAACTCTTTCTGGTTTTGTACACAGAAGACGTGATCATGGTGGTCTTATATTTATCGATTTACGTGATCGGTATGGTGTAACACAAATTACATTCGATCCAGAAATCGGTTCTAATGCCCATGCCGAAGCAAATAACCTACGTTCTGAATTTGTAATCTCTGTAACTGGGAAAGTAATCAAACGTCCTGAAGGGATGCAAAATAGTTCTCTTTCTACTGGAGATATTGAAGTTGTTGTAAGTGACTTACAAATCTTAAGTGCCGCAAAAACACCTCCATTTGAAATTGATTCACATATGGAACCTGGTGAAGATATTAGATTAAAATATAGATACCTAGATTTACGTCGTGAACGTTTGCAAAAAAACATTACTCTTCGACATGATATTATTTTAAGTATTAGAAATTTTCTTTCTGACAATAAATTTTTAGAAATCGAAACACCTATACTTATTAAAGGTACACCAGAAGGTAGTCGTGAATATATTGTTCCATCAAGAATATATCCTGGTCAGTTCTATGTTCTTCCACAATCACCACAGCAGTTAAAGCAATTGCTTATGGTTGCAGGTATGGATAAATATTTCCAAATTGCTAGATGTTTTCGTGATGAAGACCTTAGAGGTGACAGACAACCAGAATTTACTCAGCTAGATATGGAAATGTCATTTGTTGATCAAGAAGATGTTATTTCTTTGAACACAAAAATGATTGTAGACATTATCAAAAAACATCGACCAGACGTTACTATGCGTTTTGAAGAACCTATTCGTTTAACATATGATGAAGCAATGAATAAGTATGGTTCAGACAAACCAGATTTAAGATTCGATCTTGAATTTGTAGATGCTACTGATATTTTTGCAGATTCTGAATTTAAGGCTTTCCAAGCAGTAGTTGCACAGGGTGGAGTGATTAAAGCTCTCAAAGCACCTGCTGCATCTGAGATTCTTTCTCGTAAAGTTATTTCTGAATTAGAATCTAAGGCTAAAATTTATAAAGCTAAAGGACTTGCTTATATTATAAAAGAAAATGGTGAATTACGTTCTCCAATCCTTAAATTTTTATCAGAAGATGAGATTGCAAAAATTGTGAACCTAACTGATTTAAACGACAATGATGTTGTTTTCTTTATGGCAGATGAATTTGATATTGCTTGTAACTCTCTTGGTGCCGTACGTTCGGAATTAGGTAAAATTCTTGGTTTGATAGATCCAAAAATGTACGCATTATTATGGGTTACTGATTTCCCAATGTTTGAAAAAAATGATGATGGTAGTTTGCAAGCTTGTCATCACCCATTCACATCTCCATTACTTACAGACATATCTGATCTGCAAACAAAACCAATGGAACTTAAATCAATTTCTTATGATGTAGTTCTAAACGGTTACGAAATTGGGGGTGGTAGTGTTAGAATACACGATCCAAAACTACAAAAAGCTTTATTTGATGCTCTTGGTATTAACGACGAAGATATAGAAGCTCGTTTTGGGCACATGCTCGATGCCTTTTCTTATGGTGTACCACCACATGCAGGTATTGCTTGGGGTTTGGATAGACTTGTAATGATCCTTGCCGACGAACCAAATATTCGTGAAGTAATTGCTTTCCCTAAAGACTCTAAAGCGAAAGATATTATGCTTGGTGCTCCATCACCAATTGATCCTGATTTGCTAGATGAACTTCAAATCAATATAACAGATAATTAATGTTCTATTTAAAAATCCTCCTCTCAATCTTATTTGCCTATTTTACGGGTAAATATATGATTAAATCCATATTTTGGATTATGCAATACAATATAAACCATCGTCAGTCTTATGACATGGTTTTCTTGCGTATTTGTATACCGAAAAAAGAATCTCAACAAGATAAAGAATCTTCTAGAGATGAATCCTCTGGTGCTGAAGACAGTTTTAGAAATCCAATCAAAGTCATGTCTCAGCTATTTGCTGCATTAGATACAATTGGCTCTGGTAAATGGAAAACTCTCTGGAAAGGCCAAGACTATTTGTCTTTCGAAATTGCGGTAATTGATGGCCTTATTAATTTTTATGTTGTTTGCCCATCAGAGATGACAAGTTTGATCGAAAAGCAAGTCACAGGTTTTTTTCCAGATTGTTTTATCGAATATGATGAAACTTATAATATTTTCAAACCCAAACAACCTATTTCGGCTAACTATCTTTATTTAAAAAAGGATTCTCACATGCCTTTAAATTCTTTTGAGAATATGTCTGCAGATCCTTTAAATTATATGTGTAATGCATTAAGTAAGTTTGGTCCTAATGACGCAGCTGCTATTCAAATAATGATTCGTCCAGGTAATAGTGACTGGCAAGATAAGGGTAGAAAAACTGCTAAGGATTTATTAAATGAAAAAAAAGATAAATCTATTCCACTTTGGCAAAAACCATTTTACTACCTAGGTAAAATCTTGGACGTTTTTGTGCATGGTACAGATAAAATGGATTCATCTTCAGATGACTCTCCATCCGCTGATCGTAAAACACAGGTAGAGGAGGAAGAAATCAAGCTGATCGATTCTAAATCAAGGCAAATTGGTTTCGATACTGTAATTCGAGTAATAACAACAAGTGACGATTCTGCCGTGGCAAAAGACCATATAAACAATATCAAATCGGCATTTGGACAATATGCTACTGGATACAACTCTATTGGAGAATATAAACATAATAAATCTGGTTACATTCTATATTCCCCTCGTTCTGTTGTTAAAAACTATATTCTAAGAGCATTTAGAAAACCTTTTTTACATACATTCAAGGAACATATTCTATGTGCAGATGAGTTAGCTTCTATATACCATATTCCATCTATTAGATTTAATAAAAGTCCAAATATAAACTGGACTAATTATAAAATTGCACCACCTCCAACAAACCTGCCTACAGAAGGTATTTTGCTTGGTCACAATATTTATCGTGGTCAAAAAAGAGAGGTTCGAATGAAGCCTAATGATCGTATGAGACACTTTTATGTTATTGGTCAAACTGGTACTGGTAAATCGTCTATTATGACCACTATGATCAGACAGGATTTAAAAAATGGTAATGGTGTTTGTGTGATTGATCCCCATGGAGAATTAGTTGAAGAACTTTTGCCATTTGTTCCTCGAGAACGTGCTGACGATGTAATTTACTTCAATCCATCAGATACAGAAAGACCAATGGGTCTTAATTTGCTCGAAGCAGATACTCCAGAAGAACGTGATTTGGTTGCAATGGATGCCATGAACTTGATGATTAAGATGTTTGATGAAGAAATATTTGGTCCACGTATTCAAGATTATTTCCGTAATGGTTGTTTAACTTTAATGGAATATGAGCATGGTGGTGCTCTTACAGATATAGTAAGGCTTTTTACAGATGATGCTTTCCAAAAGGTAAGGCGTGAACAAGTTACAAATCCAATCGTTAGATCTTTCTGGGACAATCAAATGGCAAAAACATCTGCCGAAGAGCAACAAAGAATTATTCCTTACTTTGCTGCCAAGTTTGCTGCCTTTATTACCAATACAATGATGCGTAATATTATTGGTCAAACTAAATCAGGTTTTGACTTTGGTTCTGTAATGAACGATGGAAAAATTTTATTTATGAATCTTTCAAAAGGTTTAGTTGGTGATTTTAATTCACAGCTTCTTGGTTTGATTATTGTATCTAAATTACAAATGGCTGCACTACGTCGACAAAAACTTGATCCATCACAGCGTAAAGACTTTTTCCTATATATAGATGAGTTCCAAAACTATATTACAGACTCTATTGAAAGTATTTTATCCGAAGCTCGTAAATATCGTTTGAGTCTTAATCTTGCCCATCAATACATCGGACAGCTAGTTCAAAAAAATGACGAATCTATTAAAAATGCCGTGTTTGGTAACGTTGGTACTATGATGTGCTATAAAATTGGTGCTACAGATGCAGAGTTTTTACAAAAAGAATTTGCTCCAACTTTTTCTGATCAAGATTTAATTAATATTGACAAATTCAAAGCTGTTATGAAATTATCAATTGACACACAACCTTCAAAACCATTCAGTATCATTCCAACGAATCCTCATTTGGATAAGGGTGATCCAACAGTTGGTTCTGCTTATAAACAATTATCAAGATTAAAATATGGAAGAGATGTTGAATTCGTATCGCGTGAAATTCTGCGCCGTATTGGTTAGTATTTTTGTATTACCATTAATTGGTTTAGCTTGTGATGATGGTGAATATCTTGTAACTGCTTATTACTCTCCATCTCCTTCGCAGGAATATTTTTTGACTGGTGATTATAATTCAGAAATCAGATTAAATGGTAAAGGTCTCTATACTGCATCTGGATTACCAGTTTCTAACAACAAATATGCATTTGTTGCAGCTGATCCGTGTTTTGAATTTGGAGAAACTATAAATATTTCAGGGATGGGAAACTACATGGTTCTCGATCGTGGTGGTGCTATAAAAGATAAACGTATCGATATTTGGTTTGGATTTGGAGAATCTGCACGTAAAGCTGCAAAAATATTTGGTAGGCAATATAAACATGTAACTCACACAACTAAAGTTACACCATTAGAAAATTTTAGAAATATTAGCTTGTATTATTCATTTTGGGATTCATTATTGCATGCTCCCAAAATCGAAAATTCTGAATATGGTTTTATTCAGTTTAATCAGGATTTAATAGATATAAGGTTTATACCATCAAATATACCGGCATATCACAAAAGACTTTTAAAATATTCAGAGCATTTACGTTAGATTTTTATTACTTTTTATGCTATAATATAGGGATTTAAACCCTATTTAATGAATGTAATACGAGCAAACTCTATTTTTACCCACGTGGTAATTTTAAGCTTGTTTTGTACAAGTATTCTTTTTCATAAGGATATTTCGGGTTTATTGCAGGCAAACTCTATTGCAATGCTCAAACACGATCCAGTAAAAAATATGGTTTATCCGTACCAAAAAACTGTTGATTGGTCTAAAAGTTTAAGTTCTACATCACTTAGTTTTAACAATATAAATCCGAATTTATTTATAGATCCCATCAAGTACGATCCAAATAAACTTGGCCCTGTTGAGAACTTGGAGGATTTATCTGATGATGTGTTAAATGCAAGACTGACCTATAGTGTTCCCTATCTTGGAAACTATAAATATGACGGTAAAGAGTATGTTGGTTCTCACCCGGGAGTAGATATTAAATTGCCAAAAGGAGCTCCCATTTTAAGTATTGCAAATGGCGTAGTAACTAAAGCAGTAACATCCGATATTGGTTTTGGAAATCATATTGTTATTCGTCATAACAATGTATTCAATCCAGAATTGAATACATACGAAGATATTTATTCATCCTATGCCCACCTTTCTCAAATGAATGTGAATGTGGGAGATGTAGTGCAGGTTGGTCAGACAATTGGCTTGTCTGGATCTACTGGTTTATCTAGTGGTTCTCATCTTAATTTTCAAATTGAAAAAACTTCGGCACCATATCATCCTTATTGGCCATTTAGTGATAAAGAGATTTATGCTGCTGGATTGAATTTTGTATCTGGGGTAAATCAGGCTTATGGCTACAATAATGCTTTAACTCATACATATAATCCGCTTGTGTATATAGACTCTTTATTTCTAGATACCTTTATTGCCTCTTCTGACAAAACAGAAAGCTTGGAAAGCTCTGAACCAAACACCTCATCGCAATCAGAGAATCTTGGTACAAAAATAAAAACGCAAGAAGCAGCTATTATCAATAAACCAAGTATTTCTGAATATATTATGGCAAGCCTGGCTTTGGATATAACAGATCAAAAACAATCTGATATTGTTACTACTCAAGTTAACCAAGATTTAAAATCTGTTCATGAAGTTTCTAGCTTAAATATTGAAAATGAAAACAAGTTTTTGTGGGATATTCCTCCGATTATCAAACCTGCTAAAAACTATGAATTTAAGATCCATTTAGGATCGTATAATCTTGAAGATATTTCGTTTAAATCAAATAAAGCCGTAAATATCGAGTTGATTGAATCAAATGCAAGTACTCATGTTTTTTCTCTTCAAACTAATTCTATTGGTAGTATCAAGCTTGAACTGTTTAATAATCATGAGTTAATTGCATCGAAAAATATTGATTCAATTGTTCATAATATTGTAGCTACAGAAGATTTAGATTATGAAAAGATCAAATTACTTTCCATTATGGGTTTATTGAACAACTCTCAGGTTGATTTATCAGCAAATATAACACGATATGATGCAATTAGGCAGTTGTCTAAAGTTTTTGATCATCATAAAATACAAACATCTAAAGTTTCTTATGACACTAAGTTTGTAGATAACAATGAATTTAATAACAATGTGATTCGAAGTGCGTTTGAATTTCATTTATTAAAAGAGTCAGACATAATATCTTTAAATACTAAAATAGATTTTGGTGAATTTTTTGAGAAATATTACCAAGCTTTAGATCTTTATGTTTCTCCCCTACCAAAACTTCCCTTTAAATCTAGTATCAGACCATTTGGTAAAAATAAATTATATGTGCAACAAGCATTGATTGATGGGCTTGTAGAAGTTGATCAAATTAAAACTCGAGAGCTTACTAATCGTGATTTGATTCAGATTACATATAATTTAATTGTCAAAAAATAAATCTTTACATCGACATTTTTTTTGATATGATAATTGCACATTAATTGCCCGCGTAGCTCAGCTGGATAGAGCAGCGCCCTTCTAAGGCGAAGGTCAAAGGTTCGAATCCTTTCGCGGGTACCACTTCTTTTATGAGAATTAATTATATTGATTACTTGAAGGTTATGGCATTGTTGTCCATGGCTTTTTATCATATAAGTTTTTTAGACTTTTTATATTTTCAAAGTCCTATAAATATTTTAGATGAAAGTGTGGGATGGTTTGCTCGTGGATTGTTTCTTTTCTTATTTGGTTTGCACTACAAAGCATATCAAAATAAATTCATCACTAAATTTCTTAAATTAGCTATAGCTGCAATGCTTGTGAGTGTTGCATCTTTTTTTTATGATTCAAGTTATGTTATTTATTTTGGCGTCTTACATTTTTTTACTCTTTCCAGTGTGATTTTCTTCTGTGGGCGCAGATTAGTTTATTATTTAGGTTTTTTATCTATTTTACTTCTATTAGTCAAATTTCCTACTCTGTCTCATGATTATTTAATGCCAATTGGTTTAGTTTCAAATAATTTTAAATCTTTTGATTACTTTCCTTTATTTCCTTTTTATAATTTTGTTTTTTTAGGAGTACTATTTTACGATTTTGTAATTGATAAAAAAGTCATTGGTTTTGATTTACCAAAGTCTAATATAGTTACATGGTTCGCAAGTAACTCTTTGTATATTTATTTATTACACGTACCTATTATATTACTGGTTCGTTATATGAAGATGTAAATACTTCTGTCTCTCCTGTTTCTAAGAATTTACGAATCCATTTGATTTCATTTCTTTGTACTGCAAGTTCTGGAAACTCATTATAGTTGTTTGAATAAAAAGGTCCTTTTAATTCCACAGGATTTGGATTAGCTTCGGAGTACATAAGTGCTATTAACTTATTGTTTGGAGTAAAATAAGTTTGAAGCAAAATTGGTTTATCGTAAGTGTTTGTAAATGCTAAATCTTGTGCACCTGGATATATTGTGGCATCTAGACCATCACCATGTTTTTTATAGTATTTAACATATAAACTGTGGTTTCTGAGCTTGTCGATTGGAAGGCCTGCTTTGATTGCAGCTCTGTAAATTGTTGTAGAAACCTGGCACAAGCCTCCACCTGGAGCTTCTTTTAGGTCTTTACCATTCACGATTACGAATGCATTTTTCCAATCGATAAATCTTCCTTTATTAAGTAGTAACTCATTATAGGAGAACGACTCATTTGGATTTATTAATGTATTATTATAAACCAAATTAGAAGCCATTTGAATATTAATAACTCTGTTAGTAATAGAACCAGAATAATCAGATGCACCATAGCTT
This sequence comes from Patescibacteria group bacterium, assembly GCA_965660075.1. GTDB lineage: Bacteria > Patescibacteriota > Gracilibacteria > UBA1369 > CAYYFV01. The sequence continues at coordinate 19,720 of CBFHYO010000036.1, forward strand.
AAAAGATTCCAATTAGATTCTGAGCCATCAACATTATAAACTTTTGGAGAGATAATATCGTAGGATAGTTGTACACTGGCTTGTTTGTTTTCGAGAGCTTTTTCGATTGCCTGTAAGCTATTAGAAATATTTATTTTTTGTCCAAGCTTTCCAAGCATACCAACTTTAAACTGAGAATTAGATTGTTCTAATTTAATGTTTTGCGGCTCCAAATCAACTGTTTCTTTGAGAATAGTTAACAGTGCACTCAGCTTTTCTTCGTCTATTACTAATTTACCTTGAAAGTAAGTGGCAAATTCATAAATTGAGTAAATTTTTGATTGATTGTAAGAGATTTCAGAATCGAGAATAAATTTGATTTGTTGATTTTGATTCTCTTTAATTAACTGCATATCCATTCTCGCTTGAGTTGTATTGTAAGAAGGATAAATCTTGTAACTATCTAAATTTATAATTTTATTTTCGTGAAAGCTTTTGGAATTTAGTTTTTTTTCTAATAAATTTAAATTAATTTGCTTACCTACTTGTGAGGGCTTTAAGTACAAACTGCCATTTTTATTTATTATTTGTGCATCTTCTGGGTTTTGTAGGTCGCTAAACAAATTCTCCAAAGCAATATTTGTACCACTAGAAACTTTTATTAACTTGTGGCTTAATTCCAAACGTAAGTTTGCGAAAAGTGTTTGTCTATATTTACCATCTACATAAATATGAACTGACTGGTTTTGTAATTCTTGAAACTCTTCTTGGTCTAAAGCAACAGCGCTTTGCAAGTTTAAACTGGCCTGAAGAACTTGCGCTTGAGATCCAAAAAAACTCAATACACTTAATATTAAGAGTCCGACAATCACATGTGTTTTAAAGTTCATACTTTTTGTATTATTCCCTTAATTATAACACAAAAAATATGATTTTTAAAGACTTAATATTGTTTTTATACTATTATTTATTATATGAAATAATATTGGAGCAATAATTGTTCCTGTTTTAATGTATAATCTACTTATTAATAGGCTTATTACAAACAAAGCCCCAAAGACTTCTAACTGAAAGTGAATTAAAGAAAAAACTATACTCGAGACAATTACTGAACTTGTAGTTGAGTATTTACTCATTAAATTTTTAAGTAATCCAGCTCTAAAGATAATTTCTTCTAAAATTGGTGCTAATATAGTGGCATTGAATATAGTTAAATAAAATAAAGGCCCCGATTGCGGAAATAATTTAAGAATATCTTGTTGCTCACTAAAACCAGGTAGATTTATTTTAAAATTTAATTGAAGTATTGATATAAACACTCCAAAAAGAATTAGGTAAAAATAAGTTTTTAGAATTTCGAAAAATAGTAAAAGGCACCTTTTAAAAGTAAGTTTTGGATTAGCAATTTTTATTATTTGTTTTTTTATCAATAAAAAACTTACAAATATTAATACTAATTGCTGAAGACTTAAAAGTGAAAAATTCAAGATTTCTTGATTGTCTATCAACGCATTCAAAACCAAACCAGCAATATTAATAAATAGCGTTGTAAAAACTAAAGATAGAATTATTATATAGATATTGGACTTTAAAATTTCTTTTGTTCTAGGTATAATTTTCATAGTTTAATTATATTTATGAGACTTGGATCAGATGAAAGAATAGTATTAATTGTATACCATCATTACATGCCTTTTGTTTTCCAAGTTATGCAATTGTTTTTTATTGCTACTCCATTTTACTTTTTTATTTACTTTTTGTCACCAGCTTTAACACTAAAAGCTACATTATTGTCTTATCTTGTTTTGAGTGTGATTCTATTATTTATAATCACCTATTTAGGTTTAATTTACTGGCTAGACAAACTAATTATAACAAATAAAAGAGTGATTTTTATTGATTGGAAATATTTAACTGTTAAGATAGAATCCGAAGCAAACCTAGATGATATTCAAGATGTTGTAAGTATTGAAAAAGGTATCCTTTCGTTCCTACCAATATTCCAATATGGCACATTAATAGTGAAAACAGCATCTCATAAAGCCAATGTTGAATTTCCTCAGGCTCCTAAACCATCGATACTTCAAAAATTTATCACAAGAATTATAAACCTATGATCGAAAATTCTATTCCAAACACTCAAGCAGAAACCATTAGAGAAGATAAATCTGCGTCTTTTGATTTAAGGCCAAAATCCTTTGATTCGTACATTGGTCAACCAAAAGTCACTAAGCAGCTTAAGATTATGATTGGTGCTTCTAACAAAAAACAAACTCCATTAGATCATGTATTACTTCATGGTCCACCAGGCTTAGGTAAAACCTCGTTAGCTAATGTTATTGCATTAAGCACAGGTAGTAACTTTTTAGTGACTTCTGGGCAAGCTTTAACAAAAATTGGAGATTTAGCTGCAATACTCTCAAATCTAAAACCGTTTGATATTTTATTTATAGATGAAATTCACAGACTAAAAATGGATATCCAAGAAATGTTGTATACAGCAATGGAAGATTTTGCAATTGATATTATCATTGGGACTGGTCCTTCTGCGAGAACAATGAGACTAGAGTTAGCTAAATTTACGTTGGTTGGTGCAACTACCAAGTTAAACAAGATTTCGCGCCCCATGAGAGATAGATTTGGTGCTTTAATGCCATTAGAATTTTATTCAACTCAGGAGTTAGAACAAATCTTACATTTAAGTGCTAAAAATTTAAATTTCACTTTAGAAAAAGCTCTACTATCGAAAATTGCTGAGCACTCTCGTGGCACTCCAAGAATTGCAAATAATTTTTTAAAGAGATTTCATGATTATGTTTTACATCATAATTTAACAGCACCGTCTAAAGATGACCTTGATACTGTCTTTGAACTGCTTGGTGTTCAGATTATGGGTTTAAATGAATTAGATATTAATCTTTTAAGATCAATTAAAACGAATTTTAATGGTGGTCCGGTTGGATTAAAAACATTGTCAGCGAGTTTGAGTGAAGATCCCGATCATATTGAAAACATTTCAGAACCCTACTTAATCAAACTTGGATTTTTAAATCGTTCTAATCGTGGAAGGGTTTTGACAAGTAAGGGAGATTTGATTATAAAGGATGTACTTAATTTATAAAAAATGTTTCGTTTTTTAATTATTCTAACATCTTCTCTTCTTATTTTTGGTTGTGGATCTAACGATACTCCGGTTGAGCCAACTACCGTTGAGATCGAAAAAAGTTTCATTGGAACTGTAAATTCAAATCAAGATTTTATTTCTGGGCTTGATGCCACTCATGTTTTATTAACTGATGCAAATACTAAAATTTACCTTCACAGCTTTTTGCATGATTTAGAACAATATTCTAACTCTCGCGTTAGATTATCTGGGGTTTTTTCAGAAGTAACGGTTGCAAATAAACAACTATCACAACTAGAGGTCAATTCAATTGATTTGCTAGAAGCTAAGGTGACTCAAGACCAAGTTCAAGAATTTGAAGTTTTCAAATTTGATCAAATAGGTTTAGAGATTAATCTTCCAAAAGAAATTCAACCAAAGGAAAATGAGCAAAGTTTGTTTTTTTCATTTGGTAACTCAAACTTCACACTTACCCCTATTGTTTTAAAATCAGACTATCAAAATTACTTATTGAATTATTCAGAATATGCCTCTGATTTACTTCGCGTTGATTCAAATGATTATAATTTGTTTATTTTATCAGACTACGAGCACTTGTATTCATTAGATATGGGTTTTTATGTTGTAGAGATTAAAGTTTCACTTTTTGACAACTCCTTACAATCTCAGATTGACCTAATATTAGAGAACTTAAGTGTTAAGGCTCTTGAAGATTCGATTTTTGCTTTAAACCAGCAAACAGAATTATTGGAGTCTGAATCTGGCACAGATAAAGAATCTACAGATGAAACTTCTTTAACAGAATCAGATGCAGAAAATACAATACAAAATGATGATCTAGAGGCACAATTACCTTCGACTAATACCGAATATGCTTCTTCACTTAAGATCGATGAACAAATTAACAACTCAATTGCCGAAACTGTTACAGAAACTAAAATAATCGAAACCTTATCACCATTCGATGCAGAAATAAAACGCTTTGAATTATCTGCTCAAGCCTTATTAAGTGATTTATCGGAGGTTACTCGTTATTATTTTGCTGAATCAAATCACTTTTATGTAGAATATGTAGACTTTAACGGTTCAAACAAAAGAGCTTTAATTGCCTATGCTAATAACCTAAATGTAGTTGCAAGATTTGTAGAAGACGAAGTTATGGATTGGCGGTTAGTTTCTGGTCAAAACCTAGTATATGATCAAAAGTTAACATTGGTTGATACCTCTGGAAAATCGCATGATTTAAAAGAAGGTTTTAGACTTTTTGAGTCTCTGCCTCTTAAATTTTCGTTGCAATACCCAATGCAAATGTATTACATGCGTAATGAAGACACCTACATTTTTGCAAATGATCCTAATCTTAAAGATATTTCTTTTACAGTTTCGAAAGTTAATAGCTTTGATAAATTAGCTTACAACAAACTAGATTCGAATATTTATTTCAATGGTGTTGATTATGTTTTAGAACTTTCAGATAGTTATTTGATTTTTACAAACAAAGCATTAAAAACTGATGTATTAAACTATATTTTGTCTACTGTATCTATACTCAGTTTATAAATAATTATTATAATTTTTACTTTCTTGTATTATAATATCTTTGATATTGTAACTTTCCCCTATGGAAGATAATTATTTTGAGAAATTTACCCAAGAAGCAAAAGCAGCCTTGATTTATGCACAAGAAAAGTCAGCAGAAGCTAGTTTGTCTTACGTGGGTACAGAACATATTTTACTTGGAGTATTATCCCAATCTAACTCATTGGGTGCTAATATTTTAAACAGTTTTGGTGTTACAACTTCTAATGTTGAACTAGTATTAAAAACTGTAGGCCGTTCTAAAAGTGCTACCCCAACACCTCCAGGTAAAACTGGGACATTGAGTGGCTATGCCAAACAAATTATTGAAAATGCGGTTAGTTGTGCCTCTAGGTATGGTCATAACTTTGTTGGTACAGAACATTTATTGTTTGCCTTGGTATCACAAGAAAACACTGCCGCAACTGTGATTTTGGAAAATATGAAAATAAATCCAAAACATATTCAAAACCAGTTGATTGACGCATTCCAAAAAAACATGCCTCAAAATCAAGGTGATAACCAGAACATGAACCCAATTGAGTTTTTCTTGAATGGATTAAATGGAGTTTTATCACAAGAAAACCAAGCTCCTTACAAGCAAAAATCATCTAAGAAATCTAAAAGTAAAACTCCAACATTGGATTACTTTACAATCGATTTAAACGAGCAAGTTCGTAAGGGAAAAATAGATCCAGTTATTGGCCGTTCTCTTGAATTAGAAAGACTTATATCTATTTTAAATAGAAAGACAAAAAACAATCCTGTTTTAATTGGTGAGCCTGGTGTAGGTAAAACTGCAGTAGTAGAAGGTTTGGCTACAAAAATTGTAGAGGGTGCTGTCCCCCACCAAATGAAGGATAAACGGATCTTATCATTACCACTCGGATCTGTTATTGCTGGTACCAAATTTCGTGGTGAATTTGAAGAACGTATCAAATTAATAATAGAAGAAGCTACAAGTGTTCCTAATGTAATTTTATTCATAGATGAATTGCATACAATTATAGGTGCTGGTAGTGCCGAGGGTTCTTTAGATGCTGCAAACATTCTAAAGCCAGCTCTTTCGCGAGCACAAATTCAAGTAATTGGTGCTACAACTACTGAAGAATATAGGAAAGCCATAGAATCTGATTCAGCTCTAGAAAGACGTTTTCAACCTATAAAAGTCGAGGAACCAACTTTAGATGAAGCTGTTTTAATTCTACAAGGACTTCGTGAAGCATTCGAAGATCATCATAATTTAATGATTACCGATGAAGCTATTGATAGTGCTGTAAAACTTTCGGCTAGATACCTTCCAGATCGTTTTTTACCAGATAAAGCCATCGATCTAATAGACGAAGCTTGTGCATTAAAAAGAGTCTCATCACTCGAGCACAGTACAGAACTAGAAGATCTTCAAAAAAAACTTTCTAAAATTACAAAGAAAAAAGAAGAAGCAGTAAGTGGTCAAAACTACGAAAAAGCTGCCGAATTTAGAGATGACGAAGTTAAACTACAATCAGAAATTGAAAAGTTAAAAGTTGTAAAAACACCAAGAAAACTTAGAAAACGTATTAAAACAGAAGAAATTGCTAGCGTTATAAATAAAATGACTGGTATACCTGTAAACAAACTAGTTTCTTCTGATATGTCTAAGCTTAAAAATCTAGAGGAAATTTTACATCGTAGAATTATTGGTCAGATGGATGCTGTAACTAATATTTCACGTGCAATCAGAAGATCTAGAGCAGGAATCTCTTCTGCAACTAGACCTATTGGATCTTTCTTATTTCTTGGTCCTACTGGTGTTGGTAAAACAGAATTAGTTAAAGCAATTGCAGAAGAAGTTTACGACGATCCTAAAGCCCTTATAAAAATCGATATGAGTGAATTTATGGAAAGACACTCTACATCAAGACTTGTTGGTACTACTGCAGGTTACGTAGGATATGAGGATGGTGGTCAACTTACAGAGGCAGTGCGTCGTAAACCCTACTCTGTTGTTCTTTTTGATGAAGTAGAAAAAGCTCATCCAGATTTCTTTAATATTCTTTTACAAATCTTAGACGAGGGTGTTTTAACAGATTCAAAAGGTAAAAAAGTTGATTTTACAAACACGATAATTGTAATGACTTCAAATCTTGGAGCTAAAAAACTCACAGATAAAGCTGCTCCAATTGGTTTTCACATTGCTGCCAGCAAAGAAGCTCAGCTTCAAGCAGATTTCGAGTCTACCAAAGAAGATATTATGAAAGAAGTGCGAACATTCTTTAGACCAGAATTCATTAACCGTGTAGATAAAGTTATAATTTTTGATCCACTTACACACGATAACGTTACAGATATTGTTAAATTACTCATTAAAGATTTAGAAAAAAGATTATCAGACAAAGGTATTGCGATTGATTTTTCTGATGAAGCTCTATCTCTATTGGCTGAAAAATCTTACGACCCTGAATATGGTGCCCGTCCAGCTCGTCGAGTGATTGCCGATATGATAGAAGACCCAATAACCCACATGATTTTAGATCAAGAAGTAAAATCAAAGCAAAGATTACATGTGAGTTTAACCAAGGGTAAACTACATTTCGATGTTAAAGAATCTGAAGCTAAAAAATCCAAAACAACTAAAAAGACAACAAAATCGAGTACTAAGAAATAAACTTGCATTATTCTACTTTTAGTTTAAAATAGGGCTACCTAATAGGTTTGCCCTTTTTTTGTGGCCTGGTCGAGTCTAATAGGTCTTACAATTAACAAGGCTACATACTTACTACTATGAGTAATGAAAAAAAATTAATTCCAATGGAAGAGTTGATTGTGGATTCACCACAAATTTTCCTTCCAAAACCAGGTTCAATTGTTGAAGGTAATGTTATTACTGTACACAACAACCGAATTTTAGTTGATCTTGGTGGTGTATCTACTGGTGTAATTGCTGGTAAAGAAGCTGTTGACAGCATGGACACTATCAAATCTCTAGCAGAAGGTGATGAAGTTTCTGCATTCGTACTTGAACCAGAAAACGATGAAGGTCTTATCGTCCTTTCTCTTAGACGTGCGTCACAACACAAAACATGGAAACGTTTTGTAGACATTCACGATAACAAAGAATCAATCCACGTAAAAGTTACAGATGCTAACAAAGGTGGTTTACTTGTTGAAGTTGATGGTGTTAAAGGTTTCTTACCTGTAAGTCAACTTGCTCCAAAACACTACCCACGTGTTAATGGTGCAGACAGTGCTAAAATTCTTGGTCGTTTGAACAAACTTATTGGAAAAGATATTTTAGTACGTGTTATCAATGTAGATAACGATACTAAAAAACTTATCTTATCTGAAAAAGCAGCATACAACGAACAAAGAAAAGAAGCTCTTAAAACTGTAGAAGTTGGTTCTGTAGTAACTGGTGAAATTTCTGGTGTTGTTAACTTTGGTATTTTCGTAACTTTCAATGGTTTAGAAGGTCTAGTTCACATTTCAGAAATTGCTTGGGGCCATGTAGATAGCCCATCAAACTACGGTAAATTAGGTGATAAAATCGATGTTAAAGTAATTGGTATCGAAGGAGATAAAATCTCTCTATCACTTAAGAAAATGATCGAAAACCCATGGGAGGAAATTGCTAAAGCATATACTCCAGGGATGGAAATCAAAGGTAGAATCACGAGAATCACTGAATACGGAGCGTTTATTAACATTTCTGATGACATCAATGGCTTGATCCATGTTTCAGAATTAAACGACCCACGTGTTAAAGATTCAGATGAATACACTCTTGAAGTTGGTGAAAAAATCACTGCTAAAATCTTACATGTAGACAAAGACAATCACAGAATTGGCTTGACTTTACTAGATGCTCATTTGAATTCAGAGTCTGGCAAAGGATCTTCAGATGCACCTGCTACAAAAAAACAAGAAAAAGTAGAACAGGCTGAAAATCAATCAACTGATTCAGAGTCTTCATTTGACTCAATCAAACTTTCTAAAACTGCTCAAAAAGCTTTAGAAAAAGCTGGTTACACTTCTCTATCTGATGTTAAAAAATTATCAGAAGAAGAATTGAAAAATATTAGCGGATTAACTGATGCTTCGATCAAAAAAATCTTAGCTTAGTCTGATTCAAAAAAATACTTAAAAGCTACCTTTCACAGGTGGCTTTTTTGCTTTACTTAAATGAAAATATTCACTAAAATAGATTACGATATTTAATTTATATTATGGCTATTAAACTCTCTGTACTTGCCGACGATCTCAATAGCAGTGTTAGCGAACTCAAAAAATTGTTAAAAAAATATGATTTTGACTGGAATGCCGAAGACGAAACCGTTGATTCCGATATTGCCGAACTGCTAGAACAAGAACTTGGCACAAAAAAAACCTCTGTCGATGAAGTAGTAGATAAAGTGGAAAGTAACTTAGAACGTGAAATTGTAAAATCTCAACGAAAAAAAGTTGCTGGAAAATCTAATGTATCTAATACAAACAAGCAAAAAGCCGAATTAAAAACCGATTTTTTAGAGATGGCAGATTCTATTTCTGTAAAAGAATTATCAGAAAAAACTGGTATTAATGCAGCCAAACTTATTGGTGAATTAATGAAAAACGGTATTATATCAAACATTAATCAACAACTAGATTACGAAACTGTTGCATTGATAATGTCTGAATTTGGAATTATTGTAAAAAGACTAGCTCAAACCTCTTCTACATCAGAGTTGTTATCTCAAGATATAACTCAAATCATGGGTGAAGATGATGCAGATGATCTAGAATCTCGTCCACCGATTATTACAATCATGGGTCATGTTGATCATGGTAAAACAAAACTGCTTGATACAATTCGTAACGCAAATGTGGTTGCAACAGAATCTGGTGGTATTACTCAGCATATTGCTGCATATCAAATTCAACACAAAGATCAAAAGATTACTTTTTTAGATACACCTGGTCACGAGGCTTTTACAGAAATGCGATCTCGTGGTGCTAAGCTTACAGACATTGCAATTTTGGTTGTATCTGCTGCAGAAGGAGTCAAACCAACTACTATCGAAGCAATAAACCATGCTAAAGATGCAAATGTACCAATTATTGTTGCTATCAACAAAATGGATCTGCAAACTGCTAATCCAGACAAAGTAAAATCAGAATTAGCAGAACATGAACTTATTCCAGAAGACTGGGGTGGAGATGTGCCTATGGTACCAATTTCTGCTTTAACTGGCATGGGTGTAGATGATCTACTCGATACTATTGTGCTTCTTAGCGATGTAAATCAATATAAAGCGAATCCAAAAAGACCTCCGGTTTGTACAGTTGTCGAAACACATGTAGAGCCTGGTTTAGGACCTGTGGCTACAATTGTTGTGAATGCTGGTACTCTTAAATTAGGTCAACCATTTGTGGTTGGTGATGCTTATGGTAAAGTTAAATCTTTACTCGATGACAAGGGTAATAAACTTGAATCTCTACCACCTAGTGGTGCAGCGTTACTTGCTGGTTTATCTAAAACGCCTCATGCAGGTGATATTTTACAGGTTACCAACAACGACAAGCAAGCTCGTACTCGTGCAGAAGAAATTGCTATGCATAGAAAAAATGAAGCTCTTGGTGGTGCTAATAACTTACTTGAAATTGTATCTCGGATTAAATCTGGATCTCTTAAAGTTTTAAAACTTATTGTTAAAACAGACACTAAAGGTTCTTTCGATGCAATCAATCAAAGTTTAGCTAAAATTCAACACGACGAAGTAACAACTAAAGTTATTCACCATGGTGTTGGTGCTGTAACTCAATCAGATATTGCTATGGCTGCTGCAAGTGGTGCAATTGTGATTGGTTTCCATACTGATATGGATCCAAATGTACAAAAGATTGCAGAACAACGGGGTGTTGAGGTGCGTAACTATAAAATTATTTACGAACTAATTGACGATATAACTCAATTCCTAAGTGGTATGTTAGAACCAGAAGAAGTTAGAATTGATTTAGGTAAAGCAGAGGTTCGACAAATCTTCTTTACCAAACGTAAAGAAATGATTGTTGGTCTGAAAATCACTAATGGTTTACTAAAAAAATCAGCGAAAATCGAAGTTATCAAAGACGATGAAGTAATTGGAGTAGGTCAACTTCTAGGACTGCAAAGAGGTACCGAAGCTGTAGATGAAATCAAAGCTCCTAACGAATGTGGTATTAAATTTAAGGGTAATATCGCACTCGAAGAAGGAATGAAAATCCAAGCTTACGAAATAGAAATAAGACAACGATCATTGTAGTATGTTTAAAACATTTGATATTCCAAATCATACAAATCACAAGGGTTCTCTTGCTGCAGTGGAACTAAAGGACCTTGTACCATTTGAAGTGAAAAGAGTATATTGGGCACATCATAATCTAGATGATCGAGGTGCTCATTGCCATATAACAGAAGAAGAATTTTTTATTCTTGTAAATGGCTCAATGAAAATGCGTATTCATGATGGTAAAAAAGAGTCTATTATTCAGATGGAAGCTCACACTAAAGGTTATTATGTAGCTAATAAAATCTGGCATGAATTTATAGATTTCTCTGAAGACTCTGTGCTTTTATGTTTAAGTTCTACAAATTACAACCCAGATAGATCTGATTATATTGAAGATTTTAATGAATTTTTAAATTATGTTTCCTAAAATTTTAATTACAGGTGGAGCAGGCTTTATTGGTTCCAACTTTGTTCGACATTATGTTAGCAATCACCCTGAAACACGGGTGTTTGTACTGGATAAGCTTACTTATGCTGGTAACTTGCCATCTATTCAAGATCTTATAGATGACGAATCTGTGTTTTTCACAAAAGGTGATATTGCTGATAAGGATTTTATTTTTGAGTATTTCAAAAACCACGAGTTTGATTGTGTTATTAATTTTGCCGCAGAGACACACGTAGATCGTTCAATAGAAGATCCTTTCCCATTTATCGAAACAAATATAAATGGTACACACAACCTACTTGCAGCATCACTTGCAACTGGTGTTAAAAGATATCATCAAGTTTCGACCGACGAGGTATATGGAGATTTAGGATTGGGGTCTAAACACTTTATGACAGAAACCACTCCCCTTGCTCCAAACTGCCCTTATGCAGCTGCAAAAACTTCTGCTGACTTACTGGTTCGTTCTTATTTTGAGACATATGGTATGAATGCTACTATATCAAGATGCTCGAATAACTATGGACCTTACCAATATCCTGAAAAGTTAATCCCATTGTTTTTCACACTCGCTGAGCAAAACAAACCATTACCGATTTATGGTGATGGAAATTACATTCGAGACTGGTTATATGTTACTGATCACTGTGAAGCACTTGATATCATTTTACAAAAGGCTGCTGCCGGTTCTATTTATAATATTGGTGGTAATAACGAAAAATCAAACCTTGAAATTACAAACTTTATTTTAGAATTTTTATCTAAACCTTCAGATCTAGTTACACATGTAGAAGATAGAAAGGCTCATGATAGAAGGTATGCTATAGATGCATCTAAAATTAAACAAGAGCTTGGTTGGGAACCCAAAATACCTTTTGAAAAAGGTATCCAAATGACATTTGATTGGTACAAAAACAATCAAGAATGGGTTAAAAAAGTAATGTAAATCATAATGAAATATTCAAAATTTTTTGGAAAAACATCCAAAACTGTATCCTCAGAAATAAAATTTAAATCACATAAGTTACTAGTACAAGCTGGATTTATAGCAGAATCGACTGCTGGTCGATACTACATGTTACCACTTGGTATGCTGGTGCAAAATAAACTTGTAGATGTTGTGCGTCGACATATGAACAAATCTCAAGCTCAAGAAATGCTAACTCCAGTATGTCACCCACTAGAACTATGGCAAGAAACCAACAGAGATTCAGCATCTGGTTTCGAGTTAACACTGGTCGAAGATCGACGTGGTGCTCAATTTGCACTTGGTGGTACGGCCGAAGAAATGTTTGTAGATGTCGTGCGCAGATACAACCTGTCTTACAAAGACTTACCGTTTAATATTTATCAGTTCGGTTATAAATTCCGTGATGAAAAAAGAGCTCGAGCAGGTCTTCTGCGTGTACGTGAATTTTTGATGAAGGATGCTTATGCTTTCACTCAAAACGAAGAACAATTTGCAGAAATTTATGCCGATATGACTCAAACGTATCTAGATATTTTTAATGAACTTGGTTTAGAATCAAAAGTTGTGGCTTCTGATAATGGATTTATTGGTGGAGATTACTGTCATGAATTTATTGTAGATTCAGAAATTGGTGAATCTAGATATTTACAAGCTGAGGGTTCTGATTATGTAGCACATGAAGATATTGCTGTGTTTGTAAAACAAGATATTAACTCCCAAGATGCAGAGGAAGAATTAAAAGAAGTAGATGCAGATAGACCAAAAACAGTACAGGCTGGTGCAAAGCTTCATGGTCTACCACTAGAAAGACAAATTAAAAATGTAGCTTTTACATCACAATCAAAAGGTTATGTAGTGGCAGTAATTCGAGCTGATCTAGAGGTAAATGTTCGTAAGCTCGAAAACTTATTGGGCGTGCTTGAGGACGATCTAGAACCAATGGAAGCCTCTGATGTGATTGATGTACTTGGTTCTTACCCAGGGTTTATATCCCCTGTTGGAATTAAAGACAATTTAAAAACAGATAAGCAAGTTACTATTGTTGGAGATGATTCTTTGAGAACTATAAAGAATGCTTACACTGGAGCAAATACAAAAAAACGTGATTTATTAAATGTTAATATAGATCGTGACTATACTTGTGATTTAGAAGGTGATATTGCCTTAGCTCAAGCTGGATACACGCATGCTAATGGTGGTAAACTTGTTGAAAATCTTGGGATTGAGGTCGGGAATATTTTCCAAAATGGATACCATTACACATCCAAAATGGCTGGAGCTAACTTTGTCGATGCCAGTAACCAAGAACAAAACTTATATATGGGATGTTTTGGGATTGGTATTGGGAGAACTTTGCAAACTATTGCCGAGATTCATGCAGATGATAAAGGCTTAGTTTGGCCAAAATCAGTGACTCCATATCATGTGCATCTGATCGGAATTAAGGCTGCAGAATATGCTCAGGATCTGTATGAAAGACTTAAGAGTGAGGGTTTCGATGTCTTATTTGATGACCGCGACGATAGACCAGGCTCTATGTTTGCAGATGCAGATTTAATTGGGATCCCTGTTCGTGTTGTGGCTTCTGGTAGACTACAAGAGGAATCTAAATATGAATTCAAAATCAGAACAGAATCAGAGGCAGAAATTTTGTCTCTAGATGAACTTATTACTAAAATAAACTCTTATTACAATGCATAAAGTATTAGTTTTTGGTGCAAATGGTCTACTTGGTTCACAGTTTGCTAAACAACTGCTGAATTCAGATAAATACGAACTGCTTGCTCCATCTAAAGACTTAGTTGATCTACTTTCAGAAGTTCAGGTTGCTGATTATATAGCAGAGCATAAACCTGATTTTATTATCAACTGTTCGGGTTATAATCTTGTGGATCAATGTGAAATAGATTCACAACAGCAAGAAATGGCACAAAACTTAAATGTTAAGGCTCCAGAAATGCTAGCTAAATTAGCACTAAAGCATAATGCGCGATTTATAACCTTTTCTACAGATTATGTATTTGATGGTTCCAAAGATTCTGCTTATGTAGAAACAGATGAAACCAATCCTATTAATTACTATGGCAAAACTAAACTTATGGCAGAACAAGCTGTGCTAGCTGCTAATCCAAATGCAATAGTTATTCGTACACAGTGGTTGTTTGGTCCTGGTCGTCGAGATTTTGTAGATGCAATTCTACCAAAACTCGAAGGTGCTGAGCCGCTACCAGTTGTTAATGATCAAATTGGTTGTCCAACCTATACGGTCGACTTGGCTTCCAGAGTTATTAATTCGCTTTTAGAATCAGATATTAATGGGGTTTTGCACCTAGTTAACAAGGGCTCTGTGAGTTGGTATGACTATACTTTAGCTATTCAAGAAATTCTTGGAACAAATGCGCATATTGTGCCAGTTAGTAGTGATGGCTTTAAAAGACTTGCAACAAGACCAAAAAATAGTATACTGTCAAGTGTTAAAATTGAATCAATGCGTGATTTTAAAATCGCACTCAAAGAATATTTATTAAAATAAACTATGAAAGCTATTATTCTCGCTGGTGGTAACGGAACTCGTTTGCGTCCACTTACATACTGTCTACATAAAACTGTATTGCCTGTGTTCGATAAACCTATGATTTACTACTCTCTTGAGTTACTCGCAGAATCTGGAATTCGAGATGTATGTATTGTTGTGTCTCGTGGGTTTGCATCTGTTTACTTACAATTACTTGGGTCAGGATCTGAATTTGGACTAAATATTACTTATAAAATTCAAGATGAAGCTCTTGGTATTGCCCATGCAATAGATCAATGTCGTATGGAAGTAGAGGGTGATGACTGTTTAGTTATTCTGGGAGATAATCTTTTTGATAAAGGTTTTAATGTTAAACAAGTCGTTAAAAACTTCGAAAGTGGATGTGAATTGTTTTTTAAAGAAGTTCACGATCCAGAAAGATTTGGCGTACCAACTTTGGATGGTAAAAAGGTTTTGAAAATCACAGAAAAACCATCAAATCCAGATACAAATTATGCTTGTGTAGGACTATATATATACGATAAAGACTTGTTCAAACACATAGACACTCTTACTCCTTCTGCTCGTGGTGAATACGAAGTTACTGATTTAAATAATATTTATATAAATCAAGGCCAAGCCCGTGCTAACTTTTATGATGGGTTTTGGATAGATGCTGGTACTCACGATTCATTACTCAAAGCTAACCAATATTTTTATTCCCTAAGTAATTAATATGAAAGCTGTTATTTGCGCTGCTGGTAAAGGTTCTCGTCTTGCTCCATTAACTAATGTTGCTCCTAAATGTTTATTGCCTGTTTATAATCAACCAATGATTATGTACCCACTCTCTGTAATAAAACAAGCTGGTATTACAGATGTTTGTATTATTGTATCTCCAGAGCATGCTCACTTGTTTGCTACGCTACTTGCAGATGGCTCTGAATTGGGACTGAATATATCTTTCAAGATACAAAAAGATCCAAAGGGTGTATGTGATGCAATTGCACTTGCTGAAGACTTTGTGGCTGATGATAACTTTTGTGTAATCTTGGGTGACAATGTCATGTTTGACGATCTTTCCAAAGCCGTAAAAGAATTTAAAGGTGGAGCAAACTTGCTTTTAACAGAAGTGGAAGACCCAAGACCTTTTGGTGTCGCGAGATTTGAAAATGAAAAGCTCGTACAACTCGAAGAAAAACCACAAAACCCACCATCTAATTTGGTATGGATTGGTTGCGCACTTTTTGACTCGAAGTTTTTTGAATATGCTAAAAATATTGAATTATCTCCTCGTGGTGAATACGAAACAAACGATGTGATTCAAAAATATATAAATGATAATCAAGCAGATTTCACTAAACTTGATTATAAATGGTTCGATGCAGGTACTTATGAAAGTCTAATGAGTGCATCTAACTTTGTGAATGAAATATCTAATTCCCTAAATTATGACCGCCACCAAAATCCTCTTAACAGGATCGCTAGCTTACGATCATTTATTAAGGTATCCAAATAAATTCAAGGCTACTTTAGATAAAAAGTCTCGTATTAATGCAAGTTTTGTATTAGATCAAAAACTTATTAGTTTAGGTGGATGTGCTGGTAATATTGCTTATGGCTTTACTGCAAATGGCTTTTTTGATTTTGACTTAGTTTCTGTTCTAGGTGAAAAAGATAAACATGAATATATTGATTGCCTTATAGATCGTAAAATTAATACCGAGTATGTTTCTGTATGTGAAAATAGTTTTAGTAGCTGTGCATATATTTCTACAGATGTATCTTCGGATCAACTCACTTTTTTTATTGCAAACCAGGCTACTAACCCTAATCAAAAGTACTTAAGTTTTGGAGAGCCAGATGAATATGTTTTAGCTATCCTTGCTCCACATAATAAAAATTTAATGATGGAAGCTTATCAATTTGTCTCTAAACATAATATTCCCTATGTTTTTGATCCAGGGCAACAAATTGGTGCATTTAACGAGAAAGACTTTTTGGAAGTGCTCTCAAAAGCGAAATTTTTTATATTGAATCGACAAGAATTTGAGTATTGTTTGGATTTACATGGTCTTAGCCAAGATCAGGTGTTAAAAATGGTGGATTATCTGATAATTACAGACTCAGAAAAACCGGTGCAAATTTTGAGTTATAAACACTCTATAGACAAATTGTATCAAGCTCAAATGTCGACTAAAGTCGTGGATCCTACTGGTTGTGGGGATGCTTTTAGAGCTGGTTTTTTTTCGACTTTCGTGCAAAATAAAAATTTCGATGAATGTATCAAGCAAGCAATGCATTTAGCTGCAAGGTGTTTGAGCAATAAAGTAACCCAAGATTATTAATGAGCTTTATTGATTTAGAATCAAAATTACAACAAAAATACATAATTGGAGTTGACGAAGTGGGTCGTGGATGTTTTATGGGACCAATGGTTGTTGGCTTTTATATTTATGATGAAAAATTAACAAACATCAAAGGTTTAAATGATTCTAAAAAGCTCACTGCAAAAACCAGAGAGTCTCTGTGTGACACACTTAAACAATCCAGTCGTTTTTTACTAGTACCAATATCATCGAGCTTTATTGATTTGTATGGTTTAAATTTGGGTTATCTATATGCATTTAAGCGTTTTTGTGCTTATTTTAATTTTGATTTGAACGACTGCATGTTCTTACTCGACTATGGTATAAAAACTCCAACTTTAAAATATTCACAGCATTTTAAAAAGGGTGATAGTACCTGCTATAGCATTGCTGCAGCTTCTGTTTTAGCCAAAGTTTATCGTGACAATATAATGTGTGGTTTAGAGAGATTGTACCCGGAATTTTCTCCAAGTACTCATAAAGGTTATGGAACAAAGAAGCATCGTGATATACTATCTCAAATAAATCCAAGTGTTTTACATAGATTAAGTTTTTTAAATGGTTAAAAATTATACCTTACTAGTTGGTAATTATGGTTATACAAATATTGGTGACATGTTACTTAAAAAATCTGCTGAAAAACAATTAAGTTCAGATGAAGTTAAAGTAATGTCTCCTGGATTTGGTGATTTTCCAATTTTTACTATTGGTTTTCGATCTTTATTTGTGTCACCACTTAATAATTGGAAAGCCTATAAAGCGATTTTAAACTCAGAAAAAATAGTATTTGGAGGTGGCGGTTTGTTCAATTCACAAAACAGACACTCTTTGTGGATCTGGGGTAGTGTGTTATGTGTTTCTATTTTACTAAGAAAAAATGTGCAACTTATTGGGCAATCATTTTCTAGTGTGCCCAAAGGTTTATTACTTTCTTTACTAAAACGTACACACGCAATTAGTGTTCGAGATAAACAGAGTTTAGAATTTCTCAAGAAAGCTCAAATAACAGCAACACTTGTGAACGATCTAGCCCTTACTCTTAATACTACAGATATAAAAGAGGTTTTTAAACAAATTAAATTTGTACCAGATAGAACTATCAAACATAAAAGTGATTATGTTCTGTTTAATGCAAGAACTTACAATTCTCTGTCTGAAAGTGTTTATCGTGATATTCAATCGTGGATAAGTAAAACTCAATACCAAGTTGTATTTGTTGCGTTCGATAAATCAGATGTCAATTTTTACAATAAATACTTAAAAGACCTAGGTGTGGTAATTAGCAATCCAAGTGTTGAGTTATTCAGTAATGCTAAGAAAATTGTTGGCATGCGTTTACACTTTTTACTAGTTGCAAAAAAACTTGGGCTAGAGTTTACTCCTCTATCCTATGCACCAAAAATTATTGGGATGTTTGGTTCTAATCAATGTGTAGATTTATACAATTACAACAATCAAAAAAACCCACTAGTGTAGTGGGTTTGAAATTTTGTTTGAGAAGAAAAATTATTCTTTTGTTTCTTCTGCTGTTTCTGTTACTGGAGCTTCTGCTGTTTCTGTTACTGGAGCTTCTGCAGTTTCTGTTGCTGGAGCTTCTGTTGTTGCTTCCACAGCTGGTTTAGCTGATTCAACACCAAAGTAGATAGAATCTACATCAACATTTTTGTTTAATTCTGCAATATCAGAAGGTACTTCACGTAGACGAGCTGATTTACCAGATCTTTCTCTCATGTAGTATAGTCTTGCACGTCTTACTTTCGATTGTTTAACAATTTCGATTTTTTCGATAGATGGAGAG
>CBFHYO010000037.1:0-3091 GCA_965660075.1 Patescibacteria group bacterium
TGGCCTTTAGTTAAATGGCTAGCTACCGGTGTGGGAACAGGTCTTAAAACATTCCTGACTACTACCAGTGTGTCTTATTTACCAATGGCTGCCTCTTTGTACTTTGCTGGTAAGGCAATAAAATCCATTTCTGATTATGCAAGTCGGAACAATGCTGTGTCTACAACTTCAGTCAATCAAACTGCATCAGATCTATTGGCATCCAACGCTATATTGAGATTTTCTAATGGTCAAATGAAGGTTCAAGATAGCTCTGATACTGCATCTAGCACTGAGCGAAGACAACAAATCCAAAGATTTAGAACCAACTGGAACAATGAGTATCGTGATTTATTAAATGCTAATATAACAACACTAAGAGGAACAGGAGGA
Organism: Patescibacteria group bacterium; assembly: GCA_965660075.1. Lineage (GTDB taxonomy): Bacteria > Patescibacteriota > Gracilibacteria > UBA1369 > CAYYFV01. The sequence goes on from CBFHYO010000037.1 coordinate 373, forward strand.
ACAAGTGACACAATGTCTGAACGTATTACCTCTTGTATAAACAACGCATATGGACTTACTACGGATACTACTAATTATATGAATGTCAATAATATAACTGCAAAAGGTACTACACTTGGGCGGGCTGCTGGTCTCACAATGCAGCGAATGGGTTCATTAGGATTACTGGGTGCACCTTGGCTACTTGGTAAAGTTTGGAACTCAAGACGTTAGTTGGTCAAGCTTTACGATCTATGACAGGTAGACGCTTGGTGCGATTCTACATACTTGTAAATACAATGCAAAAAATAAAATAAATAACCCCTTATAGAAATGTTTTTAAATACAGACGAAGGAAAATTAGCAATTAATGGATTATTATCAGACCTTGGATTGTCTGATCTTGGTCCAGAGCAAAAAGCAAAATTTGTAGATACTTACGAAAGATTAGTAGATGCAGAAATGAAAATGCTTTTAGCTGCCGAACTAACAGATAAAGAAATGATGCAAGTTGAGGCTCTTGGCGATGATTACGATGCAATTACCTCTCATATTAATGATAATATTGGAATTAACTTAACATTGGTACTGGTTGGTGCTATGCAAAAAGTAAAAGAACAACTAATTTCCGATGTAAGCTATGTACGTGCGCGCATGGACATGCAACAAAACAATTCGGCTGAATAATTTGATTCAATCAATTTACAAAAAACAGGGCAATCTATGGTCCTGTTTTTTTGTGCCAACGATTCTTGGATAGAGCATGGAGTGTAGGTGCTCTCCCCTGGTTTTGAGAGCATGGAATATAAGTGCTCTCCCCAGGTTTTGAGAGCTTGAGGCGGCTTGGGTGAGCTTGGCAAAGCATGCGAAAGCTTGACATTTTGGGTTTTGGGTGTAGAGTATTTAAAATGTAAAAAAATACCATGCCAAAGGCTGATTCTGCACCAAAATATTCATCTAGCATTTCTAGTGTTCAAACCTATGATTATAGTTTTGAAAAAAGTAAACAAGTCCTTTTAGGTAACTTAAAAATTCAATCTTTGTTAGAAAATGGAGTGAATATCGATAAAGAAAATTTAATAAACTTCGCTTCTGCAGCTGCTAGTTATATGGCTCAAAGACTGGGTATTACTATCGAAAGTATTATTGATGATTTTTGCACAGAACTAGTGAATTTAATCAATCAACGTCAAGGTTTTGAATTTACTACTGTAAATTTAATCGAATTAATGTACCACACAATTTCAAAAGTTACTCAGTTGGATACTAACTCGATAATGGGTTGTGCTTTTGATTTAAAATTAGCCTCAGATTTGAATAGTAATAACGTGGATAGTAATCAAGTGGCTTTGGATAATTGGTTGAATCAAAATTTTGGTAGTGTTGTTGAATACTTACTCGGGGTATTACAAATCGAAGAAACACTAAAACTAAAACCCAACAAATCTAATTCTTTTGAAGAAAAAAGTACTTTTGAATTAATAGAAAGTGTTATTTTAGCGATTCGAAACATGTTTCAATATGGAACTTTAGGTATAAATGTGGAGCAAAATAATTTTGAAGATATTTTCAACTTAATTTGGGAAGAGTTAAAACAAGCCAACTATGTCGATGTTAAGGCAATAAGAATGCGTCAATTTGCTTTGGGAAATAGAATAAATGCGATTTTGATTCAAGATAATGCCAATACCATTTGTGTGCCAAATGCAGAACTAGCAATTGACAATCAAAATGCAGATCAAGATTCAAGTACAGAAAACAGTATTCAGCGAGATTTTATAGAACCTGAAGTTATTGCTGATTTAGATTTGATTGAAGACTCATTAGACACAGATTTGATTACGGACTCATTAGATCAAGAAAATCAAGAAGATTTGAGTGAGGACTCATTAGATCAAGAAGATTTGAGTGAGGACTCATTAGATCAAGAAAATCAGGATTTAGACCAAAACCTGGAGCAAGCTGTAATTGAGGTGCCTGCTACAGATCCGGTACCTCCAGTTAGTCCTGTGCCTAGATATTATGAAAACAGACGTAACTTTGGTTTTGCTAATCCAAGAACAAGACATATGACTGATGCCAATCAACAAGGGGTGAAAGATCGGCATGTACCACAATTCTGTCCTAATCAACGTTTGCGTGATGAAAATAGCATTTTGGCTGTTAATTGTTTAATGAATCCTAACTATGCAACTCAAAAAAGCATAGGTGAAAAATTGAACTTTTTGTTTATGGAAGAATCAAGCATGGCTGCAGATAAATTTCGTGAATATGGTACTCAAATTAAAAGTGTACGATGGGCTGTTAAATACTTGGCAGAATTGCAAATTAATATGGATGTACTAACTAAAGCTCGTAATCGACAAATCGAAATAAATCTATTTGAATCTTTGTTTAAATTGAGTCAATTAACTCATCAATTCGAGATTAGATTTAATCAAGAACTATCAAAAATAACATCAAAAGATCCGCTTGAGCTACAGGTGTTAAAATATGATTTTCAATCGAAAATAAAAAGAAGATTAGCAAAAGCTCTAGAAACTTATTCTAGTTTTGTAGGGATTACGAATCAAACAAATCAAATTATAGACTCTGTATTTAACAATCTCTAACTTGACTTTTGCATTTTCACAGGTATTGTTAGATTAATAGACAATAAATTTGATTATGAATCTAAACAAAAACTTTTACTTTTTTATCGCCCACGCGTTAAACTAGGACACTAGGTTTTGTTTCATAT
>CBFHYO010000038.1:0-2140 GCA_965660075.1 Patescibacteria group bacterium
GCATGGCGTTTTTTATTCCTGTTTGAAAACTGTTTAGAACTTTTTTGTAGTCATTCTGCATTTGTTGTGTTGATTTTTTTGGCAGAAATGTTCTACTCATGTCGCTTTGATAGTTTTCATAGCTTACTCCCATATCTATTAAGACTATATCGTTTTTTGATAAGGTTTTAGAACTTGGTTGGTGGTGTATGTTTGCTGAGTTTTTACCAAAGGCAACAATTGGCTCGAAGCTAAATCCGCTTGCCCCATTAACAAAGGCGTTTATTTTGATGATGTTTGCGAATTCTATTTCACTTATACCTTCTTTTAAATAGGGGAGGGCATCATTCAAGGTGCGTTCATTTATTTCTTGTGCTTTTTGTAGTTTTTTTATTTCTTCTGCGGTTTTTATTTCTCTTAAGTTCGAAATTAAAGATTTGTCTTTAATGAATTTGCAAGGTTTAAAAAGTTTTTTTAAGTTCCAGTAGCTTTCATATTTTAAATCTGTTGCTTGGAAGGCAACTGATTCAATTTTGGTTTTCTTAACAAGATTGCTTATGTCTTGTTTTGCTTTTGTAAGTATGATTGTTTCTATGTTTTTATTCTTAAAGTGGCTGTAGCGTGGATCAGTGATTAGATATTTCTTGTTTTTAGTTGCTAGTAGAATTCCAAAGGAGCCATTAAATCCTGAGTGGTAAAATATATCTTCTTTTTTTGTGATCAGTAGTGCATCACTTTTAAGTGACTCAAGTATCTCTTTCATTTAGTGATAGGTTATACTATTTGCTTCTAAAAAATCATACACTTTTTGAATAGAGAGTGTAAGTTCTAAATTGTCATTGTCTATATGTTTGCTCAGGTTTTCAAAGTGGTTTGGGTTTAAATGGCTAATTTCGAACTCGCTTAATTGATTGTGGTTCATGATAATTTGTTGTTGTGTGTTTTGTTTTGAGTTTAATTGGCTTTTAATAAACCTTTCTGCGGGTATTTGCATTGATGGTGAGCATGCACTCACCACTATGTTTTCAAGCTTACCAATTTTTCTAGTTACTATGTTTTGCATTTGATTAAAAAGCGTAAAATCACTTTCAAGCTCTGTTTGATTTTCATAAAAATATGCTTCTAACAAATTAAGGCTTATGCCTGCTGTAACATCGTAAGAGTGGTATCTATGCTGATTAGATGATGTGAAAAAAGCAATACCTCCACTACCACAAGCTTGTTGACTTATAAAACTAACACATTTCCCTCTAGTCTTTAAAATTCTTTGATTTATACTTTCTAACGAGTCACTTAGGTTCTGATCTCCTCCATCTGCATTTATATAGTAAAACACATCAAAAATTGCATCTTTGAGTCTTTCAACTGTCGATCTAAGTTTGATTCTTGTTTTATATTGAAGTTTGTTTATCAATAGTCTATTAGATTCTGTATCTTCTGAGTTTAATAAATCCTGTAGTGTTAGTAAGGTTGATAGTTGATCTAAGTTAGTTCTGTAGTTGGTTTGATTGATTGTGTCACTTAAATAGCAAGATGCTTTTGGCTCCATGCTTTCTGTTTGATCTATAACAATATGAGCGTTTATTTTCTGCATGTTTTTTTTGTATTATAACTTTTTTATTCCTTACTTAGCAAATATCTTTTATAGTAAAGCTTAAAATGCTTTGCAAATTGCAAAAAATAGGTTAAATTAAATTAAAATAATTTTTCGTATGTTTTGTGATGAAGTAAATATAAATGTAGCCGCTGGTCGTGGTGGTAACGGGATGAATTCTTTCCGTAGAGTTTTGTATAATGCCAAAGGCGGTCCAGACGGTGGTAATGGCGGACTGGGTGGTAATGTAGTTTTACGTGGTGATGCTAATTTAAACACACTACATAATTACCGTTCTTCTAGGTTTTATAAAGCTTCCGATGGTGTTAATGGTGGTAAAAATCATTGTGCTGGTGCTACTGGAGAAGATTGTGTATTAAAGGTTCCTTTGGGTACCAAAGTTTACAATGCTAACACTGGTGAGCAAATTGTTGATATAGTTAATGACAAGCACGACTTTGTAGTAGCCCGAGGTGGTCGTGGTGGATATGGTAATGCTAACTTTAAATCTTCTGTCAGACAAGCTCCAAATTTTGCGGAATTAGGTGAACCAGGAGAGGAGTTAGA
>CBFHYO010000039.1:0-6370 GCA_965660075.1 Patescibacteria group bacterium
TTGAATCTTTTTGCTCGTGAAGTTAATAATTCTGTGCATGTTGAATTTGATGCAGGTGATGGAACTATGGTGTTGAAAACTGGTGAGACTCGCGTTGGTGAAGAGAAATCTGAAATTGAGGTTGCAATTTCTGGAGATTCTAATAAAATCTCTATAAATTCTCAGTATTTATTGGATTGTCTGCAAGTAATTTCTTCTGATAAAATTATTTTAGAAGTAAATGAAAGTGTATCGCCAATTAAGGTTTTGAGTCCTAGTGACGAGAATTTTGTTTATATTATAATGCCTTTAAAAATTTAGGCGCTAATAATTTTTAAATGTCTCAGTCTGATATTTTATCTTTGTGGTCTGATGATTTAACAAAGAATGCTACTTTGTTGGCAAGTAAAGATCGACAAATTGTTGTATCTGGTTTAGCAAACGAAACTGGTCGTGCCATTTGTTCAGCAAATTTTTTACGAGCTAGTCTTGGAAAATCCGCCTTGATTTTAGTTAATGACACTAAGCAAAGAGAAGCTTTAGTTAATCACTTGCGTGTTGTTAGTAAATTTAATGTTGAGGAATTTGAACTTGAACCGAATGCTAATCAAGATAAATTTATCGCTCGTGATAATCTTATTCGTAAAACTAATTTAGCAGCCAAGTTGTCGCGTGATAACTTTGGTTTTATTGTATCTACTTTTGAGGATGTATTGTCGAATGTGGCCCGCAAAAAAGAAGTTTTTCGGAATTTAACCGAGTTTACTGTCGGTATGGAGGTGAATATGGTTGAGATTTTTGAAAAACTTATCTCTATGAATTATTTAAATGGGCAAGGTGTTCAGGTGGATAATGGAGAGTATTATTGTATGGGGGATCAGTTGACTATTTTTCCTGCCAATTTTGATTATCCAGTAAGAATTAGTGTTGAGTTTGATAAAATTGAAAAAATCGAAATTTTAGATTCTGAAACTAGATTGTCTGTATCGGAAGTGGAAAGTTTTATTGTTTGGCCCATTTTGGATTCGGATGAGAATGGTATGCTTTCTGAATATGCAATCGAAGATATTTTTATTATCGAAGATGAAATCGATTTATACGATGAGCATTTTAAGTTGTATGAAAAGTTTTTATCAAATACTGATGCAGTTAAGGTAAGGTATTCGACTTTTAATGAAGATGAGCCTAATCACGCGCATTGTATGTTTAGTTCTACTTTGCGTTATTCGACAATGTACGATTTTATTTCTGACTTAAATTTAAAAAAGCAGAATAATTGGCAAATTTTATTGTTAACACAAAAAAAAGAACAGATTGAAAAGATTTTTAATGAACATCACTTTAAATATATCCAGGATGGATTGGGATTTATGAAAGGAAATTCTGGTGTTTTTATAAAATCTGTTGACTCACGAAAGGATTTGGTTTCGAGTATTCAAGATATTGAACAAAAAGTTTTAATTATTTCTGATAGAGATATTCCTGGCTTGGATGAAAAGGAAAAAAAGAATAAAAATAATCACCAGGTTTATTTGGACTTACTAACAAGTTTAAAAGTTGATGATTTGGTTGTGCATTCCGAACATGGTATTGGTCGTTTCGAGGGACTGGCAAGCCGGGTAATAGATGATATTAATAAAGAGTTTATGCAAATTGCATATGCTCAAAATGATAAATTGTTTGTGCCTATCGATCAGGCTGATCGGATTTCTAAATATATTGGTGCCGAAGAATTAGCGCCAAAACTTACTCGCTTGGGTTCTGCGGAATGGGCAAATGTGACGAAGAAAGTAAAAAAAGAAGCACAAAAAATTGCTAAAGAATTATTGCAATTATATGCCAAAAGGCATGCTGCAAAAGGATTTTCTTACAAAGATAAGGATGTACTAATGGCTGAATTTGAGGAAACTTTTCCGTATGAAGAAACTCCTGGTCAAATTAAAGCTATTTTGGATGTTAAAAAAGATATGTTAGATCCAAAACCAATGGATAGACTTGTGTGTGGAGATGTAGGTTTTGGTAAGACAGAAGTTGCTATGCGGGCGGCTTTCTTGAGTTTTCTGAATGGAAAACAAGTTGCCTTTATGTCGCCAATTACTATTTTGGCAGATCAGCATTTTAAGAGTTTTAAAAAACGTATGGATGCCTTTAATGTACGGATTGAGATGTTATCACGGTTTAAGACTAAAGCTGAGCAAACTAAGATTTTAAAGAAGGTTGAAAGAGGTGAAGTTGATATTCTTATTGGTACGCACAGATTATTACAACCAGATATTAAATTTAAGAATTTAGGTTTGGTTATTATCGATGAGGAGCAAAGATTTGGTGTGAAACAAAAAGAAAAAATGAAAGAAATGCGTAATGAAGTTGATATTTTAACTCTTACTGCAACGCCAATTCCGCGTACTTTGAATATTTGTTTAAATAAGTTACGTGAAATTACAACAATAACTACAGCTCCTCCTGGTCGTTTACCTGTAATTACCGAGGTTCGGAAATATTCTGAAAGATTGGTTGAAGAGGCGATAATGAAAGAAATTGACCGTGGCGGACAAGTTTATTTACTGCATAATCGTGTACAAACTATCGATTCTCTAGCGGCTAAATTGTCTGAAAGAATGCCAAATGTGCGTTTTATAGTTGCTCATGGGCAGTTGAATCCTGTTGATTTGGAAAATCGAATTATGGAATTTACCCAAGGTAAATACGATGTACTTGTCTCATCTACAATTGTTGAAAATGGAATCGATTTACCAAATGCCAACACTTTGATTGTAAACTCGGCAGAAAAGTTTGGACTTTCGCAGTTGTATCAGTTGCGTGGTCGTGTGGGGCGTGGAAAAGCCCAGGCTTATGCTTATTTGATGTATCATGGGCAAAGACTCAAGTTGGATGCAAAAAAGCGTCTCAAGGCTATTGTAGAAGCTTCAGAGCTTGGTTCTGGCTTTCAGATAGCTATGAAAGATTTGGAAATTCGTGGTGCTGGTGAAATTCTGGGTGCGAGCCAAAGTGGTGCTATGAATGTGGTTGGTGTGACTCACTTTTTACGAATGCTTAATAAAGCTGTTAAGGATTTAGAAGCTGGTAAGACTTCGGATGATGATGAAATCAAAGAAGTTTCTATTGAGCTGCCAATCAACGCCTATATACCAGAGAGTTATATTAGTGCTTCTAAGGATAAGATTAATTTGTACCAAAAATTATCTTCTGCTGATACTCATGAATACTTATTGGAACTCAGGTCTGAGGTTGAGCAAGAGTTTGGTCATTTACCTGCTGAGGTTTTGAATTTATTCGAAATTATTGAGCTTAAAATGTATGCTAAAAAGGCTCATTTGGTGAATATTAAAGCAATGAATATGGGTAATCAACGACTTGGAAAGATGGTTGTGCTACGCTTTACCAAAGATTTGAGACCAGAAAATATTATGAACATGCTTTCGAAAAATCCAAAATGGCAAATTGGATCGGATACTCTAAAAATTCCGATGAAGGATTTGGGTGTGGTGTTTTTATCGGCAATTAAAGAAAGTGTTATGGCCTTAGCCGAAGATGTGACCCCAGATGATATGGTTAAGAAGGTGAGTGGGAAGTAGGTTTTTCGTTTATTTGTAGAGGTTTTAGGGCGTCTGTGTTTGACAATTTTTCTACCTGTGTTAAAATGGAGGTGTTCTTTGAATTATGGGGGTGAACTTGGTTTTCGATTTGAGTGAATCGGGTTTATTTATTGCTATGTCGGGATCGCGCTGTCTCCCGGTACATCCGTCCAGTGCAAAATAAATGCTGAAAATTTAAAAGCTGCATTCGCGAGAGAAGAAGCTACGGCTCTTATCCCAGTTGCTGCTTAATTTAAGCTTAGAACCCCTATAGCGGGTTCGACCGTTAATTGTTTTGGCCTTGGGAATAGTTAGCGGAGAATTACAAGGATCGATTTAAAGTGCCGTTTTCGCTTTGGATTTAGATTTTAAAAACTCGAGTAATTAGTGTTTTGTTAGTTTTATAGCTAATTGCTTTAAATAAAAAAAATTAACTATCATAGTAGACGTATTTAGGCTCCACTTAAAGACCCGGGTTCGAATCCCGGCATCTCCACCAAAGCTCGTCGAATTTTAGGTTGCGACGAATTCGCGCTAGACCGCGAAAGTCTCACCAAAAATTCTCCTTGCATGGCTCTGGTTTTTATATTGCAGCATGGAGGGATGATTTTGGCAAAAGTGAACCTTCTTTAAATAATTTAAAACCCTCAGGGGTACTGAGGGTTTTTTGTGACTTTTTTAGAAAGCGTTTTTAATTTTTTATTTAACGAGAATGTTGATTATAAGCGGCGTGTTTTGCTGATTGATTTCTGTGTTTTGTTGCTCATGTGTAAAGTCATCTGCTGTGTAATTTGTAGTTTGAATTAATTTTATTTCATCCATAATTTGTAAATCTGAATTGAATCTTTTGTGGAAACCCATCATGCTAACTCCATTTTGAGTACTAAGATCAGTTGTTAAGCATTCCATTATTTGTGGAGTTGTTCTGAGTTCGCCGTTGCAGTAACGGGTGGTTGTAAATTCATTCTCGTAAGGAATTGTTGTTCTTCTATCTCTCATCACACCTCTATATTGAAATGCTATTTGACAGCCTTGATTGTTAAATTCATGTAGTTTATCATGAATAAATTGCAGGCTTTCTGGTGATTGTTTGTAGTTGATTACAAACTCTAGACCTCTTTGCCATACTCCATTACATTTTACTTTAGATTTGTTTAAGTCTGAATCTATTGCTTCAAAACGTGTTGGGGTAGAGGATTGATTGTTTTGTCCAAGGTTGGTTTGGGTGCTGATCTTACTTAAATCTATTGATTTGTGTGAAGCCAGTTAATTGTTGGCTGTTAATACTATAGGTTGCGGTAGCTAGAGCTAAAATTGCTAAAGCTAGAATTAATTTAATTTTGTTTGTCATTTGTTTGGGGTTATTGGTTACAGTTTACAATATTTTGTGTTTCTGTAATTTCTATATTTATATAATCTTGATTTTCGCTAACTATTTTAAATGCATAGTTTGGATTGTAAAGCAGTGTGTTGAACGGATCTGTTAATTCTTGCTGAGTTGCTTGGTTTGCTTGTCTATATTCTTGAGCCGATGTTTCTTTAGAATTAATTAGATAGTAATCGCCAATTCTGATGTTTGCTTGCTCTTGATTGTGGCACTCGTCAGTAAGTTTTAGTGATCCTTGATTGAAGGATATAATAAATTTTGGAGTTTCGTATGAAGTGTTTGTTACAAAAGGAAGAGAGTAATTTTCTGTTTTTTTAATTTTAAATTGAAGGCCTTCATTTGCTGTATTTCTAAACATTATGGAATCACCGCCATGTTTTTTAAACTCTATGTTTTGGGAGTTGAATAAGTTTGGTTCTAATCGACATGGTAGATATGTGTAGTTGTCTGGTGTTTGTCTTGCTGGTACTGCATAAGTTGTTTGGTATTCTGGATTGTAAAAGCTATTTAAATACTCGAATTCATTACCGTAATAGTTACTTCTAAATGCTGGAGTAAGGTTGTAGTCTAGAAATGAACCAAAGTAACAATTTATGCTATCTGTATTTTGTGAGTTAAATAAGACTTGATGCTCTTGTGGCTGTAAATATGTATTTCTACTTCTGAATAAGTTTCTAGAATTTATATTTGGATCATTTGCTCTAACATATGGAATTACGTGTACTGCAAGTTCTGTAGGCCTGTCTGTTACAAGGTGTAAGTTATCTATACTTGGACATCCCTGATCTGTACCAGAAACTGTAGGACAGGTATCTTGGTTGTTCGCAATTCCATCACCATCCATATCTGGATCGCACACATCTCCAATATTATCGTCGTCTATATCTTCCTGGTCCGGATTTTCATTATATGGACAGTTGTCATATGCAGGAATATCTAGGATTCCATCTCCGTCTTTGTCTTGGTCACATATATCACCAATTCTATCACCATCTAAGTCTTCTTGGTTTGGGTTTGCATTAAATGGACAGTTGTCGCGTCCGTTGTCTTCGTCTCTATATGGTCCGTTTGTATAACCGTCTCCATCTATATCTTCATCGCAGACATCTCCTTGGCCGTCACCGTCTCTGTCTCTTTGAACTCTATTACTTATTCGTTCACAGTTATCGTCGTTGTTTAAGTGTCCGTCAGCATCCATATCATCGTCACAAGCGTCTCCATATTGGTCTTGGTCTCGGTTTGATTGACTTGGATTTGGAGTTTGTAAACAGTTGTCATCTTCATTGATAACTTCATCACCGTCCATGTCATCGTCACAAACGTCTCCTATGTTGTCATTATCAAGATCTTCTTGATTTGGGTTTATTGTTGTTGCGCAATTGTCTGGACCATTGTTTACACCGTCTCC
>CBFHYO010000040.1:0-2376 GCA_965660075.1 Patescibacteria group bacterium
TTCAACTATTGGTGCACCATTCAGACCTGGGCTAGTACACAGATTCGACAAAGACACGTCTGGTCTTATGCTAATTGCTAAAAACGACAAAACCCACTACGCGCTCCAAGAAATATTTGCAAACAGAACTATCAAAAAACATTACCAAACCTTAGTCATTGGTACACCTAAAAGTAAAAGTGGAACAATTAATGCAGCACTTAAAAGAGACCCATTAGACCCAACAGGAATGCAAATTTCGATAGCTAAAGATGCAAAACATGCAATCACCCACTTCGAGCTTATAGAAAGTTTCTACAACAAAAAACTAGATACCACTTTTAGCTTACTCGACATTCTAATTGAAACAGGTCGTACACACCAAATACGGGTTCACCTCAAAACTATAGACCTACCTATCGCTGGCGACCAAAAATACGGAAATCGAAAAATAAATCAGCAACTAAAAGCAGAATTTGATATTGATAAACAAATCCTGCAAGCATATAAACTAGAATTCGAACTATACGGCGAAAAATATAGTTTTGAGCTACCTCCAACAAAAGCCACAGCAAAAATCAAAGGCTAAGCTGTAGAAGTTATTCAATACAAAAAAACCACCTAATTGATAGGTGGCATTTTTTTTGCAAAGGTGTAGCGCTATTAAGCCTCTACTACCCTTCCAGTTTCTGAATCAAAAACCATGCCTTCTGGCAAAGTAGTTGTTTCATCCACTAGAGCCGCATTTAATTGTGCAGCAGTTATATTAGATCCTCTCAAATCAGCCCCTAAAAAGATAGTATTTTTTGTTATAGCACCATTGAAATCAGTCCAAATTAAACAACAACCACTTAAATTAGAAGATGTAAGAATAGCAGAAGAAAATATAGAAGATGTACAATTTGCATTCGACAAATCAGCTTGTGTCAAATCTGCATTTGATAAATAAGAAGTATTCAAATCAACTCCTTTTAGAACAGCTCCAACTAATTTTGCTTCAATCAATCGACATTGTACCAACCAGGAATTAATAAAGACAGCTCGACTCAAATCAGCTCCACTCAAATCAGCTCCAGTAAACGTGACGCCAGTTATGATGTTGTCATGTAAATTAGTAAAACAAACTTTTGACCAAGCAAAATTAGCTTCAGTCAAGTCAGCTCCAACAAAATTAACATAATTAACATTAGCGTAAGCAAAATCAGACCTACGAACATCAGCTTTTCTCAAATCAGCACTACTCAAATCAGCAAATGCGAAACTGGCACTGACAAGAGAGGCATTTCTTAAATCAGCATTAGCTAAATATGATTTATACATGCAAGCATTTTGCATATTAGACCCCCTAAGGTCTACTCCACACATAATAGCACCTTCTAAATTAGCACCAATAAAACTAACAGTACGAATACCTTGCGTATATAATTGAATTATATTACGCATAAGCAATTGATCAAGTTCGTCTCTTTTATAGTAATCACCGTCAAAGATAATTACATCATCTGGCTTTTTATAGTGATGATTAACACCAACATGTTCAAAATTACAACCAGTTAAATTTACACCCCTCAAGTCAGCGCCATCAAAGTTGGTATTCTGCCATAAAGAAAAACTCAAATCAGCCCCACTTAAAATACTCTTTTTAAAATTCACATTATTTAAATTAGACCCTGTCAACCGAACACCTTTTAAATTTTCATGTGAAAAATCTATTAATCCATGAGAAGAACATTCACATAAATCCGCTTCTGTTAAATCATCATTATTTGATACTAGACGTTCTTCTAAACGGTTTTTAACCTGTAAAGTTAAATTTGATAATTCTGTTTTATTCACCTCAAAAGATTTTTGATCACTACCTTTATCATCTAATTTAAGCTGGTCACATATAGATTTAATAAATTTCATTTCGTCGATGTTATTTGACATATTCTTTTATTATTTTCTAGAATTTATCAAAATTAATTGAATTTGTCAACATAAAGACAGGTTCTGTTGATTTAAAGGCGTATAAATACAAAACCACATAGTAAATAGATGGCCTTCTAGTTGGAAGAAATAGCTATTGAACTTCTAAAACCCCTCCAGTTTCTGAATCAAAAACCATACCTTCTGGCAAAGTAGTTGTTTCATCCACTAGAGCCGCATTTAATTGTGCAGCAGTTATATTAGAACCTGTGAAATTAACATTACTTAACTCAGCACCTGTAAAATAAGCACCTGTAAAATCTACAGATTCAAAGTTTACACCTTCCAAATAAGTATCAGACAAATCTGCATTAACCAGAGAGGAATTTGAACAATTTAAATCATAAATAGTAGCACCACTAATATTCATATTAGACAAGTCTTCCCCACTAATACTGCCGCCTCTTACAAAAGCATTTGGACCCAAAC
>CBFHYO010000041.1:0-2138 GCA_965660075.1 Patescibacteria group bacterium
CAAATGCAGAACTAGCAATTGACAATCAAAATGCAGATCAAGATTCAAGTACAGAAAACAGTATTCAGCCAGATTTTATAGGACCTGAAGTTATTGCTGATTTAGATTTGATTGAAGACTCATTAGATCAAGAAAATCAAGATTTAGACCAGAACCTGGAGCAAGCTGTAATTGCGGTGCCTGCTACAGATCCCGTACCTCCAGCTAGTCCTGTGCCTAGATATTATGAAAATAGAGGTAACTTTGGTTTTTCTAACCGAAGAACAAGACATATAACTGATGCCAATCAACAAGGGCTGAAAGATCGGCACGTACCACAATTCGATTCTAATCAACGTTTGCGTGATAAAAATAGCATTTTGGCTGTTAATTGTTTAATTAATCCTAACTATGCAACTCAAAAAAATACAGATGAAAAATTGAAATTTTTGTTTATGGAAGAATCAAGCGTGGCTACAGAGAAATTTCGTGAATATGCAACTCAAATTACAAGTGTAAACTGGGCTGTTAAATATTTGGTAGAATTGCAAATTAATATGGATGTATTAACTAAAGCTCGTAATCGACAAATGGAAATAAATCTATTTGAATCTTTATATAAATTGAGTCATTTAACTCATCAATTCGAGATTAGATATAATCAAGAACTATCAAATATAAAATCAGAAGATCCGCTTGAGCTACAGATGTTAAAATATGATTTTCAATCGAAAACAAAAAGAAGATTAGCAAAAGCTCTAGAAACTTATTCTAGTTTTGTAGGGATTACGAATCAAACAAATCAAATTTTAGACTTTGTATTTAACAATCTCTAACTTGACTTTTGTATTTTTATAGATATTGTTAGATTAATAGACAATAAATTTGATTATGAATCTAAACAAAAACTTTTACTTTTTTATCGCCCACGCGTTAAACTAGGACACTAGGTTTTGTTTCATATATCAAATACTCACCTGGGATGTCCCGGGTTTTTTTATAATCTAATCCAAAAACAATGGATACCTTGATATTAGACCGCACTGGATATGGTGCAGAAGAAGAAAATTGGATTTGCGACCAATATGGAAAACCTGTAATGAGATTGCAAGATACCACAGCATACTTAGCCCTAAGACGCGAAATGCAACAAATATTAGGCAAGGATCCAGAATGCCTTAGTGCCGAATTACTTGGATGCCAAGCTGAATTGAAAACAGGAGTGCATGCTACTCCCAAAGAAGTTATTGAAGAACTTGAATATCATGCAAACATTGCCAATCTTGCTTTGCATAATATCGATCCTAATTTACGTCTGGAGTCTGTAGCCTACAAGAATATGGATGGTATTGAACTAGTTGCAGCAGATCCAAGCGCTCCATCGTACCAAAGAGTTTTAGACTGGTCTCAAACAGCCAATGGCAGAGAATTGTTACGAAAAACTGCTATTTGCTCGACTCAACTTTGTGTTTCTAAAGGACTCGAAAATTTAAATGCTCAGCAAAAAAGACAGTTACTTGCTAGATGTTATGGCTTTTTGAGTGATAATTATGGAGTAATTCAAGAACTCAACGCAAACTCGCCTCGTCTTGGAATAATTGAAGAATTAATTATTTCGGTGAAAAAAGACAACTTCGATAGACTAGGTCTGCTTGCAGAATCTGGACGCGATAACACTTGGATTACAAGGCCAAATAATATGAATGAAGCAGATCTGATTGCTTGGTACATGGCTCATTCTGGCGTGTTAAAAGCTGAAGATATTAAATCAAAAGATGCCCATGGTTTACTTTTAAAAGGCAAAATGATTGCCAGTACAATGGATCTAGGCTGCTTTGAGCATAGGTGGGCCGATGCTTCGCCAGATAGACAAAATGTTATTGCAAATATTTCTGCAATGCACCAAAGAATGATGGATTCTTGTAATTAACAATAATAAAAATGAGTAATACTTTAGAACTTAACTCCTCTGGGTTTGGAATCGAACTCGAAGGCTTTATCCTTGGACCAGACGGCAAACCTTTATCTCGGATTAATGGAGATTCAAGCTATTTGGCTTTAAGCCGAGCACTCTCAAATCCTGAGTGGCTTAGTGCAGAATTACTGTCCTGCCAAGCAGAAATTAAAACTAAAGTTCATGATGGCTTGAATCAAGCTAT
>CBFHYO010000042.1:0-2124 GCA_965660075.1 Patescibacteria group bacterium
CGTCTATATTGATGTAAAAGTTGGGATTTAATAATTCTTGTTGGTTTAATTTTTTTAGTTGTTTAACCCTGTTTTGGTCAACTGCCAAAATAATATTTTCTTGGGTAAAATCTAGCTCGCTACTATTGTTTTCTATTTGAATAAATGGATACTCATTAAAGCACATTTGAAAAAGCTCTAGGTAGGCTTTTGCTTCTGGATTTGAGTTTTGTGAAAGCAATTCAATCAGTTGTTGACGATTTTTGTCTGGTAGGTTTGCGAAACTTTTACAAATTGTTCTAAACAATTCGATGTTAGCCAGTACATCATCAATTGCTCTATGGGATGGGAAATATTCTGTGTTGAATTTTTTACAAAGAATTTCTAACGAAAAGCTTTCAATATTATCAAAAGCCATGTGTGATAGTGGCATGGTATCAAGCTTTGGATTGTTGAGGTTCGCTCCATTGGCGTTGAGAAAGTTTAAATCAAATTCAATATTATGACCCATGATTGGTAAATCTTGGCAAAATTCTTCTAAAAGTGGTATTTGCGACTCCAATATTGGTGCATTTTCAACATCTTTTTCTGTAATCGATGTTAATTTTTTAATTAGTGCTGGAATACTTTGAGTATAATTAATAAAAGTATGAAAGGTTTCTAAGTTTCCATTCAAATCATACTTAACAGCAGCAATTTCTAATATGCTATTAGTTTGTGGGTCAAAACCCGTTGTTTCTATATCTAGGCAAATGAATTTCATGCAAATACTATATAAAAAAAAACTATTTATTCCAAGCGGTTTTTTTTAAATTTTGATTCTTTTAACGACTTTTTGTAGAATATTTTTGATGGGCTTGACTTTTGTTTGAAATAATTTTAAAGTTATATCTTAAAATTAATCATTTTCCTATTGAATAATTTTGAAATCACAACTGCTTCCAAAAAACCTTTGTTAGATACTCAATTAGAGGGTTTTAAATACAACAATCCAAATCTCTATATGGTTTCCACTGCTTTTGTTGCGAAGCTAAGAGCCTATTTTCAAAGGTTTGGTGTAAATGATATTGTTTTGGAAAAAGATATGACTTCAATGCATGAGATCTGTATTAGTATGAAGTTATTTAATCTGCCAGTTTTTTTTAGAATTAACCAAAATTCTTTGATTTTAGTTATGACTAGTATTGAAATGTGTGACTATCAAGCTGATACTTCATGGTTGAATTACCAAGGTTGTTTGGTACAAAAAACTTATCTGGAGGATCCAAAACTTTCAGAGGTTTTTTTAGATACACTTACTTTAATGGAGGGTTTTAGTCAGTCTTTAATGAGAGAAGTTGCCAAAGCTCGTAAACAAATCTTAGATGTTCAAAAGCAACATTTGGAACAAAAAGACTCAGATTTAGTTTGGAAAGCTCCATTGATTGCGACTATTATTACCATTTTAACCATGGATGATAAATCGATTTCAGCAATATCCGACATAGATTTTATTATCACGCTGTTATTAAATACAGGACTTGTATCTAGTTTTTGTATTGGTATGGATTTTTTATTTAAGGATCGTAAATAATGAGTTTAGATAAATCACTTTTAGAATTGTCTAAAAGTTCCACTGTAAATATTGAAAATGTAGATATCGATCAAATTCAAGCTGATTCCATCCAAGCTAAATTTATTGTAACTAAAACTATTGTTGCAACTGAGTTGATTTCTTTCTTTGATTTGGATGCTCAAGAAATCGAGTTTTTCAATAATACGTTTAAGTTTGTAATTGATAATGTAGTAGTTGTAATACGTTTTCTTTATGATAAATCTTTAGATGAGTTTTCGTTCGAAACATTAGTTTCTCTATACGATCCAAGTCTGTCTTCTCGTGAATGGTTAATCGTTTACACTCCATATTTGAACTCTTTAACTCAAGAAAAAGCTTCATTTTATTTTAAACAGAAAACTTTTATTGAGCATAACGATATGTTAAGAACCTTTATTGGAGTCTCAACCTTAATTAAATCTCAACAAAAAGCTGTAGATTCCTTTTTAGATATACATGAAAAGAGGTTAGATGATACGCGCTTTAGAGTTCGTTTGTTTGCTTTGGGTGTTGTTGGTGGTGTGTCTTCTTTTTTTCTTACAGATAATACA
>CBFHYO010000043.1:0-14510 GCA_965660075.1 Patescibacteria group bacterium
ATTAACTCCAAAAAAATCAGATAAATAGATGGCAGAAATAACATTAGATGCCAAAAACACCAATGCAATTAACACAGGTCTAAGAGTATCTAAAAAAGCATAATAAACTCGAGCAAACAAATGATTAATTGATTCAAATACAATGCTAAAACTCAAAACCATTAACACCGACGAAGTAATCAACAAATCATTAGTATCAAAAGCACCTCTTAAAAATAAAACTTCGACCAAATCTGAAGCAACCAAAAACAACCCCAAACTTGCTGGCCACACAAAAAACAAAATTTTTAAAAAAGTATTTTCAACCAAACTATTTAACTGCTTTGAATCAGAATCTACTTTATGATCAATCAAAAAAGGAAATACAGCCTGACTAATAGCAATACCAAAAAGACTCACAGCAAAACTTTGAATGTTTTTAGCATAATTAAATGCAGACAAACTCCCCTCGCTCAATCCATAAGCAACAAAATTAAAAACCATTAAAGAAATTTGAACTGTTAAAATGGTACAAACTTTATAAACAGATAATTTAACAGACTCCCAAATGTTTTTATGCCAAAATTGAAATCTTAATTTAACCCTAAGCGTGCTAAAATCCCACACACGTACCAAAAGCATCATCAACAAGCCAATAATCACACCGTAAATTGCAGATACAATTCCAAGGCTATCAGCAAACAAAAGTAGCCCACCAATCAACCCTAAATTATACAACACAGGCCCAAGTGAATAAGAAAAATAGTGTTTATTAGACATTAAAAAACTCGACAAAGTATTAGCTAAACAAAAAATAATCGGCGACCACAACAACAACCTAGCTAACTCAACAGATAAATTAAGAGTAGCAACATCTGCTTGAGATAAAATCAAACCCATTATCTGAGGCATAAAAATATAAGACAAGACAGCTAAAAACCCTGTAGTCAGAGTGTTAAAAAACAAAAAAGCCGATAAGTAATCCAAATAGTTTTGCTCACCTGTTTTACGAATTTTGGCAAGCATTGGCATAAAAACCCCACCCAAAATACCAGCGGCAGTAATTGTATAAATTGCATCAGGAATCATAAACGCACTGTAATAAGCATCAGTAACACTCTGAGCACCAAAGTAATATGCAATTAATAAGTCACGCATAAAACCCATTACATAACTCATCAATGCAAAGAAAACCAATAAAAAAGAGGCTTTTTTATGACCAATAGATTTAAATTGTGATTCAAAAAACCTCCTAAACATTATTTTTTCTTATCGTCTATAAGCTTCTGAGCTTCTTCCAAAGTAATTTTATTTGGATCCAAATCTTTTGGTAAAGAAGCATTAATTTTACCTTGATTAACATAAGGACCATATCTACCGGTCATTACTTTAATTGTAGATCCTTCGAATTCACGAATAACCGATTTAGAAGCACCTCGAGCAGCCTTCCCAGCAGCTAAAGCTTCTAGAACTTTTTCCTCAACTGGATTCAAAACCAAATCTACATCTACAGATGCGGTCTTGCTAGCAGATTTTAAATATGGGCCAAAACGTCCAATATCAGCAGTCACATCTTCACCCTCAGCAGTTTTCGCAACAACTTTTGGTAAACTTAAAATTTTAAGTGCCAATTCTAAATCAACAGATTCAGGATCTACACCCTTTGGAATAGACTTCATTTTTGGTTTGAATTTTTTATCTTCTTCGGATTTTTCACCTAATTGAACATACGGACCAAATCTACCTACTTTCGCAAAGACTGGCATTTTTGATTCTGGATCATCACCCAGCGAACCCTCTGCTTGCATTTTTTCAGAAGTTTCCAAAAGCTCTAATGCAGATTCTAAAGTTAAAGAATCTGGTTCAGTTCCGTCTGGAATCGACACTTTCTTTTCACCAGACTCCAAAAAAGGTCCATATCTACCTATTCTTATATTAACTTGAGTTCCATCCCCTAGTGGCAACGTGCAAGACTCACGAGGATCAATATCAAGCTTAGTAATTTCAGTTAGTCCCATATAGTCACTATGTCCAAAATAAAAGTCTTTTAAATAAGCAACAAACTCAGATTCACCACGAGAAATTGCATCTAAGTCTTCCTCCATTTTTGCAGTAAAACTATAGTCAACCAAAAACTTAAAGTTTTGCTCCATCAAACGCACAACACCAAAAGCCATAAAAGTAGGAACTAACGCTTTTCCTGATTTAAAAACATATTTCCTACGAATAATTGTATCTATAATAGAGGCATAAGTCGATGGCCGACCAATACCAAGAGATTCCAATTCTTTAACAAGCGTCGCTTCGTTAAACCGTGCGGGTGGCTTAGTGCTATGGTTTTTGGAATTTAATTCTTTTAATGCAACAGCTGCACCAACCTTCATTTCTGGCAGTGCTTGCGAGTCTTCTTTAGCACCTGATTCAACGTATAACTTTCTAAAACCTAAGAAAGTAGTCACACGGCCATTTGCTCTAAATAAAGCCGATTCACTTTCTACTTCTACAGAAGTTTGCAGATATTCAAAATCTTTCATCTGACTTGCAACAGTTCTATTAAAAATCAACGTGTATAATTTTAATTGCTCAGCAGTTAATTTTGAAGATAATTGAGAAGGAGTTCTAAATTTTTCTCCCGCTGGACGAATTGCCTCATGAGCTTCTTGAGCATTTTTAACTTTGGATTTAAAAACTCTAGACTTAGAAGGTAAGTATTCAGCACCAAACTCATTAGTTACTAAATCTCTACAAGCTTTAATCGCTTGAGAACTTAAAGATATAGAATCCGTTCTCATATAAGTAATGAAACCATTTTCATAAAGTTTTTGCGCCACCATCATAGTTTGTTTGGATCCAAATCCTAATTTATGATTGGCGTCTTGCTGCAAAGTCGAAGTTGTAAAAGGGGGTTTTGGTTGAGTCTTCATTGGTTTTGTCTCTACAGAGGAAATTTTAAAAGACTCATTTTTAATAACACTCATAACATCTTCAATATTGTCTTTTCCAAGGACTAAAACACCCTTTTTAGCCTCACCAGTGTTGCTATCAAAATCTTTAGATATAGCTATTTTTTTACCGTTATATTGCTTTAATTCAGCGTTAAACAACTCACTAGAATGATCAAAATCACCATTTATACTCATATACTCAGCATTTCTAAAAGCTATGCGAGCTCGCTCACGCTCAACAATAATTCGTGTCGCAACACTTTGCACACGACCAGCAGACAATTTAGGAGCAATTTTTCTCCATAACAATGGAGACAACTCATAACCATATAATCTATCCAAAACACGCCGAGTTTCTTGAGCATGTACCATTGGCATATCGACTGTTCTTGGATTTGCTAGTGCTTTTTTAATGGCAGACTCAGTAATTTCATGAAAGGCCAGTCTCTTAACAGGTACCTTTGGTTTTAAAACTTCTAGCAAGTGCCAAGATATACTTTCTCCTTCCCGGTCCTCATCTGTTGCCAGAAACAATTCATCAGCTTTAGCAAGCAAATCTTTCAATTTTTTCACTTGTTTTTTCTTGTCCTTATTCACTACATACAAAGGCTCAAAATCTTTTTCAACATTCACACCTAACCTTGCCCATTTTTCAGTTTTATATTTAGCAGGAATCTCAGCGGCACTCGCAGGTAAATCACGAATATGACCAATAGAAGACTCTACAATGAACTCCTTTCCAAGTATTTTTGAGATAGTTTTAGCTTTTGCTGGGGACTCGACTATTACAAGTTTCACAATATATAATTAAATTTACTATTTATTAAAGTACAAAAACCTAAAGTTAAAGTAAAATTGTTTTAAATTCCTACTTGTCAAACTTAAGAATTGAACTCTTGATAGCTGTCATCAATCCATTCTAAAATTTCTTCAACGCTATCTACTTTGTGTATATAATCTAAATCAGACATATCTGCAAGTCCAGGCTCCATAATATTTTCTCGTGCCCAGCCCAATAATTTATCCCACATCTCTCCATAAATCAGCACCGGAATGTTTTGAACATGATTTACTTGTAGTAATTGCCACACAAAAGCAAACTCAAGCAAAGTACCAAGACCACCTGGAGCAACCACTACAAAGTTTGAAATTCTTATAAACTCATCGAGCCGCTTAGAAAACTGCTCAAAATGTTCGACAACATCTAAATTCGGATTTTCTGGTTCACGAAATGGCAACTGGATTCTCACACCAATAGATTGAGACTCATTGTCAGCTCCAGGACTTCCATCTACGTGACCTTTATTCGCAGCCTCCATAATACCAGGGCCACCACCTGTAACCACATCCATATGACGCTTACCCAGCTCGAAACCTAGTTTATACATATCTTTGTAAGCTTTTGTTTCTGGTTTTAAACGACTAGAACCAAATACAATTACTCTAAATTTATCTTTATCAATCATCTTTTAAAATTAATTTTCTCTATTTTTTTATCATTTTCATACGCAATCCACACACTACCATAGCGATTCAAACTTACCCCACTAGCTAAAATACAACTGTGTTCCATATCAAAATCTACAAAGTTCTGCATTGATTCAACATCTTCAACAAGCACATCTAAAACAAGATTACCAGACTCCGATAATTCCTCCCGAACAAAAAAAGTAAATCCTGCTAGCACATTAAAAGCTTCCGCAATCATATCTTCACTTACCTCCAAAAAAACTTTAGGCAAACGAGCAAAAGAAAGTTTCGAACTATCTACTAACAAAACACTTCGCTTGGCGAACTTAACCAGGTAGTTTTCATTATAAATAAACCCTCCGTTACCTTTCGAAACCAAACCAGAATTTACATCTACAAAATCCGCACCGTCAAAAAACAAATCAACTTCAGATACATTCGGTATATCAAGCACAGTTACACCAATTACAGATGCTTTTTGATTTAATTCTGAACTTGCCGAAACAAATTTAATATGAAAATCATTCTCCCTTACATACTCAATTAACTTCTCAACAAATATATCAATGGTGCTACCAGCACCAACGCCAATTATCATGCCATCATCAACTAGACTTAAAGCATCATTAGCGAGCATTGTTTTCTCAATATTCATACAAAAATCTTAAACTACACACTGCATTGTAGCACAATCAAAAGAATAATTAAGAGATACAACGAAAAAAACACACATTAGTGTGAATTTAGAGTGGCGGGATCGACGGGATTTGAACCCGCGACCTCCTGCGTGACAGGCAGGCGTTCTAACCAACTGAACTACGACCCCAATCTGTAAGTGTAATCACTATTATTTATATTCAGAAAAAAGTCAAACATTTTTTTGAAATTCAAATAAAATTACATATAATCAAGTAAAATTAAAACAAAAACATGAGAATTGGAATCGACTGCAGAATGATAGGGTCACGCTTTACTGGCATTGGACACTATATAGAAAATCTTATTCATGAATTATCAATTATAGACAATCAAAGCGAGTACGTACTTTTTATGAACAAACCAGAATTTGATGAATTCGAACTTCCGAATAAAAGATTTAGAAAAGTCCTTGCAAACGCACCAATATATTCAGCAAAAGAACAACTAAATTTTACATGGACCTTGTACAAAGAAAATTTAAACCTTGTGCATTTCCCGCATTTCAACGCCCCAATCCTATATTTACGAAAAAACATTGTCACAATTCACGATGTAACACTAGATAGCCACGCCAAAAACAAACTCAAAAAAATTGCTTATAAGTTAAGCTTCTTTGTTAACTGCACTAAAGCAAAAAAAATCGTGTGCGTGTCTGAATTTTCAAAAAAAGAACTAAATAAAAAAGTTATAGCAACTAAGAAAAAATCAGAAGTGATTTACGAAGGTTGCACCTTTAAACAATCTCTCAAACCAAAAGACAAAAAGCAAAACTACATATTCTACGCAGGAAACTGGAAAGCACACAAAAATATAGAGGGATTAATTACAGCGTTCGAAATTTTAAAATCTCAATATAATTACAAAGGAAATTTAGTTTTAACAGGTTCCGTAGCAAAAGATCATCCAAAACCACAAAAAATGATAGATAACTCCAAATACCGACAAAATATTAAAATCCTAGGAAGAGTCTCACATTCCAAGCTGCAAGAATTATTCAGAAACGCAAGAGCCTATATTCAACCATCGTTTGTAGAAGGTTTTGGATTACCAGTACTCGAAGCATTTTATAATCAAACGCCAGTTGTTTGTTCAAACACTGGATCATTACCAGAAGTTGGAGGAAAAGTGGCAACTTACTTTAACCCAAAAGACCCAGCAGAAATTGCATTCAAAATAGATAAAGTCCTACAGACAAAAAACGAAAACTTTGAAAAAATGCAAAAACAACTAGAGAAATTCAGCTTTAGAAATATGGCAAAAAAAACACTTAAACTTTATAAAAATGTTTAGTGAACTAAAAAATGAACTTCTAAAACATATTAAGAAAAGTGGCCTAGAAAAACCACTAAATGCATGCCATGTTTGCTTTCAAGCACGGGAAATACTTTCAGAAGAACTAAAGTCAACACAAGCCCACATTACTAAGTTTCAGCAAGGTAAAATTTTCATAAAGTGTCCAAGTAGCGTTGCCAAACACGAGTTTTTTTACAATAAACGAACAATTTTAAAGAAATTGAAACAAGATTTAACGGCTACCACAATAGAAGAAGTCGTGATTTACTAAAAAGCTTGACATCCATACCCAAATTGATAGTATGGTTCTGCATTTTATCAGCTAACCAAAGACAAATTGCTAGTAATTAGACTTCAGAGAACAGGACGACGCAACCTCGCGGCTTACAGAGTGGTTGTAGCAGAGAAGTCCAAGGCTGTGTCCAAAAAATATGTAGAAGCAATCGGACACTACCTACCAACACAAGAGCCAAAAGTACTCGAAATCGATCAAGAAAGAGTTACTCATTGGATTTCTAAAGGTGCAAAACCTTCCGCAACAGTAGCTTCACTTTGCAAAAACCTTGGCATGAAAGATATGGATCAATATCTAAAATCTAAAAACAAAAATGCCAAAAAGAAAAAAGCTCAAGAAGAATAAAATATTCTTTAGTAATTAATTAATTCTAAAAACAATGAATACATTCAAAGATAGAGATTTCATCGAATTTGTAGTTAAAAGTATCGTAGATTCTCCAGAAGAAGTAGAAATCGACAGAGTTGTAGACGATCTTGGTATCCTAATCACCCTTAAAGTTGCTAAAGACGACATGGGTAAAATCATTGGTAAAAACGGACAAACAGCAAAAGCTATCCGAATTTTACTTAGATTAATTGGATCTAAAAACGAAGAAAGAGTAAATCTTAAAATTTTAGAACCAGAAGAAGGTGGATCAAACTTGCCTAATTCAGGTCTAGACGAAGATTTAGAAGTTTAATTAGTAACTTCAAATTGAATTTTAATTAAAATTCCATTAAACTCATCTTGTAATATAGATGAGTTTTTTTTATGTATTTCCTCCAATTAGTCCAGGGATCTATCCTAGACACAGCAGAAAGCGCAAGCGTTATAGATTTAATCAACCAACTTATCGCATTTGCGATAATAATAGCTGGTTTACTCTCATTTGTTTTTGTGTTTTGGGGTGGTATAAGATTTATACTCTCAGGAGGTGAAGACGAAAAAATCAAAGAAGCAGTCTCAACAATTAGATTTGCAATCATTGGGCTTATTTTTACAATGGCTTCTGTAATTATTGTAAATGTAGTCGGAAGAGTAGTTGGAATAAACACCGTTAAATACCTAAATATTCAACAAATAATTCAGACAATAGACAATATCACAACCGATTTGCAAGGCAACAGTTCAACACAAAAAACCCAAGGCTTCCCTCAAAGTTTAGACTAAAATATTTTTAGATAACTTTAACCTAGTATTGAAATTCGACTGAATCGATTTCCAATCATAAACAAATCGATGATTTTCTAGTGCTCGGGATAAGGCATATATAGCACTAACATAAGTATCTAATTGGTAATTGAAAGCATCCCCTACCTCGCGCACAGGATCATAGTCAATAAAACCAAAACTATCAGGCAATACAGGTACTACATTTGGAACCATAACATTCATCAAATCATCTGATATAGCCTCTGAACCAACAAATAAAATATCGGCTTGATTAATATCTGATACGATATCCATTGGTAACTGAGTTAAAATCTTTTGTAAATCAGAATCAACTCCAAACATGTAAACTTTTGCAACTTTCAATTTTCTTTTTTATTAAATTTATCATAATATATTAGCAAAATTTTGACGAAAAATCCAATGAATAATCTACTTCTTATTGACGGAACAGCACTAGTATTTCGCGGCTTTTATGCGATTCCACCCCTTAAAAGTTCTAAAAACATTCCTACTAATGCCATTTTAGGCTTTTTTAACATTCTCATTCAATTGTTAAAACAAGAACAACCAGAATATTTTGCAATTTGCTTTGACCGAGGAGAAACAACTCATAGAAAACAAGAGTACTCAGAGTACAAAGCTAACCGCAGCAAAGCACCAGACGAACTTTATCAACAAATAGTAATAGTCCAAGAGTTATTAAGAAAAGCGGATCTTAATTACCTAGACTCACCGGGTTACGAAGCGGACGATATTATAGCAACATTGTGCAAAACCCCAAACATGCACAAAAAAATCTACTCATCAGATTTTGATTTAATGCAGCTAATTAATGAATCAACAACAGTACTAAAACCAATCAAGGGGCCACAAAAATACGAAGAGTACAACACGCAGAAATTTGTAGAAAAATACAACATCCAACCTGATCAAGTAGCAGATTACAAAGGACTGTCTGGAGATAGTTCAGATAATTTACCAGGAATTCCAGGAGTTGGACCAAAAACCGCCATAAAACTTATAGATGAATATAAAAATCTAGAAAATATAATAGCGGACTCAGAAAACATTAAAGGCGCACTAGGTAAAAAGATTACCGAAAATAAACATCTAGCCCAATTATCAAAAAAGCTAGCAACTCTAGATAGCAACGTTCCAGAAGTAAAGGTAGACAATTTACACTGCGACAATATTAACTATCAGGATTTAATACTTCAATTAAAAGAATTAGAATTAGATTCTCTTACACCTAAAGTGATGAGCTTAAAAAAATTGCTAGATCAAAAAATAGTATCTGAAAATCAACAAAGTTTATTCTAATAAATCAAAAAGCGGGTTTTATTAAATAACTATCCACAAAAATCTAAATCTGACAAACAAAAAAAATTGCCATGCAAACTGTTGCAAATTTTAGGTTTTTGTCTATCCAAAAAACAAAAAAACGTATAAAAAAATGCATCAACGAGTAACCAAAAGACTTTGACTAGACAATAATCAATTGCGTTAAGGATATCTATATAGTAACTTAAAGATACTATTAAAATCGTAAGATATGTCTAAAGGTAAAATAATTGCCAGCCTTGACGTAGGCAGCCACAAAATACGTACAATTGTTGGTGTGATAGACGAACAAACAAACCAAATTCAAATACTCGGAATGGGATTCTCTCCATCTGAGGGTATTCGAAAAAGCATGATAGTTGATATAGAAGAAGCAGTCAGATGTATTTCATCAGCATTAGAAGATGCCGAAAGAATGGCCGGAGAGCCAATTAACCAAGTGTTTTTGGGGATGGGTGGTCATCACTTAGAATCTACAAATTCTAAAGGGGTAATCGCAATTTCTCATCCAAGTGGAGAAATTATGGATGAAGACATAGACAGATCACTCGAAGCAGCACAAGCAATGGCTATACCAAACAACAGAAGAATTTTAAGAATAATACCTAAAACTTTCTCAGTAGATGAACAAACAGGAATTAAATATCCAGTAGGAATGACGGGTATTAGACTCGAAGTAGATGCACACATTGTAACAGGTTTAACTCCTGCAGTTAAAAATTTAGAAAAGTCAGTACTACATAGCGGTGTCGATATTTCAGATATTATTCCAAATCCTCTAGCTTCATCAGAAGCTATTCTAAGTAAAAGACAAAAAGAACTTGGAGTAGTCGTTGTTGATATAGGTTGTGGATCTACAAATGTTGCTGTATACGAAGAAGGTACGATTTTACATTCTCAAGTAATACCAATCGGAGGAGAAAACGTAACTAACGATGTTGCAATTGGCCTTAAGACAAGTATAGAAACAGCAGAAAAAATTAAAATAGAATACGGAACAACAAATCCAGAAACGATAGATTCAAAAGAACAAATCGATTTATCACTTATTAGTAAAATAGACCTGCAACAAGTAAATAGAAAAACACTTTGCCAAATAATGGAGGCTCGGTACGTCGAAATCTTCAACATGGTATTAAAATCATTGGAAGATATTGGCAGAGACGGAATGTTGCCAGCTGGTGTAGTGCTAACTGGTGGTGGTGCAAAAGTACCAGGGCTTGTAGACATGGCTCGTGAAAAACTAAAATTACCTGTACAGATTGGTATCCCTCAAGGTTTCGAGGGCTTAACGGATAAGGTAGAAGACACTTCTTATTCAACAGCACTTGGACTACTCGTATGGGCCAGCAGATATCAGGGACAAGGCGTGAACATGAATTTTGACTTATCAAAGATTGACTTTTCACGTGTAACTGATACATTTAGATCCTGGTTCAAAAACTTAATGCCATAAATTAATTCTTGAATGACAATGACAAACAAAAAAAACCCTACAACAAATCCAGAAGAAACTCTTAAAAAGTTATTTTCAGGTAGCAAACCTGCAACTAAAAGTGTAGAAGTGGCACCAGAAATGTCTCCAGTTGCTCACATTAAAGTGTTTGGAGTTGGTGGTGGTGGATCCAACGCGGTTAACCGAATGATCAAGGCGCACCTACAAGGTGTTGAATTTGTGGCTATCAATACAGATGCCCAAGCATTACACTATTCAGACGCTGATAATACTATAAACATTGGTAAATCTACAACTCGTGGACTTGGGGCTGGTTCAGACCCAAATAGAGGTAAACAATCTGCAGAAGAAAGTTCAGAAGACATTAAGGCACAACTCGAAGGAGTAGACATGGTCTTTATTACATGTGGTTTGGGAGGTGGTACCGGCACTGGTGCGGCACCTGTAGTAGCAGATATCGCTAAAGAAATGGGTATTTTAACTGTTGGTGTAGTAACAAAACCATTTACATTCGAAGGTCCAAGACGTAAAAATCAAGCAGAAGATGGACTTTTAGCATTAAAAGAAAAAGTAGACACTCTTATTACAATTCCAAACGACAGAATTTTATCAATCATCGACAAAAAAACACCAATCACAGAAGCTTTTACTGTAGTAGATGACGTATTAAGACAAGGTGTACAAGGGATTTCCGATCTAATTACAGTACATGGTATGATCAACGTGGATTTCGCCGATGTAAAAACAGTTATGGAAGATGCCGGATCGGCATTAATGGGTATCGGTTATGGATCTGGTGAAGATAGAGCCGTAGAAGCAGCTAAAGCAGCTATCCAATCTCCATTGTTAGAAATGGATATAGAAGGAGCAAAAGGTATATTATTCAACATTACTGGTGGATCTGATCTATCAATGTTCGAAGTAGACGAAGCCGCAAGAATTATCACAGAAGCCGCAGATCCAGACGCAACAATTATTTTTGGTTCTGTAATTAACGAAAACTACACTGGTGAAATCAAAATCACAGTAGTGGCTACAGGGTTCGACGAAGTAGCGAAAAAAAGAAAAATAGCTGAGCGACTTGCCAATCAAGAAAAAATGCAAAGAACTCAACAAAACCAAGATACATCGCCTGCCGAATCATCAGAGAAACTAATTAGTTTTCCACAAAGCGCTCCGCAAGGGGTACAAGAGACAGAAAACGAGTTAGATATTCCAGCTTTTGTCAGATTAAATCTCAGAAATAGAAACAAATAACCTCTAACTTACTAGAGGTTTTTTTTATCAAATAGACTATGAATATTCAAAAAATAGCTACTAAAAAAAATTTATTCTGCAATCAGCATCTACAAAAAGCTCTAAAAAAAAGCGGGAAAATAATAACATCTAAAAACAACAAACTTGGTAGTTTTTTAGTCTATCCACTGTTTAATAAATACACAATTATTTATACCGATGCTAAAAAGACCACAAAGGTAAAATTATACCTAAGAAAACTAGCAAAAAAATACAATGCTATTTATGCGCTGCACGAAACTCAAGAAGTAATTGATAAATTTGAAACAAAAAGCTTTAAAGAATTCATACCTCGTGCTACACGCATAATATCGCTCTCTGAGAGTCGAGAAGAAATTCTTAGTCAAATGCACGCAAAAGGCCGTTACAACTGCAAGGTGGCACTAAAAAACAACTTAGAAGTAAGTACAAAGTGGTCACTTGAAGATTTTTACAAACTTTTAGAAAAAACAGCCAAAAGAGATAACTTTTTTATTAATAATAAAAAGTACTACCAAGAATTATTCGAAAATATTCCAAGTAAACAGATTCACTTTTATGGGATATACAAAGACTCCAATCTTATTGCAGCAAGTATAGTAATAGATCATGCCAACACAGCCTACTACTTTTACGGAGCAAGCGACCATGATTACAGAAATTTAATGGCACCATATTTAATTCAACACAAAGCCATTTTCGAAGCACAAAAAAGAGGCATGCACTTTTATGATTTTCTAGGTGTAAGCCCATACTCACCTCACCCACTTGATAAAGTCTCGGAATTTAAAAGAAAATTTGGCGGAAAAATTGTCCACTTTAAAGCAAACAAGCTAACTATATTC
The DNA here is from genome assembly GCA_965660075.1 of Patescibacteria group bacterium. Taxonomy (GTDB): domain Bacteria; phylum Patescibacteriota; class Gracilibacteria; order UBA1369; genus CAYYFV01. The sequence continues at coordinate 12,754 of CBFHYO010000043.1, forward strand.
AAACCAGGCATATTTTTTATACTTCTGATAAGAAGAAAAATAAAAAAATTTAATAAAAAATCCTAAAGAATCAACGAGTCAGCTAACCTGTCCAAAAACAAAACACCATTGATGTGATCCAACTCATGTAAAAACACACGTGCATCTAAATCAAGCAATCGCATTTGATGCTTTTCGCCTTTAACATCAAAAAAAGAAACAATAATTTCATTTGGTCTATAAACATTTCCAAATTGTCCTGGTAAACTCAGACAACCCTCTTCACCGATAGTTTGATCCTCGGAAGCAAAAATAACTTCTGGATTAATCGCTTCACGAACAACCTGATTTTTAGTTCCATAGTCAGTAATAAATATGAAAGCACGAATATCCAAACCTACCTGAGGAGCGGCAATTCCAAGCCCCTTAGCTTTTTTAAGGGTTTGTTTCATATCAAAGATAATATCTTTGATAACCGAATCAAATTCTTCAACGGGTTTGCACATTGTACGTAAAACTGGGTTGTCTTTACCTTTTATAATTTCTAATACTGTCATAATGATTTTACTTTATCTATATAAGCCTCTACATCGAACTTACGCTTGCAGCCATTGTAATTCATATATCGAATTTTTCCAAACACATCTCGCTCAAACCAAGCTCTATCGTGGACACCACAAATAGACCAAGCAACACCCGTATAACCATTACTATCACGACCATCAAGTTCGTATTTATTATTTAATTTGATTGCAAAATCAAAAGCTTGAGCTGGTGACTCAGTCCATTCTAAGATTTTCTTTGCCCAATACATTCTCATAAACCCATGCATCTTGCCAGTTTTTACCATTTCTTTTTGGGCAGCATTCCACAAAGGATCATGAGTTAAACCCTTCTCAAAATCATCATAATCATATAAATACTCTCTTTTATCTGAAGCATGTTCAAAAAGAGTTTTTTTTGCCCAATCCCAAGCACAATCAATAGAATCGTAATTTGGACAGTAATAACAAAAATTATCGGCAAGTTCACGACGTACTACAATTTCTTCAATAAAAACTTCTTTAAAATTTTCTGGCAAGTCTGAATGTTGCACATCTAAAACGCATCTTTGACTAGAAATGTGCCCATAATGTAAATATGGAGATAAATTAGAAATAGCATCTTTATTTGGATCATTACGATCAGAGTCATAGGATACAAGTTTATGATTTATGAAATCTAATAAAATCTTATTAGCAGCAGATTCTCCAGGCACAAAGGTAGTTACAGGCAAAACAGTTGTGTCGATATTTAGAGAATTTAAGATTTCAGACAAATCAAAATTTTTATAAAACAGCTCATCAGATAGTTTTGGTAAATCATCAGTAATTTGTGGAAATTCATCTAAAAATTCTACTAATAATTTGTGAATCTTAGGTCTGATTGTACGTGCTCCAAATTCAAGCTTATTAGATGCGATAAAACACGGAACAATGTTTCTGGAATCTATTTCAAACAAAGGAATATTAAGCTTATTAGCGAGATCCTCCCTCCACTTTCTTGGTTTTTTAAGTGGAGAAAAGTCAGTGAAAACAGACGAGACATTTTGTTCAGAAACTAAATTTAATACACCCTCAACAGGATCTACAACTTCTAATTTGCAAGCAAAATTTAATTTAAAAGCTTTATCGAAAGATTCATGCAAACCTTTGAGCATAAAATCATAGGTACGCAAATTAGCACCCATAAATTCATCTGGAATCGCATAATAAATAATCAATGGCACATTGGCAGCC
>CBFHYO010000044.1:0-1664 GCA_965660075.1 Patescibacteria group bacterium
AGATTCGAGACAAATTTATAATTATATGGATATTGGCACAGCCAAAGAGGCACCACGACCCTCCACGCCAGGCCAACATACAACCACACCATGTCAAAACTCAGATGAGACCATAAAAAACCTCCAACCATACAAAATTCAAGATATTAATCATTATTTATTAGACATAGTAAATCCAGGTACGCGTTATACTTTATTTGATTTTCAAGAAGATGCCACACAAATCATTGAGCAAATTCAAAAAAAGGGTAAAAAAGCGATTGTATGTGGTGGCACTGGATTATATGTAGATTGCTTAATCAACAATTATCAGGTGGATTCAAATAAAACCGAAGATCTATCAATCAAATCCAGCCTCGAAAAAGAGTATACTAAACTTACAAACAAAGTGGGTGAAGAACAAGCAAAACAAGAGTTTTATAAAAAACTGCAAGAATTAGATTCAAATCGTGCAAAAGACTTTCACCCGCACAATATATATTCGGTTATTCGCGAGATAGAGTTTTTGTTAACTAATCAGGATTCTAAATCAAGCCTGGCAAAAACATCCAAACCAGATTTCGAATACGATATTCTCCTACTTTGGCCAGATCGAGAATGGCTTTATGATAGAATAAACACTCGAATCGACATGCAGCTAGAGCAAGGACTCGAAAAAGAAACCCAATTTTTAATTAATAAATTTCCAGATGCCAAAACAGCACTAAGTTCAATTGGCTACAAGCAAATCTCTGAGTATCTTAAAAATCCAGAACGTAAATTTGAGCAAATAGAGGAGTTTAAAAAACTTACTCGGAATTATGCCAAAAGACAGTATACTTGGTTTCGTAGATATAAAGATAAGGCTTTAATAATAGAATCTCCCCAAGATTTTATAAATGAAATTAATCAATATGAACAAGAAAATTGATGCTATCCAAAAGGCAGAAAAGGTTTTATCACTCATCAGACCACAAGTAGAAGATTGTGCAGATTTCTCGGCTTGCCGAAACATTATCGAGTTATCTCGCAAAGAAATTCAAAAGTTAATAGTAACCAAAGGTTATACTTGGACACTAAAAAATAAAAATAGTTTCATACAACAAGCCCTTTATTTATCAGATTTGCTAAATCCTGAATCTTCTCAAATCACACCTAGCCAAGATAATTATAGCTTGGATTTGTGGCATTTTCTTAACAATCCTTATCAAGATCTAACTATAGATCCAAAAACTATACATCGTATAGAATCAGAAATTGATTTTACTGTACAAAGTGTGTTTGAGTACCTAAACGATAGCTTTTCAAATCTAGATGCAATTTTAAAATCGCCAGAATCAAAGTCTAATCTCTTAACTACCCGTTTTGATAGCAAAGCCTTTTTAGAAGTCCAAAATGCAGAGGATATAAGTGAGTTATCAGTCTGTTTGTCGCATCTGTTAAATGTTTCAAGTCCAAACAGAATGTTTTCACAGCTATTTGAGTTAAACAGAATCCTCTTTAAGTTTGATCTTTATTCCAGCGATCTAAACACTTACGTAAACAAACAAGACATGCTGTATAGCGCCTTTACTGGGTTTCAGTTGTCAGAAGATTTCGATCTTATACCAAGTCCAACTAATCCACTAACAACAGTCACGCGATCAACTCTAGAATTAGCTATATCTAATCCCAAGTTAGCAAAC
>CBFHYO010000045.1:0-3973 GCA_965660075.1 Patescibacteria group bacterium
AAATGTTGGTGATATGTTGCAACGTTTATCAAATAAAAGATTTGTTTCGACTGTTCATAGGGTTTTAAATCCGTGTGATGTTGATGGTTTTGAGTCTATGGATGACTTGGTACCTGCTCGGATTTCGATTCCATTTTTTTGTCACCCAGCAAGCAGTATGCCTCTAGATGTTTTGGATTCTTGTGTAGATTTTCAAAATCCACGAAGGTTTGAGGACATTACTGCAGGGGCTTATTTGAATCAAAGACTTGCTGAATTAGGTTTGCTTGATTTGTAAATAATAGATTTTAGATTTTGAAGAGGGCTTGATCTGGTTTATTATGTTAAAAAAAATATGAAAATTTCAGTTTGTATTATTGTCTATAAAACTAAGTATTTAGAGCATTCTTTTAAAAGTTTAATAAATCAGACTTATGAAGACATCGAATTCTTGATTTTAGATCAAGAGGATGGAGCTTGGAGTGCTGCGGAATTTTTGGAAGAAAAATTTAATTTAAGTTGTGACTCAAGGTTTATAATAGAAAAGGGGCCTAATTTGTGGCATAGCGGGGGAATGAATAAGTTAACCAAAAAAGCATCTGGCGATTTGGTTGTGATTGCTAGTAATGATATGCACTATCCTGTAGATTTTTTTGCAGATATTGCAAATTATGTGAAAGATTCTGATTCAAGTGTTTTTTGTCCGGTTTTGTGCCGATGGGATTATAACAATAACCAAGCTTTAACAACTGAGATAGATACTATTGGTATTAATTTCGATCGTAAGCTGTATTTCTCGGAGCCATTTTCTGGGAGCCAACTGGTGCAGACAAATATCCCTAATTTTGTAGACGGGCCAAATGGGGCATTGGGTGTTTTTACTAGAAAAGCTATCCAAGAAATTGTAGAGACTGATGGATTTTTATTCGATCCGCAGTTGCATTATAAAAATGATTGTGAGCAAACTCTGCGAATCAAAAAACTAGGTTTAAAAACTGAAGTTATTAAAAACGTTATTGCATATCATGATCGGCAGGCTGCGTTTTATAAAAATAAATCGAGAGGTCTTGTAGAGTCATCTTTTCTTGGTGATTTAAGACTATTAAAAAAGCACTTAAGTTTTAATTTTACTTATTTTAATCCTTTTTTAGCTACATTTTTTTACTTAGCAAAATTTACCTTTTTATTAATTAGATATCCATACCTATGCAAGCAAATTCCAAAAATATAAAAAGACCAAAAATATTGGTAATGGTTTTAAATTTCATGAAGGCTGAAAGAGTTTTATTAGCAGTAAAAGATATTTTAAACCAGGAAGGCGAATTTGATATAGATTTAGTTGTAGGAGATAACTCTTGTGATTCAAAACAAGCAGAAATTTTACAAGTTCTAGATGGTCAAGAAAATGTAAAATTAAAAATTTTTGCATCTAATTTGGGTTATATAAAGGCTCATAATTTAATGGCAAAAGATTCCGATGCGGATTATATTTTTACAATCAATCCAGATGTTTTGTTGAAAGATTCACAAACTATTCAAAAAATGATTGATTATATGCAACTAAACATTGATTGTGGTGTGGTTGCGCCTAAGCAAATGGATGATGATGGAACTATTACAATGAGTGTTCGTGGTTGGCCTAATTTGTTTTTGCAAGTTGCTCGCCGAACTTTTTTAAGAAAATTGCCAATTCTAAACAAGCTTGTAGCTAAAGACGAAATGCAAAATTTGGATTATTCAAAAACCCAAGAGGTTCCATGGCTTCAAGCAAGTTTTAATTGTGTTCGAGGCGATTTGTGGCGAGAGGTAGGTGGTCATGATGAACGGTATTTTATTTTTATGTCAGATCCAGAAATCTGTTGGCAATCTTGGAAGCATGGCTTGAAGGTAGTCTACCATCCGGTTGTGACTGTGTATGCTGATGGTTTGCGTGCTTCTGCAGGTGGATTTAAAAAGTTTTTCAAGAGTTGGGTCATGCAACAACATTTAAAAGATTCGATAAAATTTACTCTAAAACATTTATTCGAAAAAAAACCATTCTAGGGTATACTTTTAGTGTTAAAAAAATAATTCACCCATATGAAAATTGGAATAATTGTTGGTTCGCACAGAGCAGAATCTGAATCTACAAAGATTGGAAAATACCTAGAAAATTTACTTAAACAAAACCATTCAGATATTGATACCGCTATGGTAGATTTGCGTTTGAATCCTTTACCACTCTGGTCCGAGGATATGTGGTCCGGCGAAAATAATGAAACTAAGGATACTTGGGAAAATGTTTCTGGTCCGCTCAAAGATTGTGATGCTTTTATAGTTATAAGTCCAGAGTGGGGAGGAATGGCGAGTAGTGGTCTTAAAAATTTCTTTTTGTATGCTGGTGGCTCGGATTTGCTAGCGTTTAAACCAGCTTATCTTGTGACTGTATCTAGTGGTCGTGGAGGAGCTTATCCTATTGCAGAACTGCGAATGAGTTCTTACAAAAACACATACATAAATTATCTTCCAGAGCATTTAATTGTTCGTGATTGCGAAAATGTTTTTAACTCTTCATGTGATAATGAGTATTTACACAAGCGCGCAGAATATGGATTAGCTTTGCTTGTTGAGTTTGCAGATGCCTTTAAGCAGGTACGAAATTCTGGAGTGGTTGATTTAGATAATTATCCCTATGGAATGTAGTTAAATATTAACTGCGTATCTATATTTTAAAGTTGGGTCTAATAAATCGAATTTATTTAATAAAAAGATATTTGGAACCCCAGATGAGTCAAAATTTATTTGAATACAAGATTGGCTTTGCGGCAAAACAGTCTCGAATATAATTTCGTTCGAGTTGAATGTTCTTTTAGATGGTTCAATAAAAATTTGTTCAAACAGATAGTTAATTATCCATTGTTCAAGGGTAATGCCTGTAATTTGGTTTTGTCTAAAATGTGAAATCAAACTTAGTATGCTATTATTCCCAACGTTTTTTGGAACTTGATCTATGTAACTTGTTGTAAAAGCTCCAAAGTTTGTGTGTATAATGTGTCCTTTGTCTATGCAACTAGAAACACTAAAATGTGGACTTGATGGATAATAAAGTACATCCATTGTAATTTCATTATATGATTTGAAATCTATATGCGAAATTATTTGGTCTTCGATTTTCTCTAAAATTTGATATAAAAAGTTCCCACTAGGTGTAATTATTAACTCTGATCGAGTTTGTTTTATTATTTTTTTTATTGTTTGAATATCTGTGTTTGATAATTCTGTTTGCACACTAGAGGAATTTGGTAAGTAGTCTGTTTCTCCCCAAATATCTGTTGTAGTACCATGGTTGTTTGTTAATCCGTAGTTTTCTGTGACATCGAAAATTCTACTTACTTGATTACGTATGTATTTTGGTTTGAATTCTGCTAGGTGTTTTATAAAGTGAGCTTGAGCACCGGGTCTTTTTGGCATTTTGTCTAGAGTTTCTTTAGTAAAAACTTACATTTTAGTAGATTATAAAGCAAGCAATGTGGCTTGACCGTTATAGATATGCTATAATGATTAGATTTAAAAAATATAAATGATAAAAAAAGTAAGAATATATATTGTTTTGTTATTTGGTGTTTTGGGGATTGCACTTTTGTCTATAAATTCTAATGAGCAACCGCCTACTATTGATATACCAAATTTTTCAACCGCAAGTTTGAATACTAAATTTACTGCAGATAGTTTTGATTTTAGAGATAAGAATTTTGTTGGAACTAAAGAATGTGATCGTAATACCACAAACAAGGTTTTATTGATAAATGAAAAATTACAGGTTTTTTCGAAATTTTTAGCTTCTAATATTGATTTTTCTAAAGATGATTTGTCAAAACTTAAATTTATCTATGTTGTGGTAGACCCATCATCCGAGGAGTATTTTAAGTTAAGTCCAGGTTTTGCTGAGATTGCCAACATCAAAGAATCTTTTTCTATGGATGCTTTAATTCAGTCTGGTACTCCAGTATTTGTA
>CBFHYO010000046.1:0-4217 GCA_965660075.1 Patescibacteria group bacterium
AAAAACCACCCTTTTTACGGGGTGGTGTTTTGTTCTATCTATATATTTGTTTGTAGTTGTTGTAGCTGGTATAGATTATAACTATTGTTATTAATGGTAATGAATAAATATTCAACTCTGGATAATTATTTACCATGTAATATCCTACTCCTATATTAGATATTATTGCTATTAAATATTTTAATATTATTTGATTTATTTCGCTCATATTATCTTCGTTTAGAATTATAAATGTTTATTAGTCTTTGTTGGTTGTATCCTCTACTTCTTGCATATTGTAAAAATTCTCTTTGTAATCTTTCCGGTAATTCTCTAAATCTTCTATCTAAGAAAAAACTTGCAAGTTCAGAGGCATTGAATCTCCTCCATTGTCTTTTTAATTCTGCCATTTCTGCCATATTTCGTCCTCTTCTTTCCATTGTTCTGTGTATATGTTGTTTTGCATATTCATGACCTTGTATTGATCCGTATGCAAAATTTATTGCACTTGCTGTTGATCCTACACCGCTAAGTACTAATGAACCTGCTGTTGCTGCTCCATCATATAAATCTCCACCTATAGATTCTCTTCTTGTTATACTTGTTCCGACTCCACCTACAGCCATGACTCCGACTGTACCTAAAACTGCAACAGAAGCGGTTTGTTCTAATTTTCGCACAATTGCATTTGCTCTTTCTCCATTACTTAGCATTTTCAAGAATGGACTGTTTGACCCTCTTTCATGAATATTTATAATTTTTTGTACATTAGGATGGAATTGTTTTGCATTTCTTAAGTTGTTGATTTCTTTTGTTAAATTTACACATTGTGACTCTACTTTTCTGATTTCAGATAGTGGTCTACCATTTTGTTTTAATTCTTGAATTCTAAGCAATTTTTGACTTAACTCTCTTTCTTTTTGAGCTGATTGAAGAATTATTTTTCCAGCTTTTTCTAGATCAGCTTTGTTTAGATTTTTAAGTGTTTTAGAAAGAACTGCTGATTTAATATTATAATAAAATCTTTTTGGGAATCCAAATAACCACCCAAGCCCTGATCCAATTCCAGCAAGAGTAGAACCTATTGGTTTTAATATTGTTTTTATAGCTCTTGATGTTGCCACAAATGGTGCTGCTGCTGCGTATCTCCAACCTGATAAACCTGTTAATACTGATCTATCTGGTTGCCATATCGACTTTAAAGCAGAACGTATACTATCTCTACCAGCTGCAAGACGTTGTCCACTTGGTGCATTTTTCATTGCCCTAAATACACCAAATGAACTTTTGAAGTTATTAGCAAATGCACTAGCAGACGTTGACGCAGCTTTTATTGCATCTGAATTTCTTACATATGAATTGATTCGTCCAGCTTTTGTAAAATATTTACCTAAACGATATCCAATTTTTGTTAATGTTGGTGCGTTTTTCATTGTTGTGACAGATGACATTAATGAAACTTTTGCAGCCATACCTACACCGGTAGTTAGCGCTAGTACGTCTGTAACTAGAGATAATGCTGTAAAACCAAGTGTAAGATACCAATCTGTACTTGATAATTCCTGACCTGATAAGGTTTTACCAGTAAATAGTTGTCGAATCATAAGACCTGTACCAATACCCGGTAACATCATTAGGCCAGATTCTACTGTTGTTACTGCAGCTTGTTTTACAGTCATTGTACCTTGAGCTAATCCAATTGCACCACCACTTAATGTTAAACCCGCAAATAGACCTGTTTTTAATACATTTGCTCGTCTTCCTCTTTTTAGATCCGTATCTAAATTACCACTACCTGTACTTCTTACTCGTTCACTACTATTACCAAAATGTGCATCTAAGTGCGCATTATGTGTTCTTAGTTTTCTATCAAGATCTGTGATTCTACCTTCGAATTCCCTTCGCTTTAGTTCTAATCTACTTCTTGTGTCATTTAAGTTATTTGACGAATTTATACCATGTCGCTTTTGCACTTCTGCTAAATTTTCATATGTTAAATTGCTTATATCGTAATTATATTGTTGTCTCATTGATGCTACTTCTCTTTGTAATTCAGTAACATTTGTTCTATAGTCTATTCCATATCTATTAAGATCATCTGTGCTTGCGCTTAACAGATCATCTGGGCTCATAACAGAATTTTGTTTATTACCAAGAATGTAGTCATCTATACGACTTGTCCATTGATCAAGAACTGTACTTGGATTTTGGTTTACACTGTATCTAGGATATTGAGCATTTCTTGCATCTATTGTCCTAGATATATATGTAAATGGCTTGTGAAAATGTATAAATTCCCAACCTCTCATATTTGCATTGTGAGCTGTTTTAATCCATCTATAAATTACTGCTGCGTCTTGATACATTAAATGACTTGCTCCGTTTTCTACACTATCTGAATAAAAACCTGTAATAATTGTATCTATTTTTTCTTCTTCAATATTTGCACTAAAACTTAGTAATTCAGAACGAAATTCTGCTGATATTGATGTATCGTTTTGTGCAACATTTGCTAAATGGCTTGCAAGCTTATCTACTGGACCATTTGAAACAAAAAATTTGCTTTGCAGCGCTGTAAGTGCTTGATAGGTACGTGGATGATTTCTGATATAGTTTGACATCATCTCTTCGTTCTCAGTAATTTGTCTTACTTGTCCAACTGTTAATCTTCCAATCGATTTCAGTTGTTGCTTTGGAATACCTAATGAATCTGCTGCTACTTGATATGATTTCAATGGTACCAAAGCGTTTGTTAAATCAGAATTCATTAATCTCTCAAGAAATTCGCCTCTATCTGATAGTAATCTGCTAAAAAATTGAGATATGCTACCAGTTTCCTCAATTCCAATGTTAGTAACTTCATTACACATGTATATCAAGTCATCTAAACTAGAAATTCCAGGTACTAAACTTGTATTCTGACTAATTATTTGATCAAGCATATTGTATTTTTCCTCTAAACTAGACGTCTGATTTTGAATAATTGCTTGGTATTGTTCGAGTATACTTTCTGGAAGAAATTTAGTTAAAAGTCTTTCAAATACTTGTTTTTTTTCTGATGCTTCGTTAGATGCAAGAAAGTTCATTACTTCTCTTTTTTCCTGAACTGAATCTCTTTCAAAAATATCTACTATGTGTTGCTCTGTATTTTTGTTTATAATAAGTTCTCTGATTTCTAGTAATATTGAATTAAATCTTTGTATATCTTGCTCTTGTAATGCATTTATCATTTCACTGAATTTCAATTCAATTGGTGTTGTAAAGCTAGTAACTTCTGCATCATTCAAATGTAAAGACTCTTGCACCTCCATTCGAAGTCTGCCTGTAAGTTCTTGTTTTAAAGATTCGATATCTTGATTTGTTTGTTCTAAAATAGCTGCTAACATTAATCTGTAGCGTTCACTACTAGAATTTTCATCTACTATCTCGCTTATTAGCTTAGATCTATCAATTACCACATCTGGTAATGATGTTTCACTATTTTCTAAATTTTGATTTGAATTTTGAGGGGCATTCATTAGTTAAAGTTAAAGTTAGTAAAATTTTCTTTTGTACTATAATGTACATGACCTTTAAAGTGTATATTTCTTTTCATTGGCTGCTCTAATGATGATCTAAGAAGCAGTGCTGGTTTTTTTAGTTTTATAACATCCCCAGCTTCTTGTTCACCATGATTACCACTAGAACTAGTTGATCTTTCGATATGTGTATTTGCTAGTTTTTGGTTGTCATTTCCCTCGATATTATTGTAAAAATTTACTTGTTGACCTCTTTGAACTGTCATTTCTGTTCCAGGAGCTAAATAAATTGCTTGTTGCGGAGTTATGTTTATCTCTCCGTTAATTTTGTATTTTGTTCTTTGTTGTTTATGAATTTTATCTTGTGTACGTGCACCACTTAACACAAGATTTTCTTCACTTTGAGCTTCTACTGTATTGGGACTTTCATACCTCAATTGAGAATTACCAGTGGAATCATTAGAACCGGTTATAAAACTTGGAAGCGAATTTCTTCTTAATATCACTGTAAATGCTGCACCCATAACACTTGTAATTGTAAAATCTAATTCGTTATTTGGAATACTTGCATCCATAGCTAAAGCACCAAACAAGAGGTTTTTATCGATTCCGATAAAGGTTAGAATACTTAGCAATCTTGATGGATTTGCTTTTTCTTTTTCGTGGAGAATTGCAATTCTTTCTCTTATTTGTGATGGAGTTAAAGCTCTTGGAGCTGTG
>CBFHYO010000047.1:0-1836 GCA_965660075.1 Patescibacteria group bacterium
TCCAGAACCAAGTAAAGTTTTAAAACTATTAAAAAAACTATATTTACCAACCTGATGCTCAGCTAACAAACCATGATCACGAATCCCTTGTCGAGTAATGTGCATACAACCATTGGCTGGCAATTCTAGATCTTTTAACAATTCAACAAATTCTTCAAGCGTTAAATTTTTAATTTTTTCATCTATCAACTCATCCCGAGCAAGTTCAAAATCAAACTCCTTAAATCGTCCAATCATTTCATAATCTTGCTCCTCTGTCTCTACCTCTGGTTCTAAAAAATCAAGTAATTTTTGATTAACTAAATCATCTAAAATAGCACTACTTCTCTCAAGTAATTCTGCAAAATTATCACTAAAAAAATACTTAGAAATATTTTGATGTAAATCCATAAAAAATTCTAAATCTTCCACACTCAACACCGCTCTAAAATCAGATTCTAAAACACCTTCTACTAAATGATACTTATCATGCTTTTCAATATAGCTAAAAAATTCATCCCACAGGGGATTTTTTATTGTCTCTAAAGCCTCTTTTTTAACCTGCAAAGCAGCATCTTCTACTTGTGTAGACTTTTGACTTTCTAAATTAGGTTTAAAACCCAAAGCTTCTTTTATTCTTTCTAAAATTCTCATAAATTTAATTTATTAAATCACATAACTATAACATAAAAAGGTGTCTAGATCAATACACGGAATTAGTTAAACAAACTTGACAAAATAAAATTAAACATTTAATAAATCCTAAATTTAAACACATATAATGTCTAAATACTTAAGTCGCTTATTAATTTTGCTAATAATCTTTAGCTTCCACGCACCAATCGATGCGAAATTTTTCAAAATACCACAATTTATTCAAGGTCAAAAAGAAAGCAAAGTTGAGAAACTAAAAAAACAACTCACAATTGAAGAAAATAAAAAGAACCCAGATTATAAAAAAATTTACAATCTAAAAAAGCAAATTAAAAATATAGAAAAACAACAACCATTTTTTAGAATAATCAATAAAATTGAAGCAGAGCCAAACGTACAAAACGAAGCAAATCAACCAGAAAATCAAAACCAAGCACAAAATGAGGATAATGCACAACAAGAACAACAAAATCCATTTATCCCTGCAACAGACGAAGTAGATGAGCAAGACCCACCTCAACCACCACAACCGCAACACACTATTTTAACTGAGTCGGTAAATACAATTACCTTAAGAATCACACCTAAAATTAAACCTTTAGATAATTCACTCCCAAGTCATTGGTATGAAAGAAGTAGAAATAGATTTCTGTCTGAATCAAATCATCAAATACTTTTCTATAAAAATGATAATCCATCTCAAATAAGTTGTTATTTAGGAGTAATTTTCGATGAAAACACAAACCTAACCTATCTAAGCCTCTACAATTACAACCATGGGGGAATACATACCAGCCCAATCCAAAACTTTAGATATCCACAAAATCCAATCAACTCATTACCCTGCCACCAATTAGGCAATTGGATAGATTACGAAGTTCTAACATTTAACTCATCTGCAGACACTCCAGTAGAAATTCGCTTGCACAAAACAATAATCGAAACAACTCCTTTTAGATTTAAAATCAAACAAGGACAATCTCTCACACTTTCAAATCAAGCAAACAACACTGGAGCAACAATTAGCTTTGATACTAACCTAGATCAACTAACAACAACTGATCAGTGTGGTTCGCAATCACATGACGCCCAAGTTGATAACATTTTAACTCTCAATCTTACCGAAAACGAAATTCAAAATAGATTAGCAGACAACCCAGATCTTCCTGTAAACCCACAAGTCACACAAACAAATCAAAACTA